>NZ_JBIVXL010000002.1:68534-400569 GCF_044769225.1 Paenarthrobacter sp. NPDC090522
GCGTCCCACAAAACAGGCGACTCGATGAGAGAGCGTCCCACAAAACAGGCGACTCGATGAGAGAGCGTCCCACAAAACAGGCGACTCGATGAGAGAGGGTCCCACAAAACAGGCGACTCGATGAGAGAGGGTGGACGACGACGGTCCCCGCCTTGTCACTCAAGGCGGGGACCGTCGTCGTGCTTTGGACCGTCGTACTTTTTGGGGATCTAGACCAGGCGGGTCAGCCAGCCGTGGCGGTCCTCGACCGTTCCGGTCTGGATTCCCAGGAGCTGCTCGCGGATGGCCATGGTGGTGTCGCCTGCTTTGGCGTCCTCGGAGCCGATGAATTCCGTGGCGTCCTTCAGCACGCCGATCGGCGTGATCACGGCAGCGGTACCGCACGCGAAGACCTCGGTGATGTCGCCCGAAGCAACGCCGTCACGCCACTCGTCCAGGGTGATCTTGCGCTCGGATACCTCGCGGCCCATGTCCTTGGCCACCTGGATCACGGAGGACCGGGTGACGCCTTCCAGAATGGTTCCGCTCAGGGCCGGCGTGGCCAGCGAGCCGTCCTTGAACACGAAGAAGACGTTCATGCCGCCGAGTTCTTCCACGGCATCGTCGTTGAAGTGGTCCAGGAAGAGTACCTGCTTGCAGCCGTTGGCCTCTGCTTCCTGCTGCGCGATCAGCGAGGCGGCATAGTTGCCACCGCACTTGGCCGCACCGGTGCCACCGCGGCCGGCCCGGGCGTACTCGCGGGAGATCCAGATGGACACCGGCTTGAGTTCCCCGCCGAAGTAGTTCCCGGCCGGCGAGGCGATGACGCGGAAGGACACTTCACGGGCGGCACGGACACCCAGGAAAGCCTCGGTGGCGATCATGAACGGACGCAAGTACAGGGCTTCACCGTCACCGGAGGGAACCCATTCCTTGTCGGCCTGTACCAGTTCGCGGATGGCGCCCAGGAAGTATTCCTCCGGCAGTTCCGGAAGGGCCAGGCGACGGGCGGACTTGTTGAGCCGGGCAGCATTGGCTTCCGGGCGGAACGTCCAGACGGAACCGTCAGCGTGGCGGTATGCCTTGAGGCCCTCGAAAATTTCCTGGCCATAGTGCAGCACCGCGGCCGAGGGGTCGAGCGTAATGGGACCATACGGCTCTACGCGGGCATTCTGCCATCCGCCCTTGCCTTCGGCGTCGACCTTGTAATCGACGACGGCGGTGTGGTCGGTGAAGTAGTCGCCAAATCCCGGGTTCGCCAGGACGGCTGCACGCTCCTCAACAGACTTCGGGTTGGCCGAAAGCTGCTGGCTGAATTCGACGCCATGGGCAGTCTGAGTCATGTTTCCTCCACAGTCAGCTACCTGGCAGTGCGAACCACGGCCCCTGGAAGAGGAGATGGTTCAGCGATGGACCAAGGAAGCAGGTAAATAATTCAAGACAAGCTTACGCCTGAGTAATGGGCCTAAAGTGCGGCCGCAATGGCGTCGCCGATCGCAGCGGTGCTGCGCGGTTCGCCGGTGCGGCTTTCGACGTCGGCAACAACTGCCGCTTCGATCTTGCGGGCCGCCGAGGTGTAGCCAAGGTGGTCCAGCAACAGCACTGCAGACAGGATCGCAGCAGTGGGGTCCGCCTTCTGCTGGCCTGCGATGTCCGGGGCGGAGCCATGGACTGGTTCGAACATGGACGGTGCGGTGCGGTCCATGTTGATGTTTCCTGATGCCGCGAGCCCGATACCGCCGGTGACGGCAGCTGCGAGGTCGGTCAGGATGTCACCGAAGAGGTTGTCGGTGACAATGACGTCGAAGCGCGCCGGCTCGGTGACCAGGAAGATCGTGGCGGCATCGATGTGCAGGTAGTCGTGGGTGACCTCGGGGAATTCCGTGGCCACGGCCTCGACGGTGCGCTTCCAGAGGTGGCCCGCGAAGACCAGGACGTTGTGCTTGTGCACCAAGGTGACATGCTTGCGCGGACGCTCGCTGGCGCGGCGGAAGGCATCGCGGACAACGCGCTCCACGCCATGGGCAGTATTGAGTGAAACTTCGGTGGCTACCTCGTGCGGGGTTCCGCCGCGGAGAGTGCCGCCGTTGCCAACGTAGGGGCCTTCGGTTCCTTCGCGCACCACGATGAAGTCGATGTTGCCGGGATTGGCCAGCGGGCTGCCGACGGTTCCGTAGAGGCGGGAGGGGCGAAGGTTGACGTAGTGGTCCAGGCTGAAACGCAGCTTGAGGAGCATCTCGCGTTCGATGATGCCCGAGGGGATCCGGGTGTCACCCGGGGCTGCGCCAACGGCGCCGAAAAGGATGGCATCGCGCGTCTTCAGGTCCGCCAAGACCTCGTCCGGAAGGGTCTCGCCGGTCTCGAGCCAGTGCTGGGCACCCAGCTTGTAGTGGGTCTGCTCCAGGGTGACGCCTTCTGCGGCTACAGCCTTCTCCAGGACCTTGACGGCTTCGGCGATGACCTCTGGGCCAATGCCGTCGCCGGGGATGACAGCGAGATTGATGGACGATGCGCTCATACGTCCATCTAGCCGGAGAATCCACATGCTGGTCAAAATCGTCTCACTTGTTGAACATTCCACCGAAAGCTCCGACCACGGCATGATGTGAACACCCGCCACGGCCCCATAGAGTCGTAGCGTGGACAGAAGGCACGCAATTTACGAATGGTTCCGGATAAACCGGTTCAAGGTTGACCTGACGGCAACCGTCATCCTCCTTCTGCTCTTCGGCCCGGTCTACCTGCTGGCCGGACGGCCCTTCCTCTTCGTCCTGTCCTGCGGCCTCCTGTTGCCCCTCGCCTGGCGACGGACCCGCCCTGTGCCGGCTGCCGCCGTCGTGGTTTTGGTGTGCTTGGTCCAATGGGCGGCTGGTGCCGAACCGGTGGCCGGCCAGATCGCCGTGCCACTCATCATCTACGCCACCGCCGCGTACGGACCGGTGTGGGCAAGCCGCACGGTGCTGCTCCTGGGCATACTGGGCGGTGTGATGCTCACTACACGCGAGTACGCCGGTTCTGCCGAGTCCGGAATCCTGGGCCTCACCATCGGCGCCTTGTACACGGTCCTCATCTGGATGCTGGTACTGGTCAGCTGGACCCTCGGTGACCTGACCAGGGTCCGTCGCCTCCAACTCCAGGCCCTCGAAGACCGAACCCGGCGGCTGGAAATCGAACAGCAACAGGAACGCCAACTCGCCGCGGCGGACGAACGGTCACACATAGCGCGCGAGATGCACGACATCGTGGCACACTCGCTCTCGGTCATCATCACCCAGGCCGATGGTGCCCGGTACGCAGCGGCGGCCAAACCGGAACTTGCCACCGAGGCACTGGCTACCATCGCGGCAACCGGCCGCGACTCCCTCAGCGAAATGAGGAGGCTTCTCGGCGTCCTGCGAAACGACGACGACTCCCCCACCCGTCCGCAGCCACGGCTGGCCGACCTGGACGAACTCCTCCTGGGCTTCAGGGCCGCCACCCTGCAGGTCGCCTTCGAAGAGCAAGGCGTCCCCCGGCGGGCCATGCCGGCGGGAGCGGAACTCACGGCGTACCGCACCATCCAGGAAGCCCTCACCAACGTCATCAAGCACGGCGGCCCCACCGCGAAGGCGAGTGTCACCCTGGCCTGGCAAGGCCGCGGCCTTCAGGTGGACGTGGTGGACGATGGGCGCGGCGCAGCCGCCGATCCTCCGGCAGCAGGCGGCGGAAACGGCCTGCGCGGCATGGGCGAACGGATTGCGCTCTACGATGGTTCCTTGTCCGCAGGCCCCGAACAGGGCGGCGGATTCCGCGTATCTGCATTCATCCCCTATTCGGAGGCCTGACCATGTCCGAACCCACCGTGCCCATCCGGGTGGCCCTCGTCGACGACCAGCACCTGGTCCGCTCGGGCTTTGGCATGCTCATCAACTCCCAGCCGGACCTTGAAGTGGTGGCTGAAGCCGGCAATGGCATCGAGGCCATCCAGGCGCTCAGCGCCACTGCTGCCGACGTCGTCCTCATGGATGTCCGCATGCCCGGAATGGACGGCATCGAAGCTACACGCCGCATCCTGGAACAGGCTGCCACGCAGCCCAACGGCTCACAGCGGGCTGACGTGAAGATCGTGGTCCTGACCACCTTCGACCTGGACGAATACGCCTTGGCCGCGATCCGCGCCGGCGCCAGCGGGTTCCTGCTGAAGGACGCACCCCCCGAAGAACTCCTGGAGGCAATCCGGACGGTGTACCGCGGTGACGCCGTGATCGCGCCTTCCACTACCCGCCGTTTGCTGGACCACGTTGCTCCGTTGCTGCGGACGCAGACTCCGGAACAGAGCGGGCACGCGGCCGCAGTGGAGACCCTGACGGCCCGCGAGCGCGAAGTGTTCCTGCTGATCGCCCAGGGCCAGTCCAATCCGGAGATCGCTGCAGGACTCTTCCTTTCCGAGGCAACGGTCAAGACACATGTGGGGCACATCCTGGCCAAGCTCGGCGCCCGGGACCGCGTGCAGATCGTGGTCATCGCCTACGAGACCGGTGTGGTGGCCCCCGGCACGTAGCAGGGATGAGTTCCGTGCTCCCCGGCCTCCGACCACGGTATGAGCGGGCACCTCGGACAGTGGGCCCTAGGCCTGATCCGGGAACCAGCCGCGGGAAATAGCGTGAAAGCATGACAACTTTCACGTCCGCACCGCACCCGTCGTTTCCAGACCAACCCTCCGGCGCCGAGCCCGCGCGTCCCGCCGTCGAGGCCCGTTCACTGACCAAGAGCTACGGTCGCGGCGATACCCGGGTGATGGCCCTGGACAACGTCTCGGTGCGTTTCGAGGCCGGCAAGTTCACTGCGATCATGGGACCGTCCGGTTCGGGCAAGTCCACCCTGATGCACTGCCTGGCCGGATTGGACACTGCTGACAGTGGCCGCATCCTCCTTGGCGGCACTGAACTGACGGGACTCAGTGACAAGGAACTGACCGCACTGCGGAGGGAACGCATTGGCTTCGTCTTCCAGGCGTTCAATCTGGTGCCCACGCTGACGGCCGAACAGAACATCACCTTGCCGCTTGCGCTGGCCGGAACAACGGCCGACGCCGGGTGGCTGGATACCGTGGTCACCACCCTGGGGCTGAAGGACAGGCTGAAGCACCGCCCCCATGAGTTGTCCGGCGGCCAACAGCAAAGGGTTGCGGTGGCACGGGCGCTGCTGACGCGCCCCGACGTCGTCTTCGGCGACGAACCCACCGGCAACCTCGATTCCAAAGCCGGTGGTGAAGTGCTGGCGCTCCTGCGCCGGAGCAGCCAGGAAATGGGCCAGAGCATCATCATGGTGACGCACGATCCCGTCGCCGCGAGCTACGCCGACCGCGTGGTCCTGATGAGCGACGGCGGCTTGGTGGGCGAAATCCACCAGCCCACCCCGGACTCGGTGCTGACCGCCCTTGGAAAGCTGGGGGCGTAGGCATGCTGCGCGTTGCCATATCCCAATTGACGACTCATTACCGCAGGTTCGTGGCCATTGGCCTGGCCGTGATGCTGTCCGTCATGTTCCTGGCCGCCACGCTCATGGTGGGCGCGAGCACCAACGCATCGCTCGGGGCCAGCATCGGCGAGGCTTACCGCCACGCAGACCTGGTGGCTACGTCCAAGAACGGTGAGCCGTTCAGCCAGGCGGCCGTGGAGGCTGCGGCTTCCTCCCCCGCAGTGCAGGACAGTTACGCGGAGCGATCAAGCTACGTGACGTTCGAGGCCGGTGGCGGGGAACAGTTCGGGCGGCTTCGAAATGCGGCACCGACTTCCCTGGAGGGGGCCGTGATTTCGTCCGGATCCATGCCGTCCAAGCCCTTCGACGTAGTGATTGATGTCAAGACCGCCCAGCACCTGGGCCTCGCCCCGGGCAGCACCTTGGAACTGCATGGCAGTGGTCCAGTCAAGAACGCCAAGGTGACCGTTACTGGCCTGGTGCAGTCCACGAACGATCCCTTCTCCGCTTCCGCGGCACAACTGATTGCCGGGCCTTCGGTGCTGAACGCCGTCCAGGACAGTGGCGCCGGTTTCAGCGGCCTGCAGTTCACCCTCAAACCGGGCGAAGATGTGTCCGCGGCGAAGGACTACATCACGCACCGCATGGAGGCCGCCGGTGCTGATGGGCCGGTGTTACAGACCGCCCAGGAAAAGGTCACGGCCACGGTGGCGATGCTCAGCGCGGGCCAGGACCAGCTGACCATTGTCCTGCTGGCCTTCGCGGGGGTCGCGATTTTGGTGTCCACCTTGGTGGTGGCGAATACTTTCTCGGTGCTGGTGGCTCAGCGCACCCGGGAGTTGGCGTTGCTGCGATGCCTCGGTGCCGGACGCGCACAAATCCGGGGCTCCGTCATGGTGGAGGCGCTGGTGGTCGGTTTTGCCTTCTCGGTTCTGGGCGTGGCTGCGGCCGTCGGTTTGATGTCCGGGCTGGTCGCTTGGGCCAGGACGCAACCTGAGCAGTCCTTCGCCACGTTGGCCGTCCCGCCGTCGGCCGTCATTGCGGGGCTGCTGGCCGGAACCCTGCTGACAGTCATGGCCGCGCTGGTGCCCGCGAAGGCGGCAACCGCCGTCGCGCCTCTTGCCGCCCTTCGCCCCGCAGACGACGCCACCGTCCGCAACCGGCGCGGCAAGGTACGCCTTGTCCTTGGTGTGGTGGCTGTGCTCGGAGGGGCTGCCGTGCTGGTCTTCGGCAGCGTGAAGGTCTCCCTCCCGGTGGCACTGCTGGGTGGCGCCGTGTCCTTCGTGGGCATCCTGCTCTGTGCCACGCTCTTCATCCCGACGGTTGTGGCTTGGGCAGGCCGTTTGGCTGCCCCGGCGGGAGTCCCCGGCAAGCTCGCCGCGGTCAACGCAACGCGCAACCCGGCCCGGACATCGGCGACCGCCGCTGCCCTGCTGATTGGCGTCACCTTGGTTTCCCTCATGATGACCGGCGCCGCCACGTCACGTCAGGCCTTCAACAGCACGTTGGCGAAAACCTATCCCGTGGACCTGGCCGCTCCAACTGCTGTGTCGGGCCCCGGTAACATCGACCCCGTGCAGGCAGTCAAGCGGATCGCGTCCCTGGAGGGGGTGCGCGCAGCCGTCCTCCTCCCGGCGGTGGGCCAGCTCGCCGACGCATCTACGCCCGACGGCGGCACCACCCTCTACGCCATCAGCGGCGCGGATGCTTCCGCCGTGCTTCGGGACGACAAGCTGCGTCCTGCTCCTGGGACGGTGTACCTGCCTGAGGATTCGCGCGAAGGCCCGGCGAACATCACGACGGCGGCCGGTCCGGTAACGCTCGACGCCAAGGTGCTGAAGACCCGCCATGTCCCGGCCTTCGTGGCAAGCGGCAGCATCACTTCCGGATCGTTGCCGGACACACCCGGCATGGTCTGGGTGAAGGTGGACGATGCCGTGTCCGGTGATCGCGTGCAGGCCCTGCAAAAGGAAATCGCGGCTGCCTTGGGAGTCCCTGAGCGGACGGTCAGCGGCGCGGCGATCGAGCGGGCTACGTTCAACAGCATCATCGATGTCCTGCTGCTGGTGGTCACGGGGCTGCTCGGCATCGCGGTAGTGATTGCCTTGATCGGCGTGGCCAACACCCTGTCCCTCTCCGTCCTGGAACGAACCCGCGAGAATTCGCTGCTCCGGGCGCTCGGCCTGACCAAGGGGCAGCTCCGTGGAATGCTCGCCATCGAAGCAGTCCTTGTGGCCGGCGTGGCAGCTGTCCTCGGCGCCGGCTTGGGCTGTGTGTATGGCTGGCTGGGGGCACAAGCCACCCTTGGCGGCATGGCGGACGTGGTTCCGACGGTGCCGTGGCTCCAACTCGCGGCAGTGTTCGGAGTGGCAGTCATCGCAGGCCTGTTGGCCTCGGTGGTTCCTGCCCGCCGCGCTGCGCGGTTGTCGCCGGTTGAGGGCCTCGCCACCGCCTGACGCTCTCTCACCCAACAACCCTTAAAGCCAAACGCTCTCTCACTTCCGCCGGCCGGACCGGCTGGAAGTGAGAGAGCGTTGGCGTTTTTGGGCGGTTTGGTGAGAGAGGGTCCGTCAGGCCTCGGCGGGTTCCTCGTAGCGCGGGAAGACCGGGGCGGGAGCCGGAAGCTCCGTGCCGGCAACGATCGGCGTGGCGATGGCAGCGAACTGGCGCGCCTCGCCTTCCGGCTGGCCAAGTACCCCAAGAAGCTTGGCGGACGACGACGGCATGACCGGTTGGGCGAGGATCGCCACGATCCGGACAACTTCCAAGGTGACGTACAGGACCGTGTTCATGCGCTCCAGGTCCGTCTTACGCAGCACCCACGGCGCCTGCTCGGCAAAGTAGGCGTTGGTATCGCCCAGCACCGTCCAGATTGCCTCGAGTGCACGGCTGAATTCCTGCTTCTCGAAGGCGCCACGGGCAGTTTCGAGCAGCGCGCCCGCCTTGGCAAGGAGTGCCTGGTCCTCGGCCGTGAATTCGCCGGGAACAGGGACCTTGCCTTCGCAGTTCTTGGCCACCATGGACAGCGAACGCTGGGCCAGGTTGCCGAAGTTGTTGGCGAGGTCCGAGTTCATGCGGCCCACGATTGCCTCATGGTTGTAGCTGCCATCGGCGCCGAACGGGACTTCGCGAAGGAAGAAGAAACGGCACTGGTCCAGCCCGTATTGCGTCACGAAGTCCTGCGGTGCCACCACGTTGCCAAGCGACTTGGACATCTTGACGCCATTGTTGGTCAGGAAGCCGTGGATCATGACGCGCTTGGGCAACTCAAGCCCGGCACTCATGAGGAACGCGGGCCAGTAGATGGCATGGAAACGGGAGATGTCCTTGCCGATCACGTGGACATCCGCCGGCCAGAACTTCTTGAAGGATTCGGAGTCCACGTCCGGGTAGCCTGCACCGGTCAGGTAGTTGGTGAGTGCATCCACCCAGACATACATGACATGCTTCTCGTCGCCCGGAACCGGAACGCCCCAGTCGAACGTGGTGCGGCTGATGGACAAGTCCTCAAGACCACGCTTGACGAAGCTGATGACCTCATTGAATCGCGACTGCGGTGCCCCGAACTCGGGCTGTTCCTCGTACAACGCCAGAAGCTTTTCCTGGTAGGCGGACAGCCGGAAGAAGTAGCTCTCCTCCGCCGTCCACGTCACCAGGGTGTCGGTTTCCTTGGAGTAGCGCAGGCCGTCTTCCTTCACGACGGTGTCGTCCTCGACGTAATACGCTTCGTCGCGGACGGAGTACCAGCCCTCGTACTTGGAGAGGTAGATATCGCCGTTGGCTTCCATCTTCTTCCAGATGGCCTGCGACGCCTCATAGTGGTCCGGGTCCGTGGTCCGGATGAAGCGGTCGTGGGAGATGCCCAGGTCCTTGCTCATCTGCTTGAAGGCAGCGGAGTTCCGGTCGGCCAGTTCCTTGGCGGTGAGGCCTTCCTTCTCGGCGGATTGCTGCATCTTGAGCCCGTGCTCATCGGTGCCGGTCATGAAGAACACCTCATGGCCGTCGAGGCGCTTGAAGCGCGCCATGGCATCAGTGGCGATGACCTCGTAGGCATGTCCGATGTGCGGCACGCCGTTGGGGTAGCTGATGGCCGTGGTGATGTAGAACGGGGATTTCTCTGCAGACGTCACTCTAAGAAGTTACCTTTATTTTCGGTGTTGAGAAGCTAGTTAAGCTCGGTCAGCGTATCGCTGAGCCGGACCAGTTCATGGTCGTGTGACGCCACGAGTACCGCGATGCCGTCGCTGGTGGTGTCCTTGAGGATACCGATGATGCGGTTGGCGGCGGCGCGGTCCAGGCTTGCCGTGGGCTCGTCCACCACCAGGACGCGGGTGCCGAGGATCAGCGCACGGGCAATGGCCACGCGCTGGCGCTCACCGCCGGAGAGCTGGGCCGGGCGGTGGCGCATGCGGCGACCCAGGCCCACCAGGTCCAGGAGGTCCTTGGCCATCTCGGTGCGCTGCTCTACTTCGCCGTCCGGAACGGCGGGCAGCAGGACGTTCTCCAGCGCGCTCATGCCGTCGATCAGGGCACCGCCCTGGTCCACATAGCCGATGAGTGCCCGACGGCGGTCGGCGATTTCGTCGTCGCCCATCGCTTCCAGGGACGTGCCTTCCCAAAAGACCTTGCCCGACGTCGGGAGCGTCAGTCCGGCGCTCACGGTCAGGATGCTGGTCTTGCCGGAGCCGCTTCGGCCGGCGATGCAGTGCATCTCACCGGCGTGCAGCGTGAGGTTGAAGTCATCGACGACATCCACTTCCTCGGCCCCGCCCTTGTCGCCACCGTAGTGGATGGTGACACGGCTCAGCTCCAGTGGAGTGGCGTGGTCGGCGGCCTTCACGATCGTGTTGGCGCGGGTCTGCAGCGACTCGTCCGTGGATTCCGGGGTCGCCGTCAGCTCGGGGTTGGGAGTCTCAGTCATTTGACTACTTTCGTTGCAATCGGAATCCAGCAAATTACGGCCAGCAGACCGGCCAGCCCGGCCCACAGAGCCGCGTAGGGAGCAAGGAGCAGACCCAGTCCCAGGGCGCCAAGGACGCCAAGGGGAAGGGCCACGGTGCCCACGAGGGCGTTTTCGAAGAAGCGGACCTGGCCCAGCATGTCCGGGTTCCAGCCCATGGCACGCAGGGTACCGAGGTACTCACGCTTGGCGTGGAGCTCGAACCGGCCGGTGACCAAGGTCAGCAGCAGGCCCACGAGCACACCGAACACGGCCAGGATCACACTGGGCAGGGCCACGCTCGCTGCCGCCAGGCCGCTGAGTGCGCTGGCGCCGGCGGCGCGGGGAATATCGATCAGCAAGGCGATCAGCGCACCCACGGCGGCACCGAAGACGCCCACGGCCACGGCCAGCGAGATCGAGTTGAACCGGTTGGTGGTCAGCTGCCTGTTGGCGAACGTCAGCGGCGAATCCACGGTGACGAGGCGTTCGTCGTGCTGGGGTTCCTGGTCCACTACAACGCGGTGGCGCAGTTGCTGGGCGGCGAGGAACGCAGCGCCCGCATAGATGATCAACATGGTGATCGAGACGATGACGGTGGCGAGGTTCCAGCTGAGCAGGCTCAGGATGATGCCGGCCGCAGCCAAGGCAGCCGCGCCCACGGCGAATTCCTCAAGGACCCAGGACCGGATGCGTTTCTGCGTCCAGCCCATGGCCCGGAGGATGCCGGCTTCGCTCCGGCGCTGCCGGATGTAGCTGACCGTCGATGCGCCCGTGAGAAGCGTGGCGCCGAGCAGAGTCAGGAAGAGGAGGGTGACGTTGGTACCCGTCAGGGAGCCGGACACGGCGTCTGCTGCATCCTGGCGGACCCACGACTGCTGGACGGTGCCCAGCGCCGATTCCTTGCCGGAGTCGTCCTTGCTGTAGCCGGGGACGAAGATGTTGGCGTCTTCACGCGCCGAGCCTGCAACCACGGTGGCTTCGAGTCCGAGCTCACGGATCTGGGCAGCGAGCTTCTCAACCTCCGGCTGCGCCTGCTTCCAGTTGCCCGTTGCATTGGCACGGACGCGGATGGCGTCGATGACGTTGGCGTTGGAGTCGTAGCCGCGGGCTGCGGCCAGGCCGTAGTAGTCCGTGATGGCACCGGCGGACTGGCTCACCAGGCCCGTGGCGCTCAGGGAAGGCTTCAGCTGCGTGCTGTCCACATCCTTGCCCTGGGCATCCTTGCTCAGGGTCATGGGCGCGGGATCGTAGCCGCCGAGCGGAAGCTTGTTGACATCGCCCGCCGCTGCCTGGACGTCCGCGGGGTTGAAGGTTCCGTACACCATGGGCATCGGGGTAGCCGGCTTCTTGCCCGTGGCGAGGTCTTCCCGGTAGGAGCGTTCGTCAACGGGCTTGCGCTGGGTCTGGTCCACGGCGGCCCCGAACGACGACTTCTCGGGCAGGCGGTTGACCGTGACCCAGTCCCCCGGCGTCGCTGACTTGTCCGAGGCACCGTTGGCGGCCTGGTCGCCGTCCTTGTACTTCGGCGCGGCGGCGAAAGCCGTACTCCAGGTAGCCGGATCGTAAAGGCCCTGGCCGAAGGAGGCCGTGCTGCCCAGCAGCTGGCTGTGGTCGGTGGAGCCGGGCCATTCCAGGGCGAAGGGTGCCTTGGAAACGAACGGCAGGTAGTCCTTGTCCAGGGAGCGGGAAACCGTACCGACGTCCTTGACTACCTTGCCGGACGAATCGATTTCCTCGATCTTGACCGAGTACTGCAGGTCCAGGGACGTACCGGAGCGGACAATCAGCGGGATGGCCTGGGAATCGTCCGTCAGGAGACCGTCGCGCTTTGCCTGCTGGTACTGCGTCATGAGCGGAGCCCAGTACTTGAGCTTCACGCCGAGGAAGTCAGGGCCTTCCTCCAGCTGCTGCATGCTCAGGCCCGTGGTGAACAGGCTTTCGAAGTGCCGGCCGATCGCCCCGGCGTTGCGGGCATCCGCCGGCGGAGCCTTCTCCAGCGGCGCCAGGAAATCGCCCGCGGAGCCCAGGAGGGCCCGCTCCGAAGCGGGGTCAACCGCGACGACGGACTCGGTCACCTCAGGTGCCAACGGGAGGGCCACGGAGAGGTTGAAGAGGTTGTGCTCCGAACCAAGGGCCGGGGCCGGGAACTTGATGCCTGTTTCGCCGTCGGGTCCGGAGATCCGGACGTTGGAGCCGCCTGCGGCCTGTTCCTGCACCAGGCGGCCCTTGCCCAGGGTGCCCTCGGCGCTGGTCTTGAACAACGTCTGTTGGTTGACGCCGTCGGAGCTCGTGGCCGTGGCCGTCAAGCGGTACTTCTTGGGGGTGTCCGACAACACCGACTCAGCGGCAGGCCATTTGCTGGAATCCATGGCGGACGGATCGCCTGCCGTCACGGCTCCGGCGAGCCCGGCGTTGTAGCCGAGGTAGTCCATGGCATTCAGGCGCGGCGCTTCAAGGTTCTGCGACACACGGGACACCAGGCTGATCGGGGCAGCCACGGACGTTTGGCCCATGGCACGGATCTTGTCCAGCTGGTCGAAGCTGATACCGCCCTGGCCGTTGGCGATTTCCGGCTGGATCAGCGCACCACCCTCGCCGTCCTTGGCCTGGTCAGGCTTCGCCTGGACCAGGATGTCGTACAGACCGCGCGAGTTCTCGTCCACGGTCCGGTTCAGGGCCGCCTGCGACTGGCTCTGGACGAGGACGGACAAGCACATCGCGACGATCAAAATGGCCGCGGTCAGCAGCAGCACACGGCTTCTGATGAACCTTTGGACGGCGTTCATTGGGCTCCCTGAGACCTTGATTGCGGGCGCGCACACATGGACCCTGACCCCTCGAAAACACAAAGGAATCCCGGGCTGTATGTGCAAAAAGTAGTGGCCGGCCTGCTGCCGGGTCCGAATCCCGGACCCAGCCATTGTAAGCAGACCGGCCACGCAAGCGTGTCAGAAGTGTGTCTCCACCACGCCAAAATCAGCTTTGAGGATGACCCCTAGTCCTCCAGGTCCACTTCGCGGACCATGTCCGCTCCGATGCCTGCCTTGATGGCCTCCAGCACCTGCTGCGGGACCGAGCTGTCGATGGTCAGGAGCGCCAGGACCTGGCCACCTTCGGTCTGGCGGGCAACCTGCATGCCGCCGATGTTGATGTTGTTCATGCCGAGGATGTGGCCTATGGTGCCGATGACGCCCGGGCGGTCAGCGTAGGCAACAACCACCAGGTGCTCGCTGATGGGGATTTCGACGTCGTACCCGTTGACGCCTACCAGCTTCTCCACCTGCTTGGGCCCGGTCAGGGTACCGGCCACGGAGATCTGGGAACCGTCGCTGAGGGCGCCACGGATGGTCAGGACGTTGCGGTAGTCTTCGGCGTCCGGCGTGGTGATCAGGCGGGTGTTGATGCCGCGCTGCTCGGCGATGACGGGGGCGTTGACGTAGGAAACCTGCTCGGTGACAACATCGGCGAACACACCCTTGAGGGCAGCCAGTTCCAGGACCTTGACGTCCAGGGCGGCGATTTCACCGGCAACCTCGACGTCGATCTGGGTCAGGGATGCGTGTGTCAGGGCGGTGAAGATCCGGCCGAGCTTTTCGATCAGCGGGATGCCCGGTCGGATGTCGCTGGCAATGACGCCGCCGGCCACGTTGACGGCGTCCGGCACCAGTTCACCGGCCAGGGCGAGGCGGACCGACTTGGCCACCGAGACGCCGGCCTTCTCCTGGGCTTCGTCCGTGGAGGCACCAAGGTGCGGGGTCACCACGACGTTGTCGAGTTCGAAGAAGGGCAGGTCCGTACTGGGCTCCTTGACGAAGACGTCCACACCGGCGCCGGCAATCTGGCCTTCCTTCAAGGCGGTGTAGAGGGCTTCCTCGTCAACCAGGCCACCACGTGCCACGTTGATCACATACGCGGATTCCTTCATCTTGCGGAAGGCGTCAGCGCCCAGCATGCCTACCGTCTCAGGCGTCTTGGGCATGTGGATGGTGATGAAGTCCGCGTTGGTCAGGAGCTCGTCCAGGGTGACCAGCTTGACGCCCAACTGCGCCGCACGGGCAGCCGTGATGTAGGGGTCGTAGGCGAGGATCTCGGTGTCGAAGCCCTGAAGGCGGGCAGCCACGAGGGCACCGATGCGGCCCAGGCCAATGATGCCGATCTTCTTCTCGAACAGTTCGATGCCCGTGTACTTGGAACGCTTCCATTCGCCGTTCTTCAGGGCGGAGCTTGCCTGCGGGATGTGGCGGGCCAGGCTCAGGATGTGGCCCACCGTCAGTTCAGCGGCGGAAACGATGTTGGACGTGGGAGCGTTGACCACCATGACACCGGCCTGGGTGGCGGACTTGATGTCCACGTTGTCCAGCCCCACGCCGGCACGTGCGATGACCTTGAGGTTCTTCGCGGCGGCGATCGCTTCGGCATCAACCTGGGTGGCCGAACGGACCAGGATGGCGTCGACGTCGGCAATGGCGGACAGCAACTGGGAGCGGTCGGCGCCGTCGGTCTGGCGGATCTCGAAATCCGGGCCCAATGCCTCGACTGTGGCGGGCGAAAGTTCCTCGGCGAGGAGGACGACGGGTTTGGTGGCTGACACGGGGTGGCACCTTACTTTGGACAACTTGGGAACAGTACTGGACAAGGAGCGGATGCGTGGCCCGGGCACGACGCCGGGACCTGCCCAGAATATCGAATCAGGGCCGCTAAGCCGGTGCCCGGTTGGGGATGTTACGGGCAGGCCGGGCCGGTTGTGAAGAAGTTCACAGCCCACCGTTGGGAGCCGGAGGGCGGGTAGAACGGGCAATGCCCGCCCGGTATGTAGAAGCCGGACGGGCATTGCGGGGGAAGAATCAGCGTGCAGCCGAGCCTTCGACGTAGTCCTCGTCCTGCTGCTGCCAGGAGAAGAGCGAGCGGAGCTCGCGGCCAACTTCCTCGATCGGGTGCTGCTCTGCCTTGGCACGCAGTGCCTTGAACTCTGCGGCGCCGTTGTCCTGGTCGTCGATGAAGCGCTTGGCGAAGGCACCGGACTGGATGTCAGCCAGGACAGCCTTCATGTTTTCCTTCACCTCGGGGGTGATGACGCGCGGGCCGGAAACGTAGTCACCGTACTCGGCGGTGTCGGAGACGCTCCAGCGCTGCTTGGCGATGCCGCCCTCCCACATGAGGTCCACGATGAGCTTGAGCTCGTGGAGTACCTCGAAGTAGGCGATCTGCGGCTGGTAGCCGGCGTCGGTGAGGGTTTCGAAGCCGTACTGGATGAGCTGGGAAACGCCACCGCACAGGACGGACTGCTCGCCGAAGAGGTCCGTTTCGGTCTCTTCGGTGAAGGTGGTCTTGATGACACCGGCGCGGGTGCCGCCGATGGCCTTGGCGTAGGACTTGGCCAGGTCCCAGGCGGAACCGGAAGCGTCCTGTTCCACGGCGATGATGTCCGGGATGCCACGGCCGGCTTCGAATTCGCGGCGGACCGTGTGGCCCGGAGCCTTCGGAGCGATCAGGATGACGTCAACGCCGGCCGGAGCCTCGATGTAGCCGAAGCGGATGTTGAAGCCGTGGGCGAAGGCGAGTGCCTTGCCTTCGGTCAGCTTGTCCTTGATGGAGTCGTTGAAGATCGAACGCTGGTGCTGGTCCGGCGCGAGGATCATGATGACGTCGGCCCATTCGGCGGCGTCGGCGACGTTCTTGACGGTAAAGCCGGCGTCCTGTGCCTTGGCGGTCGACTTCGAGCCGTCCTTCAGCGCGATGACAACCTCGACGCCGGAATCGCGCAGGTTCAGCGCGTGGGCGTGGCCCTGGGAGCCGTAGCCGACAATGGCAACTTTGCGACCCTGGATGATCGACAGGTCTGCGTCGTCGTCGTAGAACATTTCAGTCACTTGCGTAACTCCTCTTGAGTGGATTTCTCGATATTGATGTGGTGCTGCGGTACGGGGCACTGCTCACGCGGAGCGGAGCGCCCTGTCACTCATGGAGCGGGATCCCCGTCCAACGGCCAAGGTGCCGGACTGCACAATTTCACGGATGCCGAACGGCTCCAGCACTGAAAGCAGCGCTGCGAGCTTCTCCGGGGTACCGGTTGCCTCAATCACCAACGAGTCTGTGGACACGTCGACAACAGCGGCGCGGAACAGGTCTGCAGCCTGGGTAACCTGCAGACGTGTCGCGGCATCCGCACGTACCTTGACCAGGATGTGGTCGCGCTGTACGGAAGATTCGGAAGTCAGTTCAACAATCTTGATCACGTTGACCAACTTGTTGAGCTGCTTGGTGACCTGCTCGATCAGGTCGCCGTCGGCGTCGACGACAACCGTCATGCGGGACATGCCGGGTACCTCGGTGGGTCCCACAGCCAGGGAGTTGATGTTGAATGCACGCCGGGCGAAGAGGCTGGCCACGCGGGTCAAAACGCCGGGCTTGTCTTCTACCAGAACGGACAGTGTGTGGCGGGTCATGCCTAGTCCTCCTCTTCCCATTCCGGGGTCATGTTGCGGGCAACCTGGATCTGGTCATTGCTGACGCCGGCGGGCACCATGGGCCACACCATCGAGTTGGGGCTCACCACGAAGTCGATGACCACGGGGCGGTCGTTGATTTCGAGGGCCTTCTGGATGGTGGCGTCGATGTCCTCGTCACGCTCGCATCGAAGTGCGGCGCAGCCGTAGGCGTCTGCCAGCTTGACGAAGTCCGGGATGCGGATGGTGTCGTGGCCGGTGTTCAGGTCCGTGTTGGAGTAGCGGCCTTCGTAGAACAGTGTCTGCCATTGGCGGACCATGCCCAGCGAAGAGTTGTTGATGATGGCAACCTTGATGGGAATGTTGTTGATGGCGCACGTGGCCAATTCCTGGTTGGTCATCTGGAAGCAGCCGTCGCCGTCGATGGCCCAGACCACACGGTCCGGCTCGCCCACCTTGGCACCCATGGCTGCCGGAACCGAGTATCCCATGGTTCCTGCGCCGCCGGAGTTCAGCCAGGCATGCGGGCGTTCGTAGTTGATGAACTGGGCTGCCCACATCTGGTGCTGCCCCACGCCGGCAACGTAGATGCCCTCAGGTCCGGTGAGTTCGCCGATGCGCTTGAGCACCCGCTGGGGTGCGCTCAGGCCGTCTTCGGGCTCGGTCCAGCCCAAGGGGTACGTTTCACGCAGGTTGTTCAGGAACGCCCACCACGAGTCCAGGTCCGGGGTGCCGCCCTGCTCGAACTGGGCCTTCACGGCCTCGGTCAGTTCCGGAATGATTTCCTTGACCGAGCCAACGATCGGGACATCCGCGGTGCGGTTCTTGGAGATTTCGGCGGGGTCGATGTCAGCGTGGATCACCTTGGCGAAGGGAGCGAACGTCTTCAGCACGCCCGTCACGCGGTCATCGAAGCGTGCCCCCAGGGTAATCAGGAGGTCTGCCTGCTGCAGCGCAGTGACAGCGGAAACGGAACCGTGCATGCCGGGCATGCCCACGTGCTGCGGATGCGAGTCCGGGAAGGCGCCCCGGGCCATCAGGGTAGTGACCACAGGGGCACCGGTGGCCAGCGCGAGCTCCATGAGTTCGGCCGAAGCATGGCCCTTGACCACGCCGCCGCCCACGTAAAGGACAGGCTTGCTGGAGGCAGCAATCAGCTTGGCCGCTTCACGCACCTGCTTGTTGTGGCCGCGCACCACGGGGCGGTAGCCGGGCAGGTCGATCTTCGGCGGCCAGGAGAAGGTCATCTGGCCAACCTGGGCGTCCTTGGCGATGTCCACCAGCACTGGACCCGGACGGCCAGTTGAGGCGAGGTGGAATGCCTCAGCCATGACGTGGGGGATGTCGTTGGGGTCCGTCACCAGGAACGAATGCTTGGTGATGGGCATGGTGATGCCCACAATGTCGGCTTCCTGGAAGGCATCGGTGCCAATGACACCACTGGCCACCTGGCCGGTGATGGCCACCATCGGCACGGAGTCCATGTGGGCATCCATGATGGCGGTGACGAGGTTGGTGGCACCGGGGCCCGAGGTGGCGATGCAAACACCAACCCGTCCGGTAACCATGGCGTAGCCTTGCGCGGCGTGGCCGGCTCCCTGTTCGTGACGGACCAGGATGTGATTCATCCTGGAGGCCATCAAGGGGTCGTAGGTGGGCAGGATCGCGCCACCGGGCAAACCGAAAATATCGTCCACGCCGAGTTCTTCGAGCGAACGGACAATTGCTTGCGAGCCGGTCATCACCGTTGGGGGTACAACGTTGTTCGGCCCAAGTACAGGAGAGAGAGGTGCAGCAGCGTCGACGACGGTGTCAGCCGTACGGTCGACCTTTTCCGGAGCTTTGGGGGCTCCAGTGGACTTTGCAGCCATCAGCGAGGGGCTGATCGGCGATCCTTTGCTCATCGGACTCTTCCTTAGTGGATCTTTGATGGGTCTTTGGGAATAAAAAAACCCCTCAGCCTTCCGGCTCTTCGAGGGGTTTGCGCGTGACAGTTCGTTACCAGTCGGGCTAAGCCACGCGCTTGGTAAGGACGACGACGCCGACGGTAACGAATGAGATCATGCGTTCAGTGTTCCCTCTAAGTGAGATACGTGTCAATCGAGCACCATCGTATCCCACTATTTGGACAACGGTGTCCAAGTGCCGGACTCCGCCACGGCTGGACGGGCGGAGTCCGGGCTTGCCGCTAGCCGCAGTAGGCGCCAGTGGAGGCGCTGTGCACCAGCTTGGCGTACTTGGCGAGGACGCCCTTGGTGAACTTCGCCGGCAGCGGCTCCCAGCCCACCTTGCGGGCCTCAAGCTCGGCCTCGTCCACCAAGAGGTCGAAGGACCTGGCGGCGATGTCCACGCGGATGCGGTCGCCGTCCTTCACGAAGGCAATGGGACCGCCGTCCACCGCTTCCGGCGCGACGTGTCCGATGCACAAGCCGGTTGTACCACCGGAGAAGCGGCCGTCGGTGAGGAGCAGAACATCCTTGCCCAGGCCTGCACCCTTGATCGCTCCGGTGATCGCGAGCATCTCGCGCATGCCCGGACCACCCTTGGGTCCCTCATAGCGGATCACCACCACGTCACCCTTGTGGATCTCCCCGTTGTCCAAAGCATCCAGGGCGCCTTGCTCACGTTCGAAGACGCGGGCGGTCCCTTCGAAGACATCCGCATCGAAGCCTGCAGTCTTCACCACCGCACCCTCGGGAGCCATGGAACCGTGGAGGATGGTGATGCCGCCGGTCTTGTGGATGGGGTTGTCCAGGGCACGGATGATCTTGCCGTCGAGGTCCGGCGGATTGATGGACGCAAGGTTCTCTGCGAGGATCTTGCCCGTCACGGTGAGGCAGTCGCCGTGCAGCAAGCCGGCGTCGAGCAGTGCCTTCATGATGACCGGCACGCCGCCAATCCTGTCCACATCGGTCATGACGTACCGGCCGAAGGGCTTGAGGTCGCCCAGGTGCGGGATCTTGTCCCCGATCCTGTTGAAGTCGGCCAGGGTCAACTCCACGTTGGCTTCACGGGCGATGGCCAACAGGTGAAGGACGGCGTTGGTAGAGCCGCCGAAGGCCATGGTCACGGCGATGGCGTTCTCGAAAGCTTCCTTGGTCATGATGTCGCGCGCGGTGATGCCACGGCGGAGCAGGTTGACCACGGCCTCGCCGGACTTGCGCGCGAACTCGTCACGACGGCGGTCTGCCGAAGGAGGCGCCGCGGACCCGGGGAGTGACATGCCAAGGGCCTCACCGATGCACGCCATGGTGTTGGCCGTATACATGCCGCCACACGCCCCCTCCCCGGGACAAATGGCTTTCTCGATGCGGGTGAGGTCCTCGCGGCTCATCTTTCCCGCTGCACAGGCTCCCACGGCTTCGAAGGCATCAATAAGGGTGACTTCCTTCTCGGAACCGTCCTCCAACTTGACCCAGCCGGGCATGATCGAACCTGCGTAAAGGAAGACGCTGGCAAGGTCCAGGCGGGCCGCGGCCATCAGCATGCCTGGCAGCGACTTGTCACAGCCTGCAAGGAGCACCGAACCGTCAATCCGTTCGGCCTGCATGACGGTTTCCACAGAATCGGCAATGACTTCACGGGACACGAGGGAAAAGTGCATGCCCTCGTGTCCCATGGAAATACCATCCGAGACGGAGATGGTGCCGAATTGCATGGGGAACCCGCCACCGGCGTGGACGCCTTCCTTGGCGCCCTGGGCAAGCCGGTTCAGGGAGAGGTTGCAAGGGGTGATTTCGTTCCAGGAACTGGCGACGCCGATTTGGGGCTTTTCGAAATCGTCGTCGCCCATGCCCACGGCGCGGAACATTCCGCGTGCGGGAGCGGCGTGAATGCCGTCAGTAACAACCCGGCTGCGGGGTTTGATGTCCGGCGCGGTATCTGCAATCTGGCTGGTCTCACTCATGCCCCAAAGTCTATGTGTCCACGCCCTCCCGGGAACCGGCCCAAGCCAGGAAAAACGCAAAAAGAGGAATATTTCCGGTAATCCCCCTGACACCCGAAGTGCTGGACAGTCAATAGGCAGCCACGTAACGTCGGAATCACGACTCACTGGAACGCTGCAAACCCCGGAAGCAGAAGGGCATCACCATGGATTGGTTGATTTGGGTCATTGTCATTGTGCTGGTTGTCGCCATTGTTTGGTGGCTTACAAGCCGGAACAACGCAAGGAATTCGGCGCCTGCCGCGAACGGCTCCGGAACCGGAACCCCGGGGCAGCCCGGGACAACCCCGCCGGCCGCGATGGAACCCAGCAATGTTTCCTCCATCCCTGACACCGCAGCCGCTGTCTCCGGCGTCGCAGGCATTGCGGGCGTCACCAATCTTGGGAAGGCTGCCGCCGAGGGCAGTGGACCCACCGAACCCGTCGCGGAGGAAGAACCGGATTCGGCGTCTACAGCAGCTCCCGGGACGGGGACGGATGCAGTCCCAGCCGGGCCCTCCGGGGCTGCCACGGTCGATTCCACGCCGGAAACCGGTCAGACCGTGCCGAACGAACCTGTGGTGGAAACTCCGGTGCTCGATGAGCCTGTAGTGGACGAACCGGTGGTGGACACCCATGCCACGGTGGAAACAGCGGACGCCGGAGACGTCGACGATTGGCAGTCAGGACCTACCGCGGACGACGTCGCACGCGCCGATGATGCCACGGGCAAGGACCCAGCCGGCGAGGATGCAGCCGGCAAGGATGCAGCAGACAAGGCCGAATGGGAGTCCTCCTGGACCGACGCGGCCGGGACTCCGGTCCACCACCACGAATACACCGATCCCCACTCCCCCACCCTTCCCGGGGCGGAAACGGCGGCTGCGGAAGAGTCCGACCAACCGCCTTCTTCCCCATCAGGACACCTGGCCGCAGACCATCCCTACGGCGCCGGCTCGGCGGGCGCGGCCGCGGATGGAACCGGCCCGGAGGGGTACCCCGTCAAGGGCGATGCCACCACCATGACTTACCACGACGAAGATGCCGCCAGCTACGCCGAAGCTCCTGCCGACGTCTGGTTCGAATCGGCGGCCCACGCCGAAGCGGCCGGGTTCCGCGCGCCGCGGCGCAACCGGCACTAGCCGGACGGCGGACCATGAACCCTGCCCGGCACCCGAGATGAACCGGACCAAGGCGACGCCTGCCCCACGCCTCTCCCTGAAGGTGCGTGCGCTGGCTGTGGCTTGCTCCCTGATGCCGGTCCTGGCCGCCTGCACGGGCAGTCCATCGTCTCCCGGAACTGCCGCGACACCCGGTGGTACGCAACAACAAGGCGGTACGGCGTCGACGGGCAGTGGAACGTCGGACTCCTCGTCGTCGGAAGCTACGCCTGCCAGCCCGCAGCTCAAGGAAAGGCTCGACGTCGGGCTGCAGCTTCCGTGGTCGGTGGTGTTCCTCCCGGACGGTGCAGCCGTCATATCCGAACGCGATACGACCCTCCTCAAGGAAATCCGCGACGGCCGGGCCACAACCATCGGCGAGGTCCCCGGCGTCGAACCCGGCGGAGAAGGCGGTTTGCTGGGACTTGCCGTGTCCCCGGACTTCGCCTCCGACCGGTGGCTGTACGCCTACTTCACTTCGGCAGCGGATAACCGCATCGCCCGGATGAAAATGGCCCGCGACGCCGGCGGCCGCCTCATGCTCGGCGAACCGGACGTTGTCTTCTCCGGAATTCCCAAGGCCTCCACGCACAACGGGGGCCGGATCCGTTTCGGCCCCGACGGATTCCTCTACGTTGGCACGGGAGACTCGCAGCGCCGGGACCAACCGCAGGACATCAAGGCCCTGGGCGGCAAGATCCTGCGGCTGACCCCCGATGGCAACCCGGCCCCGGGCAACCCGTTCGGCGACAACCCCGTGTACAGCTACGGGCACCGGAACGTCCAAGGACTCGCCTGGGACGCTGACGGACGGCTCTGGGCCAGCGAGTTCGGCCCTGACGTGGACGACGAACTGAACCTGGTCACCCCCGGCGGCAACTACGGCTGGCCCACCGTCACCGGGGCGCCCGGGAGGAGCGGCTTCCTGGATGCCAAGGCGGTGTGGCCGTCGACGGCGGATGCGTCACCGAGTGGCCTGGAAATCATCGACGGTGTGGCCTACACCGGTGCGCTTCGCGGACAGCGCTTATGGGCGGTCCCGCTCAACGGTGAAACCGCAGGCACTCCTGTGGCTTTCTTCACAGCGGAATATGGACGGCTCAGGGATGTGGCGAAGGCCCCTGACGGCTCCCTTTGGGTGCTGAGCAACAACAGAAACCCTGACTTCGTGCTGGTTTTGGAGCCTCAGCCCTGACCAGCCATGCAATCCCACGGACGATTTCACAGTTCCGGGGAAGTCGTGTAGAGTTACTTGTCGTTGCGGAGATCGCCAAGGAACTAAAAGCCCCAAGGCCGATCGAAATCAACAGTTGCACCTCTAGCTCAACTGGCAGAGCAATTGACTCTTAATCAATGGGTTCCGGGTTCGAGTCCCGGGGGGTGCACCAAAGAAAAAGCCCCGAAGTGAATTTCACTTCGGGGCTTTTTGCTGTCCACTTTGGATCCTGGGAATGGAAGACTGTGCGGTCCGTCACTGTTTGTACAAAGTGGTCATCACCGCCGAAAAAGTAGTGTAGAGTTGTCTGTCGTTGCGGCGGTCAACGAGGAAAACAATTCCTCGAAGAAACCGAAACAACAGCTGCACCTCTAGCTCAACTGGCAGAGCAATTGACTCTTAATCAATGGGTTCCGGGTTCGAGTCCCGGGGGGTGCACCAAAAAGAAAAGGCTTCGACCGTCATGGACGGTCGAAGCCTTTTCTTTATGCCCAAAGCGCTCCTGGCCGAAGCCAGGAACCGCCTAGAGGTTGATGTCGTCAGTAGGTTCTTCTTTGATGGGGGCTCCAATGAGTCCGCGCACAACGATCCGCAGTTCGTCACGGAGCCTGGCAGTATCCACGGCCACCGGGGCCAGCACGTCCTGCTCGAGCTTCACGGCTTCCGAGAGGGCTTCCCTTCCGGCCTCGGTCAACGTGACCACATGGCTGCGACGGTCCGAGTCGCTACGGTGCCGGGTCACATGCCCGTGGAGTTCGAGCCGCGCCAGGGTGGTTCCCATGGTCTGGGCCTTCACGCGAGCTACTTCGGCCAGGGCGGCCTGGGTGATAGGGCCTTTGACCGCGAGTACCTGCATGGCAATAACGCCTGCATGGGTCAGTCCAATAGCTTTTAATTTTTCGTTCCACGAGATTTCCACGAGCCGCGCAGCGGTCGAAAGCAGTCGCGTCGTGGGCCATCTCTCCATATCAGGCATGCCGCCAGTATATGCGGCGGGCACCCGGTGCCGTGGCTTCCGCACACTAAACTGGGGAATCGCGAACGTTATCTAGGAGCAAATTGTGGCGGAACGACTCATTCCCGGGGACCCAGCCCCGGACTTCACACTGACTGACAAAGACGGCAGCAGGATCAGCCTCTCGGACTTTCGAGGCAAGAAAACAATCGTCTACTTCTATCCGGCGGCCTCCACACCCGGATGTACCAAACAGGCGTGCGACTTCCGGGACTCGCTGGCATCGCTCAAGGGTGCAGGCTACGAGGTCCTCGGAATCTCACCCGACTCCCCCGCAGCCCTGGCCAAGTTCGCCACGGAAGAACAACTGACCTTTCCACTGCTCTCCGACGAGGACCACGCTGTCGCCGACGCGTACGCAGCCTGGGGAGAGAAGAAGAACTACGGCAAGACCTACATGGGCCTCATCCGGTCCACCGTGGTGATCGATCCCCAGGGGAAAGTGGAACTGGCCCAGTACAACGTCCGGGCAACCGGCCACGTTGCCAAGCTGCGCCGGGACCTCAAGCTCGATAAGTAGCGGGTAGACTGTAGCCCGATACACCGCCATGGCCTTCCCCGGGTTGGTCATGGCCACCCAGCGCGAGTGGTGAAATTGGCAGACACGCAGGATTTAGGTTCCTGTGCCTTCGGGCGTGGGGGTTCAAGTCCCCCCTTGCGCACAGTGGCACCCCCGGCACTTGCCGGGGGTGCCTTCTTCGTGGACCGGTGGCTCACAGGACGTTCAATTACACTGGAATGCGGTCTGGCCGAAGCCGGTCAGGACCACTTCCAACCGGCTTGAGGGGACAAGAGTGGCAAGCAGCAAGATACGGCGACTGGGCAAGCAGTGCGGTGCCGTCATCCTGGCCCTTGGATTGGCCGCCTGCACGGGAACTCCCGGGCCCCCGCCGTCTTCTTCCACGGGAAGTTCAGCCCCGGCAGCCCCCACCGCTACCTTCAACTTTGGCACGGCTTCCATGCCGCTGGGACTGGATCCCGCCATGACGTCCGATTCCGAGGCCTACAGGGTGACCCGGCAGGTCCTCGAAGGCCTCGTCGGCGTGGACGGCTCCACCGGGCAGACCACTCCGCTGCTTGCCACGGAATGGAAGGACAGCAACAACGGGCTGAGCTATGACTTCACGCTGCGCGAAAAGGTCGCGTTCCACGACGGCACGCCCTTCGACGCGACGGCGGTTTGCGCCAATTTCAACCGTTGGTTCACCTTCTCCGCGGACCTCCGCAAGCAAGCACCGGGAATCTCCTTCCAGGGCGTCTTCAAGGCCTACTCGGATGAGCCGGTGTTCTCAATCTTCAAGGACTGCAAAGTTGTTGCGCCCACCAAGGTGCAGATCAACCTGACACGTCCTTTCACGGGTTTCCTGCAGGCTTTGACACTTCCCGCCTTCGCGATCTCCTCCCCCAAGGCGCTGGAAGCCCAGAAGGCCAACGTCCTGGACACGACACGGAACGGCCAGGCGATCTCCGCCTACGCCACCCACCCGGTTGGCACCGGCCCGTACACGTTCAGTGCATGGGACGAGCAGAAGGTCACCTTGACCAGCAATGAGTCCTATTGGGGCAACAGGGGCCAGATCGCCACGATCAACTTCATTCCTTATGACCGCGCCGAAACGAGGCAGCAGGCCTTGCTGGACGGCAAGATCGATGCCTACGACCTCGTGACGTCCGGCACCTTCGACCAACTGGTTAAGAAGGGCGTCCAGATCATCCAGCGTGATCCCTTTTCCGTGATGTACCTGGGCATCAACCAGGCCGTGGCCCCGCTGGACAAGCTTGAGGTGCGGCAGGCCATTGAGATGTCCATCGACAAGGAAACGCTGATCCGCCGCTTCTTCATCGACAACACGGCCCAAGCTTCCCAGTTCGTACCCCCGAAGCTCAGTGGCTTCAATAACAACGCTCCGTCGCTGGGCTACAACCCGGACAAGGCCAAGGAACTCCTGAAGAAGGCCGGCTATAACGGCGAAGAACTCAAGTTCTACTACCCCCTCAACGCCACGCGCGCCTACCTCCCGACGCCGGAGAAGGTCTACGCGGAGATCAGCCGCCAGCTGGTCGCCGTAGGGATCAATGTCAAGCCCGTTCCCATCAACTGGGAGGACGGCTACCTGCAAAAGGTCCAGTCCCCTGGTGACCACGCTTTGCACCTGTTGGGCTGGAACGGCTCGTATGCGGATGCCGACAACTTCCTGGGACCACTGTTCGGCGAGGCGCGGCCCGAGTTCGGCTACTCGGACGCGGAGGTGTTCCACAAGATCGAACGTGCCCGCGCGCTTCCCAACGGTGACGCCAGGAACACCGAGTACCAGTCCATCAACGCAGAGATCGCAGCGTCCGTACCTGCCGTGCCGATAGCCTTCCCGATCTCCGCCCTGGCGCTCTCCAACAAGGTGGAAAGCTACCCTGCATCCCCGGTCTTGAACGAAGTTTTCACAAACGTCCGCTTAAAGCCTTGACGATTCCCGGCAATTTCAGTATTGGGTGCGCACGGGGATATTCTGTGACAGCCAGTGCCGCCGCTATCGGAGATTGATTGTGACCTTCATTTCCAAGACTCAACATGCCGACGTCGTCCTTATTGGCGGCGGAATCATGAGTGCCACCCTGGGTGCGTTCATCAAGCAGCTTGAACCCACCTGGACCATCTCCCTGTTCGAACGCCTCGACGAAGCCGGGCTGGAAAGCTCCGGCCCCTGGAACAACGCCGGTACCGGCCATGCCGCGCTGTGTGAGCTCAACTACTCCCCCGCGGCCAAGGACGGCTCGGTGGACCCCGCCAAGGCCATCCACATCAACGAGCAGTTCCAGCTTTCGCGCCAGTTCTGGTCCCACCTGGTGGACAGCAACGTGATCGGCTCCCCCAAGGGCTTCATCAACACCGTTCCGCACATGAGCTTCGTCATTGGCGACGACCACGCGAACTTCCTCAAGACCCGCTATGAGGCCCTCAAGCCCAACACCCTGTTCCGGAGCATGGAATACACCGAGGACCAGGCGCAGATCGCCAAGTGGGCACCGTTGATCGTCAAGGGCCGCGACCGCAAGCAGCGGGTCGCTGCAACGCGCGCAGCTGAAGGCACCGACGTCGATTTTGGCGCCCTGACCCGCGAGCTGACCAGCTACCTGCGCAGCAGCGGTGCAGAGGTCAACTACGGCCATGACGTGACCAACATCAACCGCGCCGCCGGCGGCGGCTGGGACCTGTCCCTCAAGCACGCAAAGTCCGGCGAGCACGGCAGGATCCATGCCAAGTTCGTCTTCGTCGGGGCGGGCGGCGGCGCCCTCCACTTGCTGCAGGCCTCCGGCATTCCGGAGAGCAAGGGCTACGGCGGCTTCCCCGTCTCCGGACAGTTCTTCCGTTGCACCGATGAGGCCATCACGTCCCAGCACAGCGCCAAGGTCTATGGCCAGGCTTCCGTGGGGGCTCCGCCCATGTCCGTCCCCCACCTGGATACCCGCTTCGTGGACGGCAAGCGTTCGCTCCTCTTCGGCCCCTACGCAGGCTTCTCCACCAACTTCCTGAAGACCTCCAGCTACCTGGACCTTCCCTTGTCCATCCGCCCTGGAAACATCATTCCCATGCTGGCAGTGGCCAAGGACAACATGGACCTCACGGCCTATCTCATCAAGGAAGTGGCCAAGCGCCACGAAGCCAAGGTGGAATCCCTGCGCGAGTACTACCCCGAGGCCGCCGGTGGCGACTGGGAACTCATTACCGCCGGACAGCGCGTACAGATCATCAAGAAGCACCCGCAAAAGGGTGGCATCCTGCAGTTCGGCACCGAGGTGATCGCTTCCCGCGATGGCTCGATCGGTGCCTTGCTTGGCGCTTCCCCGGGAGCCTCCACTGCCGTGCCGATCATGATCGAACTGCTGCAGAAGTCCTTCCCGAAGAACTTCAAGGGCTGGCAGTCCAAGCTCAAGGACATGATGCCGGGCTACGGCGTCAAGCTCAACGAGAACCCGGAGCTTGCCGCGGAACTCGAAGCCAGCACTGCGCGTTCCCTGCAATTGGACACCGCACCCGCGCTCCAGAGCTAGTATCCAGGGGCTGCGGCCGGTTCCCGTCAGCCGAACACTTCCGTAGACCTCAGGAGACAATGCAATGTTCCGCCTGGCCACGCTGTCCCTGGGAAACCGGGCCCTGATCGCGCTGATCACCGTCTTTGCGGCGGTGTTCGGCGTGATCACCATGGGTTCGCTCAAGCAGGAGCTCATCCCATCCATTGAGTTCCCCCAGATCACCGTGGTCACCTCCATGCCGGGCGCGTCCCCGGAAGTGGTGGACAAGCAACTCAGCCGGCCCCTCGAAACGGCGCTGAACAGCGTGGAGGGGCTCGAGTCCACCACTTCCACCTCGCGCAACGGCGTTTCGCAGATCACCATGGTGTTCACCTATGGGTCCAACCTGGACAGGGCCAGGAACCAGATCGACCGGGCCATCTCCAACGCCAAGCGCGTGCTGCCCGCCGACGTCGAACCCCAGTCCATTGCCGGGAACATCAGCGATTTCCCCATCGTTTTCCTGGCGGTGTCCTCGGACAAGCCCTTGAGCGAGCTGAACGCCGACCTCCAGCGCCTGAGTGTTCCGCGCCTCCAAAAGATCGACGGCGTCCGTGGCGCCGACGTGACGGGCGGCGCCACGCAGCACATCCTGGTCCAACCGCGGCCCGCGGACCTGGCAAGCTCCGGGGCCTCCGTCCAGTCCATCAGCGCTGCTTTGAAGAACAACGGCGCACTGGTTCCGGTGGGCACCATCGAGGACCAGGGCAAGACGCTCTCCCTCCAGCTCGGCAGCCCCGTCGACTCGCTGGACGTCATCAAGGGCCTTCCGCTGACAGGAGCCAAGGGCGCAGCAACCATTGGGGCAGTGGCCGATGTCAGCATCGAGGACGACGCAGCCACGTCCATCACGCGGACCAACGGCAAACCGACCCTTGCATTGTCCGTCACCAAGAAACCCGAAGGCGATACTGTCGCCATCTCGCATGCCGTTCGCGACGCCATCGGCCCGATGCAGGACGAGCTCGGCAACAACGCGGTCTTCACCCCGGTCTTCGACCAAGCGCCGTTCATCGAAAAGTCCATCAAGGACCTCACCACAGAGGGTCTCCTGGGCCTGGGCTTTGCCGTGGCCGTGATCCTGGTGTTCCTGATGTCGGTCCGGTCCACCTTGGTCACTGCCGTTTCCATCCCGCTGTCCCTCCTGATCACCTTCATCGGGATCTCGGCCACGGGCTACTCGTTGAACATCCTGACGCTGGGTGCGTTGACCATTGCGATTGGCCGCGTGGTGGACGACTCGATCGTGGTCATTGAGAACATCAAGCGGCACTTGAGCTACGGCGAGCCCAAGCTGACGGCGATCGTCACCTCCATCCGGGAAGTCGCCGGCGCAATTACCGCCTCCACCCTCACCACTGTGGCGGTCTTCCTGCCCATCGCCTTCGTGGGCGATCTCGCCGGCGAACTGTTCCGGCCGTTTGCCTTGACGGTCACCATCGCCCTGCTGTCCTCCCTGCTCGTTTCGCTGACGATCGTTCCCGTGCTCGCCTATTGGTTCCTCGCTGCGCCGGCCCGGGAAGCCGCGGAGCCAACCGCCACCACTGCCGAGCAGGCCAGGGAAGCCGAGCAGCGGACCCGACTCCAGCGTGGGTACCTGCCCATACTTGCCAAGACGCAGAAGCACCCGGTCATCACCCTTACCGCCGCCGTCCTGATCCTCGTGGCCACCGCCGCGGCGTCTCCCCTGCTGGCCACGGACCTGCTGGGCCGGTCCGGAGAGAACAGCATGACGGTGCGCCAGGTCCTCCCGGCCGGCACCAGCCTTGAGGCGACCAGCCAGGAAGCCGGCAAAGTGGAGGACATCCTGCGGGGCACGGAGGGCATCAAGGACGTCCAGGTGACCTCCGGCAACGCCCAAACAGGCTTTGCGGCCCTGACATCCACCGGCGCTTCGAATTCGACCTTCACCATCGTCACCGACGAGAAGGCCAACCAGAAGAAGCTCCAGGACGACGTCCGGGCCAAGCTGGCCGATGCAGCGGGCAAGATCACCGTTGGCTCCCAGCAGGGTGGCTTCGGCACGTCCTCCACGGTGGACATCACCATCAAGGCGGCCAATTCCGCCGATCTGCAAACAGCCAGCGACGCGATGGTGAAAGCAATGGACGGGGTGCCGGGGAGTACGGAAGTCTCCACCAACCTCGCAGCCAGCCAACCCGTGGTCCAGGTCCGGGTGGACCGGGCCAAAACCGTGGCCGCAGGACTGACCGAGGAACAGGTGGGAGCCTTCCTCGCCTCGACGGTCAGCCCCCTTCCGGCCGGTACGGTCCGGATCAGCACCAACGATTTCCCGGTCCAGATCGGCAAGGGCACCCGCTTCACGAGCATTGCCGCGGTCAAGGCGCTCCAGCTGCCCACGGTGCGGGGTCCGGTGGCGCTCGACTTCATTGCCGCCGTCGAGCAGGTGGACACTCCGGTGTCCATCACCAGCAGCAACGGCCAGCGCACCGCGAAGGTGACCGTGACGCCGTCGGGCTCCAACCTGGGCAGCGTCAGCGCCGCGGTGCAGGAGCGACTGGCCTCCGTACAGCTGCCGGCCGGCGTCACGGCCGCCATCGGCGGGGCCACGACGCAGCAGGCCGAGTCGTTCAGGCAGCTGGGCCTGGCCCTCCTGGCGGCAATCGCGATTGTCTACGTCATTATGGTGGCGGCCTTCAAGTCGCTCATCCAGCCCCTGATCCTGCTGGTCTCGGTGCCCTTCGCCGCAACAGGGGCCGTGGGGCTCCTGCTGTTGACGGGCGTTCCGCTGGGCCTCCCCTCGCTGATCGGCATGCTGATGCTGGTGGGGATCGTGGTGACCAACGCCATCGTGCTGATCGACCTCATTAACCAATACCGGAAACCGCACGATGGAAGGCCGGGGATGAGCGTCGCGGACGCCATCACCCACGGTGCCCGGCAGCGCCTGCGTCCCATCCTCATGACCGCCCTGGCCACGGTGTTTGCCCTGACTCCCATGGCCCTGGGCCTGACGGGCGGCGGGGGGTTCATTTCACAGCCGTTGGCCATTGTGGTGATCGGCGGCCTGGTCTCGTCCACGGCGCTGACGCTGGTTCTGGTGCCGGTCCTCTACAAACTGGTGGAAGGCCGCCGGGAGAAGAAGGAGCTCCAGAAAGCCCTCCACCAGAAGCCTGAACCGGCAAAGGGCAACGGCGGAGACGGCGACTTCGGCGACTGGACCACGGGTGCCGTACCGCGGGTCACCGGCAGGCGGGCCGCCCACAACCCCGCGGAATAGCCGCATTCTCCAAGCAGGCAACAACAGGACAGGGCCGGGAACATTTCCCGGCCCTGTCCTGTTACAGGCAGTGATAGATGCAAATGCATCTAGTTTCAGGTACACTGTTGAGCAGGGCCCGGGACTTCGGGCAGGGAGAAAGGCACATCATGCAGATCGGCGTTTTCAGCGTCAGCGACATCACCACAGACCCCACCACGGGCCGCACGCCCACGGAGAACGAGCGCATCAAGGCCTCCATGGCCATCGCCAAGAAGGTCGAAGAAATCGGCATGGATGTCTACGCCATCGGCGAGCACCACAACCGGCCGTTCTTCTCCTCCTCCCCCACCACCACGCTGGCCTACATCGCAGCACAGACCGAGCGGATTACGCTCTCCACGGCAACCACGCTGATCACCACCAATGATCCCGTGAAGATCGCCGAGGACTTCGCCATGCTGCAGCACCTGTCCGATGGCAGGGTGGACCTGGTCCTTGGCCGCGGCAACACCGCCCCGGTCTACCCTTGGTTCGGCAAGAACATCCAGGACGGGATCGAGCTTGCGATCGAGAACTACAGCCTGCTCCGCAAGCTGTGGGACGAGGACACGGTCAACTGGTCCGGCAAGTTCCGCACGCCGCTGCAGAACTTCACGTCCACCCCGCGTCCGCTCGACGGCGTGGCCCCCTTCGTGTGGCACGGTTCCATCCGCACGCCGCAGATCGCCGAAGTGGCCGCCTACTACGGCGACGGTTTCTTCGCCAACAACATCTTCTGGCCCAAGGAGCACTACCAGCAGCTGATTGGCCTCTACCGTGAGCGCTACGAACACTACGGCCACGGCAAGGCAGACCAGGCGATTGTCGGGTTGGGTGGCCAGTTCTTCATGAGGAAGAACTCGCAGGACGCCGTGAAGGAATTCCGCCCGTACTTCGACAACGCACCGGTCTACGGCCACGGTCCGTCATTGGAGGACTTCACCTCGCAGACGCCCCTGACCGTGGGCAGCCCGCAGGAAGTGATCGAGAAGACCCTCACGTTCCGGGAATTCTTCGGCGACTACCAGCGGCAGCTGTTCCTGATCGACCACGCCGGTCTTCCGCTGAAGACGGTCCTGGAGCAACTGGACCTCTTTGGCGAGGAAGTCCTTCCGGTGCTGCGCAAGGAGTACGCTGACTCGAAGCCGGCACATGTGCCCGACGCTCCAACCCACGCCTCGCGAGTGGCCGCCGCCTTGGAGGCCAGCGTCAGCGAATCCGCCGAGGCCGGAACCGCGGGACGGGAATCCTGATGTCCGGCCCAACAGCCACTGCTTCTTCGGCCGTCCGCCTCGCCGCCGAAACCTGGGAGTCCTTGTTCCGCTCCCAGGTGGCGGTGATGCGCAAGCTGCAATCGGGTCCTGCCTTCAAGGCGCTGCCCGTCAAGGAGTACGACGTCCTGTTCACCCTCTCGCGCTGCCCTTCGGGCCAGCTGCGCCAGAACGAGATCAACGACAAGGTCCTCTTGAGCCAATCCAGCCTCAGCCGGCTAATCGACCGGCTGGAGAAGCGCGGCCTGGTGGAGCGGACAGCAGCGCCCGACGACGGCCGGGGAGTCCTGCTCTCCCTCACCGAAGCGGGCAGGGAGTTGCAAAAAACCATCGGCCGCGAGCACGTGCGGGACATTGCCCACCTGGTGGCCCCGGCCTTGACTGCCGAGGAACAGCGGGAGCTCCTCCGCCTGACGGAGAAGCTGCGGGCGTCCGTGGCCGGCCATCCTGTGGCAGGCGGGAAGTAGTCAGCCCAAGGTGACGTGCTGCCCAGGGTCTTCCCCGGGCAGTTCGCCGTTAACCTCTGCACTGACCTTCAGCGTCTTGAGGGAGAGGCTGCCCCCAACCGTGGACAGGAACGCCGTGTCCGAGGAGTCCCTTCCGGCCGTAATCCGCAGCATGGCTTCGCGCGGCGCCAGCCCGGTGGGATCGATGACCTGCCAGCCGCCATCGATGTAGGCCTCGGCAACGGCGTGGAAATCCATGGGACTCAGGCCCGGGGCGTACACGGCCGCCAGGCGCGCGGGCACGTCCTTGGACCGCAGGAGGGCGATGGCCAGGTGCGCGAAGTCGCGGCACACGCCGCGGCGGTGCAGGAGCGTCTCCACCGCACCGTCCGTGCCACGCGACGAGCCGCTGACGTAGCGCAGCTCCCCGTGGACCCAGTTGCGCACGGCTGAGAGGAGTTCCGTCCCGTGCAGGCCGCCAAACTCGGCATAGGAGGTAGGAAGCAGCCTGTCCGACTCCGCGTACCGGCTCGGGCGGACATAGCGGATCAGTTCCATCGGCCCGGAGGCATCGGGTTCCCCCCTGCCCACCACGGTGGCCTGGTAGTCCACGGTGACTTCGCTCGGCTCCGCGAACTCCATGTACTGGAAGCGTCCGCCGTGATGGTCCGCGAGCTCGGCGAACGGGACATCATTGCCGTCGCTGGTGATGGAGAGCGTTTCGCTCAGGGATTCGTAGCCGGGGTTGCGGGCCACGGCAATGGCCATGGCAACCTTGGTGTTCGCGACGGTCTTGAAAACGAGCTTGGCAGCTACGTTGCGTTCCATTGATCTCCGGGATGGTTGCGGCGGGACACCCCATGCCGCCGTGCGTGTATCGGCCAACAGCAGGACTACAGATTGACCTTCAGAGACAGTAGCATCCGCTGGACGTTCGCGAATTCGGCACCATGCGCCACATACTTTGCGGCCAGGTCCAAGGTGTCGAAGGACTTGGCGGGCGCCACCTTCTCATCCACGGCGAACGCGTGCAGCGCGGTGACGTCCCCAAAAGCAATATCCCCCTTGCCGGCAGGACCCTGCACGCGGTTACGAAGCTCGCAGGACTGACCATCCGCGCCGGCCACCACATTGGTGATGCCGAACGAGCCGAAGAACTTGTACCCCTGGATGACCCTGAACACCACGCGGGGTTCGATCGTGCCGACACCCCCGGAGTGCGGCACATCGAGGGGAACGCTGCTGATCACTACATACGGTTTGGCCTGCCCCACGGGGCAATCCGCGGGAGCAGCGGCGGGCAGACCTGTTTGCAGGGTTGCCACGTACTTTCCGGCGGCATCCTTCACCTCCACCTTCAAAGCACCGGGAAGGGAACCTGCATCCGGAGCCACAGATTGCACGATCCACTCCTGGGGTACCTCGAAGCTGACGCTTTTCGCCGGATCGGTGTAGGTCTTCCAGGACAATGCCGTGGGTACGGCCTCCGGCGACTCGGAACCGCCGGGAGCCGTGGACGGCAGGCTGCCTCCGGAAGGCGGTGCCGGCGTCGTGCTTTCGCCCGACGGCGACGCGGGCACGGTACCGGACTCCGAGCTGTTGGGCCGCGCCGTGGCGGTGTCCGAAACCTGGGGACCCTTGTTCTGGGCCGTGCAGGCTGTCGTCCCGGCCACAAGGACCACGACGGCGGCGGCCAGGGCGGCGATCCGGCCGGCGACGGTGATGGGTTTTGTCATGCCCTCCATGGGGAAAGCCTATCCGGCGCAGGTCCCGCGACACGCACAGGACTAGGCTGTGGACATGGCTCCCGAAAGTACCGACGAATTTTCCGAGTTCGACGACGACATCCCCACCCTGTCCGCAGTGGACGTCGCCGACTGGCGCCTGCGGACCTTCGCGCTGTACCACCATGTGCGGCAGTTGGCGGCGCACGACCCCTTCGACGCCCACAACTACTGGCGGCAGGAGCGGGACCGCATGTTCGCCACGCACCCGGCCTCGGCGCTGACGGATGACGTCAAAGCCTCCTTCTCCGGGCTGCGGACCGCCGACTACGATCCCGCCTTCCGTTTATACGTTCCGTTGTCGCCGGAGGGCGAAGGACAGGAAATGAACGTGTCTACGGGGACGGACGGTGTTGTTCCTTTCGTCCGTATCGGCACTTTCGAGCTTCCGGGACTCGGTTCCCTGGCCGCTTGGCGCCTGCGCAGCTACGGCGGCGGAATCTTCGTACCTTTCCGGGACGCCACTGCAGGGAAGGACGGTGGGAGCTACGGAGCGGGGCGGTACCTCCTGGACACCATCAAGGGAGCCTTCCACGGAGTCCGCCGCAGCGGCGAAGAACAGGAGTTCGTTGTGGACTTCAACTTCGCCTACAACCCCTCGTGCGCCTACAACGAAGCGTGGGCTTGTCCACTCGCGGGCCCGGCCAACCGGCTCGCCTCTGAGATCCCCGTCGGGGAGCTTTACGTACCCGCTTAGTGCTCGTGCAGCGGTCCGTGGTCCGGCGGAGGCGGCGGTGGACCGGGAGGTCCACCATGTCCATGCGGTGGTCGCGGCGGGCCGGGCACCGGTGGGGGTGGTGGAACAGCACCCGGCACGTGCTTGCGCAGATGCGGCGGCGGAACCTGGTGGCGCAGGGGTGGCGGCGCAGGGTGTCCTTGCGGCTGTACGGGCAGGCGATCGGCCGATTCCGAACCGTCCTTGTCGACCTCCGGCGCGGCTGCAGGTCCGCCGTCAGCGCCTGATGTCCCGGACGTCGACGCCGTGGCATCCTGGCCCGATCCAACCAAGGCAAAGTACTCGTAGAGTTCCTTTTCCTGGCCTTCAGTGATGACTCCCCGGTCGTTGTCGATCCTGGGTCCCTTTTCCACCTGGTCCTTGACCACGGCCAGTTTGATGGTGGAGTCCTCAACCTCGGCACCGGCCAACGGCGCGAACGATTCTGAGAGGCCGAAGAAACCCGTCCGAACCGTGACGAAGGCCGGGTCGCCCGACTCGCCACTCAGGAAAATCTGTTCCACCGAACCAATCTTCACTCCGGCGGAGTCCACTACCGTCCCGCCGTTGGCCACAATATTGTCCAGGTCCTCAAGACTGAGCATGGTTCATTGTGCCGCACCGAAGACCTGTGCCGCACCAACGGCGAGCGCCAGGAGTGCCACAGCTGCCACAACCGTCAACGGCGCCACGATCAAGCCGAACAACGCGTAGCCACGCCAGCTGATGAGGACATTCATCTTGGTGAGGCGGTCGTGCCACAACAAGGTGGCCAGGGAAGCCCACGGCGTGATGAGGGGCCCGGCATTGACGCCGATGAGCAGTGCACCCGTCCGCAACGGGGACCCGGCCAGAGGCTCAGCCAGCAGGTAGGCAGGGAGGTTGTTCACGATGTTGGACCCCAAGGCTCCCGTGGCGGCCAGCCTGAGCAGTTCCACGAAGCCTTCTCCCTGGCCGGAAAACTGTCCGATGAGCGCAGGCAAGCCAAGGTAGCGAGTGGCTTCCACCACCAGGAACAGGCCCGCGGCAAACAGGAGCAAGGACCACGGCACCAGCTGGATGGTGAGTGACCGGCGACGCCGGATGGCAAACATCACGAGCAGTACAGCGGCGGCCGCTGTCGCTGAGAGCCAGAGCGGAAGCCCCGAAACCAAGGCGGGAAGCAGCAGCGCCAGGACGATGGCCGACGCAAGCAGCAGCACCCGGTCCGTCGGCTGCCGGGAGGTCCCGGCGTCGGGCTTGATCTTGTTCACGGGAACCCGCGCATAGGTGCGCCGCAGGTCCCGACGGAACACGATGGCAATGAAGGCCAGCGGCACCACGATGGCTGCCAGCGAAGGCGCCCACATGAGTGCGGCGAAGCCGGCAGGGCTGATGCCACCCAGGTTGTGCTGTGCAAGGAGGTTTGTCAGGTTGGACACCGGCAACAGCAGGCTCGCCGTGTTCGCCAGCCACACGGTGGCCAAGGCAAACGGCAGGACCGGGAGTCCGGTCCGCCTGGTGACCGTCACGACCACCGGTGTCAGCAGCACGGCCGTGGTGTCGATGGACAGGAAGATGGTGCTCAGGATGGCGAGCACGGCCAGGAGCAGCCATAAGGCGTAGCTCCGACCACGGCCCCAGTGCCGGAGCCTGCCTGCGATCCATTGGAAAACACCGGCCTCGCTGGCCAGTTCCGTGACAACGGTCATCGCGGCAACAAACCCCATGATGGGAGCCACCCGGTCCACGAGCACGCCCACTTGGTCCCATGGCAGAATTCCCGTTGCCGCGGCAATGCCACCGGCAACCAGCAGGACCGCACCAATGATCGCCAGACGCATGGAACGGATTCTAAGCCCGTGTACTGTGCTCAACCTGCCTGCCGCACGGGAACCGCGTCACACTACCGTAAGCAATGGCGCCCCCAGGGCCGTTGCCCGCAGCCTAGCCTTGAACCATGACCAGATTCCGGAGTCTTGTCCGGGCACACAAGACAGCCACTGCCCTGGCGGGAGCTGCCGTGGCCGTGGCCATAGTGGTGGGGGCAGCACTGTTCCAGCCGTGGCGGCTCTTCACCAGCAGCAGCCTGGACGAAGCACTCCCGGCCGCCCCGGTGGCCGCGAGCTCATCGCCGGTGACGCCTGCTTCTGCTGTCCCGACGGGAACGCCCACGCCAAGCGGACCGATGATCGTCAGCTCGGGCACGTTCCAATCCCAGGAACACGAGACCACGGGCGCTGCCCGGTTGCTGAAGCTCCCGGATGGCAGCCACGTGCTCCGCCTGGAAAATCTGGCCAGCAGCGACGGGCCGGATGTCAAGGTGTGGTTGAGCAGCCTGGAGGCGGGCGGCGATTGGTTCAAGTACCGCTCAGGCCGCTCTGTGGACCTCGGTCCGGTCAAGGCCACGCACGGAAACCACAATTACGACATTCCTGCCGGAACCGATGTGGCCGGGCTGACATCGGTGGTCCTTTGGTGCAACCGATTCAGCGTCGCTTTTGGATCGGCCCCGCTCTCCTGAGACCCGCACGAGTCGTTGTGGGGCCCGCACTCTGTGCCCAGGCTGCGACGTGGGGCGTAAAACGGCCCTGCCATTGCATGGGAGGACGTAGGATGTCTTCATGACCTCCTCGCTTCCCCGCCGCATCGCCCGCATTCGGCCCCTTGAACCCCAGACGCCGGATGAACAGTTCTTCGCGTCCAACAATGACAAGGACTTCGATTCGGACGCCGGACAGCAGTGGACGCTCATCGAAACCCCGTTCCCCGGATCACGCGCCAACGCGCCCAGCCCGGCCCGGCCCGGCTGGGAAACCGGCACGGTGGTGCACCAGGACCTCTTCACCTTCCTGGCTCCCTCGGTCCCGGCCAACGTGTTCGGCATGGCCCACAATACGGGCCAGCCCGGACGCGACCTGCCACCCCAGGCCTTCCACAAGGCGGCCACGAGCGTGATCGGACCGGATGAGGCCATCCAGCTCAGTTCCACCGTGGGCTATGTGGACCCGGAGGCCGAGCTGACCATCGTTGTCAGCCGGATAGCGCGGGGCCTGACCCTCGAGACGGCGAGGTCGGCCGTCCTGGGGTACACCATTGGTAACGACGTCTCCGCCCGCGACCTCCAGAAAACCGATGAACTCTGGATCAGCGCCAAGAGCCAGGACACCTTCACCCCGGCCGGACCATGGATCGTCACCGATCTGGATGATTCAAACCTCGCGATCCGGATCGTCCACAACGGCAAGGAGCTTCAGGCCGCGAGCACGGCGGACCTTGGGTGGAAGGTGGACGAAATCATGGCCTACCTGACGTCCTTCATGACCCTGCACCCCGGCGACCTGGTTCTCACCGGCTTTCCCGCTGAGTGCGCGCGGATCCTGCCCGGGGACGTCGTGTCGTGCCGGGTGGAGGGCATCGGCGAGCTGCGCAACCCGGTGATAGAGGCCACGTGGGAGAACCAGCCGGCTTAATGTGTCAGGCTTAAGCCATGGAGACAGCCGCGGACGCCACTGGACTGCGCCCGTCTCCCCCGGCCAAACCGCCCCGCAAACGCCACCGCGGCCTCTTCAAGTACCCGGTTGTCCGTCAGCTCATCCGCTTCACGGGCGTGGGAATCATGTGCACGGCGAGCTCACTGGGCATCTACGCCCTGCTCCGTCCGTGGATCGATCCCCAGCTCGCCAACGCCGTGGCCTTGATCCTGACGTCGCTCATGAACACCGCACTGAACCGCCGGCTGACCTTCAAGATCACCGGTGGCAAGAAACGTGCACAGGACCACCTGAACGGCGTGATCGTGATTGTCATTGCGCTGTTCATCACCGGTGGCAGTTTGGGCGTCCTGCACCTGTTCCGGCCTGAGGCCACGGTCAGCGAGGAACTCTGGACCACCACGCTGTCAGGGTTTGTTGCCACAGCAGTGCGATTCACGCTCCTGCGGCATTGGATCTTCCGCCGCGCCCGCCACGTGTAGCAGCGGACAGGTAGCAGCGGCTCAGGTTTGGGCGAGCTTCCGGACACGCCCGACGGCGGTTTCCACGGCTTCCGCTGCCTGCTCCAGCTCGGCCGGGGTAATGGCGGACGTGACGCTGAAACGGACGGCTGTCTGGGCTGTCTCGGCGTCGAGTCCCAGGGCCAGCAACACAGGCGATGGCGCATCCGAACCGGCGGCACAGGCTGAACCGCTGGAGCACACCACCCCAAGCCGTTCGAGTTCCAAAAGCACCGACTCGCCGCTGGTACCGGGGAAGCAGAAGGACGCTACGGACGGCAGTCGCTTGGTGGGGTGCCCGGTCAGGACGGCATCCGGAACGGTGGCCAGGACTGCCGCGATGAACCGGTCGCGCAAACCGGAGACCCGCAAGGCAGCATCGTCTTGTTCTGCACTGGCCAACGTCAGCGCCGTGGACAGCGCAACGGCCCCTGCCACGTTTTCGGTTCCCGAGCGCCGCCCGCGTTCCTGCCCGCCACCATGGACCAGCGGCTCAAGACGCAGTCTGCCCTTGGTGAAGAGCACTCCTGAGCCCTTGGGCGCACCGAGTTTGTGCCCGGACATGCTCAGCGCGTCCACGCCAAGCCCTTTCACGTCCAGGGGCAGCCATCCTGCCGCCTGGACGGCATCGGTGTGGAACGGGACGCCGAGTTCGTGGGCCGCGGCCGCAAGTTCGGCCACGGGTTGCACCGTGCCGACCTCGTTGTTGGCGTACATGATGCTGACCAAGGCCGTCTCCGGGCGCAGCACGCTCTTCAGGGCATCCACGGTAACCAACCCGTCGCCGTCCACCGGAATGACATCCACGGCAAACCCATGGACGCGTTCAAGGTAGCGGGCCGATTCCTCGACCGCCGGATGCTCGACGCCGCTGATCGCCACCCGGTTCACCGCCGGATCGGCAGCCTGCCGGGCCAACGCGATGCCTTTGACGGCCAGGTTGTCCGCTTCGGTCCCGCCCGAGGTGAAGGTCACCTCGCCGGCGCGGCAGTTCAGGACCTTGGCGACGGCGGAGCGGGCGGCTGCGAGCGCCGTCGCCGCTGCTTCACCCAGGCTGTGGTGGCTGGAGGGGTTGCCGAAGTCGCCGCTGAGGTACGGCCACATGGCTTCGAGTACCTCGCGGCGGACGGGGGTGGTGGCAGCGGCATCGAGGAAAATCACGGAAGGTTCAGTTCGAGTTCGACGTCAAGGCCGAGGTCGAGGGCAGCGACACTGTGTGTGAGGGCACCCACGGAGATAACGTCCACTCCGGTCGCTGCGATTTCGGCCACGGTGGCGAGGTTGACGTTGCCGCTGGCCTCGACGATAGCCCGCCCGTCCACCTGCTTCACGCCGGCGCGAAGCTCCTCAGTGGTGAAGTTGTCCAGCATGATAGTGTCCACTCCCGCCGCCAGGACAGGCTCAATCTGCTCAGCCCTGTCTACTTCCACTTCGAAGTGGGTGGTGTGTCCCAGCTGTTCCTTGGCCGCCAGCAGCAACCCGGTGAGCTTGGTGGAGTCTCCACCGGTCATGACCGCCAGGTGGTTGTCCTTGGCCAGGACGGCGTCGGAGAGGCTGTAGCGGTGGTTCGCTCCCCCGCCGCATCGCACGGCGTAGCGTTCCAGCACGCGGAGTCCGGGGGTGGTCTTGCGGGTATCGGTGATCCTTGCGCGGGTGCCTTCAACGAGCCGGACGAACTCTGCGGTCTTGGTGGCGATGGCGCTCATGCGCTGGACCAGGTTGAGCCCCACGCGTTCTGCCAACAGGACCGAACGGGCACTGCCGCTGACCCGGGCGAGGTGCGCACCGGCGTCGAACGCTTCACCGTCGGCGAGCAGCAACTGGACATCGATATCAGGGTCGATGAGCTTCATGGCGTCCCGGAAGACCGTGCCGCCGCTGAGCACACCGGCCACACGGGCATTGAGCACTGCGGTGGCACTGGCATCTGCGGGGATCAGCACTTGCGAGGTGATGTCCCCGTTGGGCGCATCTTCGCCGAAGGCACGCTCAAGGATGTCCCGCACGGCTGCGGCGGGGAGGGTCAGGTTAGTCATGGACGAGGCTCGCTTTCCGGCTCATGGTGTAACGCTTGTCAGAATCGTCGACGGCGGCTGGTTCGCTCACGCTGTCGCTGCGGTAGTGCGCTCCAAGGGAGCCCCGGCGCTCCCGCGCGGCATGCACCAGCAATTGCGCCGCCAACAGCAGGTTGGCATCCTCGTGCTCGCGCACCACCAAGGACCCAGCCCCACCCAAAGGCAGAACCTCCTCAGCCCAGGCCGCAAGCTGCACCGAGGCTTCCCGGAGCAAGGCGCCGCTGCGAAGCACGCCGGCTTGCGCGGTCATCAACCGCCGCAACACACCCCTCGAAAACGGCTCACCGCCGGCAAACGAAGCCTCAATCGGCCCAGGCCCGGGGACCGACTCGAACTGCCAGGAGACAGGGGCGCTGGTGTTGTTCCCGGCGCCATCCAGCGGTGCTGGAGGCCCCGAAAGCGCCGTAGTCGCTGGTTTGGGTGACCTGCCGTCGTCGGCTGGCGGGGTCCCGGCAGCGTGCGTAAAAGCGAGGCCGCCCGCGGCCGAGTTAGCACGCAGAGGGATCGCGTCAGCCTCCCCACGGAAGGCCCCCACGAATACGCCCACGGCGCGCCGCGCAAACACGAGCCCCTCAAGCAAAGAGTTGCTGGCCAAACGATTAGCCCCTTGCACGCCGGTACAAGCAACCTCACCCGCAGCGTACAGCCCCGGAACAGTAGTGCGGCCGAACAGGTCCGTCACCACCCCGCCCATCCAGTAATGCGCCGCAGGTGCCACGGGAACGCGCTCCTTGGTCCAGTCGATGCCGGCCTGGCGGGTCCGTTGGCTGATAGTGGGGAAGCGCTTCTCCAGGAAGCCGGCGCCGCGCGCTTTCTCCACCACGGTGGCATCGAGGAAGACGTGTCCGTTGGGATCTCCGAGGGCCGCCAGGTGGAGGGCGATGCTGCGCGACACGACGTCCCGCGGAGCAAGCTCCGCATCGGGGTGGTAGTCGCCCATGAACCGTTGGCCATGGACGTCCACCAGGACGGCACCTTCGCCGCGGACTGCTTCGGAAATCAACAGCGGATCGGCGCCTGCCCGGGTTCCGGCAGGAGGAACCATGCAGGTGGGGTGGAACTGGAAAAATTCCAGGTCGGTCACCGCAGCACCCGCACGCCAGGCCAAGGCCAACCCGTCGGCGGTGGCTACGGAGGGATTGGTGGTCTGGGAGAAGAGTTGCCCTGCGCCCCCGGTGGCAAGGAGCACGGCGTCGGCCATGAGCCTCGATTCCCGCCCGTTGCGAAGGTAACTGAGGCCCGTAACCGTGCGCCCGGATGCACCTTCATCGGTGAGCAGCGCCGTGACCTGCGCGTGGCCTTTCACCGTCAGCCTGCCCTCGGCTTGGAACGCAAGCACGGTGCGGATGAGTGCGTCCGCTACCCGGGCACCGGTGGCGTCGCCGCCGGCGTGCAGGATGCGCGGTGCGGAATGGGCGGCTTCGAGCCCCAGGGCGGGGTCGCCGTCGTCGTCCAGGTCGAAACTCACACCGAAGCGCACCAGGCCGGCCATGTCCAGCCGTGCCTCGGTGCACAATACCCGGACCGCTTCCGGGTCACAGTGACCCGCGCCGGCCTTGAGCGTATCGGCGATGTGGGCCGCCACGGTGTCTCCCGGAGCGGGTTCGTCCAGGACGGCGGAGATGCCGCCCTGGGCGAACCAGGTGTTGCTGTCCTCCAGGGCGCCTTTGGTGAGCAGGACGACGTCGGTCCCCGCCTCGGCAGCGAGCAGCGCGGCGTACAGACCCGCAATACCACTGCCAACGACAACCAGTCGCCGTGGAGCGGAGGGGCCGGAGAGGCTCGACGTTCGGGGTGTCGAGATCATGTGGGGCTCGATTCGGCTAGTCCGGTGAACCGGTGTTCCTGTGCCTTGCTGAAGGCAGCATGTTTAGGCGGGCTTGGCGGCCAACATGCGCTCCAGCGCAACCTTGGCGTTGTCCTGCACGGTGTCGTCCACGGTGATGCGGTTGACGATGCGTCCTGCCACGAGTTCCTCAAGCACCCAGGCGAGGTAGCCGGGGTGGATGCGGTACATCGTGGAGCACGGGCAAATAACGGGGTCCAGGCAGAAGATGGTGTGCTGCGGGTTTTCCGCTGCCAGCCGGTTCACCATGTTGATCTCGGTGCCGATAGCGAACGTGGTGGGTTCGGTGGCGGCCGCGATGGCCTTCTTGATGAAGTCGGTGGACCCTGCGGAGTCTGCCGCGTCCACTACTTCCATGGGGCACTCGGGGTGCACGATCACGTTGACGCCCGGGTAATCCTGGCGCGCCTTCTCGATCTGGCCCACGTTGAAGCGCTTGTGGACTGAGCAGAATCCGTGCCAGAGGATCACGCGGGAATCCAGCAGGGTCTGTTCGTCGTTACCGCCCAGTTCCTTGCGGGGGTTCCACATGGGCATCTGCTCCAGCGGCACGCCCAGGGCCTTCGCGGTGTTCCGGCCCAGGTGCTGGTCGGGGAAAAACAGGACGCGCTGGCCACGTTCGAACGCCCATTCCAGCACCACCTTGGCGTTCGAGGACGTGCAGACGATCCCGCCGTTGCGTCCGCAGAAGGCCTTGAGGGCGGCAGAGGAGTTCATGTAGGTGACGGGAATGACCGGCACGCGTCCATCGGCATCGGTTTCCGTGCCGAAGATTTCCTCGAGTTGTTCCCAGCATTCCTCCACGGAATCCTCGTCGGCCATGTCCGCCATGGAGCAACCTGCTGCGAGGTTGGGCAGGATGACTGCCTGTTCGGGCGTGGAGAGGATGTCCGCGGTCTCTGCCATGAAGTGCACGCCGCAGAAGATGATGGCTTCGGCGTCAGGTTTGGTGAGGGCGGCGTTGGCGAGCTGGAAGGAGTCGCCCACGAAGTCCGCGTACTGGACCACTTCGTCGCGCTGGTAGAAGTGTCCCAGGATCACGGCGCGCTCCCCCAGGGCCTCCTTGGCCGCGCGGATTCGCTGGTCGAGTTCAGCCTCTGAGGCCCGCTTGTACTCCTCGGGAAGCTGCCCCTGTCGCGGCGTTGTCTTGGGGGCGACATCACTGCTGGAGGCGCCCGGACCGTAGGCGGGCATGCCCGCGAGGGACTCGGCGAGGTCGTACTCCCAGGGGCCCTTGGCAAGGGCCGGGCTGCAGGTTGCGCCCGCGCGGGACAGGCCGTTCTCGGCTTCTTCGCGCGTGATCAGCTGGACGGCAGTGTTGACGCTGCTCATGGTGTACTCCTGTTATCTGGCCCGAGGCCGGGCGTGCCGGTGAAGCGGTAGAGGCGTGGCGGACGGTGTTTTCCGCCTTGCAGGTATTCACCGGTTTCTTCGATGTCCGGTGTGGCTTTGATTTGCCGGCGGAAGTTCGCCGGATCAAGCTGGCGGTCCAGGACGGCCTCGTAGACCTCGCGGACCTGCGCCAGCGTGAAGAATTCGCCCAGCAGGTGGTAGGCGATGGAACCGTAGGCCATTTTGTTGCGGAGACGCCACAGGGCGTAGTCCACAATCGCATTGTGGTCGAAGGCGAGTTCCCCCAATCGGTCCGCCCGGAACCATTTCACGTTCTCCGATTCGTCGGCGAGCGCGGCCTGGGTGGGCTGCACCAGGGCCCAGTAAACGATCGAGACCACGCGCTGGCTGGGCGAGCGGTGCAAGCCCCCAAAGGCGTACAGCTGCTCTAGGTACTCGGGCACCAGGCCGGTGGTGTCGCGGAGGTTGCGGGACGCGGCATCCTGGAGGGATTCGTCATGGGCCAACGGTCCGCCGGGCAGGGCCCACTGGTCCTTGTACGGCTCGCGGATCCGCCGCACCAACGGCAGCCACAGCGTCGGGCGGCCTGTCTTTTCGCTGGGCCTGAGGGCGAAGATCACCGTGGATATGGCCAACGACGGCGGTGCGAGCCGCCGCTCGGCGACGTTGGCTGAGTTGACGTTCACGGCTTCACCTCGCTTCGTCGCCGCTGGAACCTTCTGTTCCGGATTAGTTAAAGTCAGATTGACTAGAACTAATGGTACGACTCGAAGGGCGAACGGCAAAATGCTTTTCGTCACACAGGCTTCGCAGCAGACTCCATGAGCGGGAGGGTGCGTCCCTGGATGTGGCTGTTCAGCACGATCACCGAGGAACACCTGACCACGGATTTGGTGGCGATCATGGCGTCGAGGACCCGCTGCATATCCGGATTGGAGCGCGCGGCGATCCGCACCATGAGATCCGAGTTACCGGTGACGGTATGGACTTCGATGATCTCCGGGATGGCACTGAGGCCTTCGATGATGGCGTCATGGCCGATCTCCTGCGTAATGGTGACCGAGCAAAACGCCACCACCGGGAATCCGAAGTTTGCCGGGTCCGGCTGCGGCACCCACGAACCGATGACGCCGTTCTCGATCATGCGGTCAATGCGGGATTGCACCGTTGCCCGTGCCACCTTCAGGACCCGCGACGCCTCCAGGACGGAGGATCGCGGCGAATCCGTGAAGAAACGTACAATTTTTGCATCAAGAGCATCGACCAGCATCAAAGTTCCTGTCCCCGGGGAGCCTTACCCATCACATCGCCACAGCAAAAAGTGATGTATCTTACAAACTGCGAGAATTATTCCACGGCTCTTGCTGCGTCGTCGACGCCCCGCGCGCCCAGCCCACAAAGCAGGCACGCCAACACCCGCATGAAATCCATAGAAGGTAGACACGTATGACAACGAAGTCCATCGCGGCTCCTGCATCGAAATCCGGCCTCGGCCACTCCCTGAAGCCACGCCAGCTCACCATGATGGGCCTGGGCAGCGCGATTGGAGCAGGACTTTTCCTCGGATCGGGCGCAGGTGTCCAAGCGGCCGGTCCGGCGGTCCTGGTTTCCTATCTCGTGGCCGGGACCCTGATCATCCTGGTGATGTGGGCCCTTGGCGAGATGGCGGCAGCCAACCCGAACAGCGGTGCCTTCTCCGTCTACGCCGAGAAGGCCATGGGCAAGACCGCCGGCGGCACCATCGGTTGGCTGTGGTGGCTGCAGTTGGTGGTGGTGATTGCGGCCGAAGCCCTCGGGGCCGCGGGACTCCTCTTCTCCGTCTGGCCGGTCATCCCGGTCTGGATCCTCGCGCTGGTGTTCATGGTGGTCTTCACCGGCATCAACCTGGTGGGCGTGCGCAATTTCGGTGAGTTCGAGTTCTGGTTCGCCATCCTTAAAGTGGCCGCAATCGTCATCTTCCTGCTCATTGGCGCAGCGCTCCTCTTCGGTTGGCTGCCGAACGTCACCTCGCCGGGCCTCTCGGCTTTCGGTGACTTCGCACCCAACGGCATTGGCGGCATCGCAGCAGCGCTCTTCGTGGTCATCTTCGCCTTCGGCGGGACTGAAATCGTCAGCGTCGCCGCAGCCGAAACGCAGAACCCCGCGCACAGTGTCGGCAAGGCCATCCGGACCGTCGTGTGGCGGATCCTGGTTTTCTACATCGGTTCGGTTTTCGTTATCGCAGCGATCCTGCCAGTGGGATCCGAAGGCCTGAAGTCTCCCTTTGCGGGCGTCCTGGACCTCGCGGGCATCCCCGGCGCCGGCGCAGCCATCACCCTCGTTGCGGTTGTTGCCCTGCTGTCCGCACTGAACGCCAACCTGTACGGCGCTTCCCGCATGGTGTTTTCGCTCTCCGAGCGCGGCGAGGCGCCGCGCTTCCTCTCGCGGATCAACGGCTCCAAGGTGCCGGTTGCCGCCGTCGGGATTTCGGTTGCCTTCGGCTTCGTCGCCACGGTGCTGGAACTGCTGTTCCCGGACAAGGTTCTGCCGGCCCTCCTGAACCTGGTGGGCTCCACGTGCCTGGTGGTCTGGGGTACCGCGCTGGTTTCCCAGCTCATTCTTCGCCGCCGGGCAGACCGAGACGGCACGGAACTTCCCCTTCGCATGAAGGGCTTCCCGGCGCTGACCATCCTTGGTCTCGTCCTCCTGGGCATCATCTTCGCCGTTGGCTTCGCCAATCCGGAGAGCGCCGGCCAACTGTTCGGCACCGCGGTGTTGATCCTCGTGATCGCGCTCGGCTGCTTCCTCAACGCCCGCGCCAAAGCGGGCCGGGTGGGTCATTCCGTCGAGTAGCCACTTGTCCAGCAAATAAAAGAGGCTCTTTGCAGTTTGTCCTGCAAAGAGCCTCTTTTTGTAGCCATTTTGTACAAACTGTTTGACCAAAACATAGCTGATTGCGCACCCATCGTTCCGGTGACTAGTGTCACAGCCATGACAACCACACCAGTGCTTGCCGCCGTCGAAGGAGACGAGGCACCGCTCACGCACCAGCAGTTGCGGGAGCTGTACACGCTCATGGCCGCTGTCCGCCATCTGGATACCGCTGCCGTCGCCTGGCAACGCCAGGGAATCATCCCCGGGTATGCGCCGGAACTGGGCCAGGAAGCCGCCCAGGTTGGCAGCGGCTACGCCGTGGACCGCTCCCGGGACTTCGTCTTCCCCACGTACCGCGAGATGGGCGTTGCCCGTGCCATGGGGTTGGACATGGTGGGCTACATGTCCACCCACAAAGCGACGTGGCACGGCGGAATGTACAACCCGCTCGAATCGCGCTTCGCGCCCATCCAAGCCGTCGTGGCCGGTTCCGTCCTCCATGCCGTTGGCTGGGCCCACGGCCAGACCCTGTCCGGAGAATCCGGAGTGGCGCTGACCTACTTCGGCGACGGGGCATCCTCCCAGGGCGACGTCCACGAGGCCATGAACTTTGCCGCAGTCATGAAGGCCCCGGTGGTGTTCTTCATCCAGAACAACGGCTGGGCCATATCCGTGCCAACGGAGCGTCAGGTTGCCGGTGGTTCCGTGGCCGCACGCGCTGCCGGATACGGCATGCCCGCAGTGCAGGTGGACGGGAACGACGTGGTGGCGGTCCACGAGGCCACCCGTTCGGCCTTGGCCCACTGCCGCGCGGGCAACGGCCCTGTGGTGATCGAAGCCATAACCTACCGCCGCGGTCCGCACTCCACGGCTGACGATCCCGGCCGCTACCGCACGCTGGACGAGGAACGGCTGGATGCCGGGGAAGACCCGCTTGCACGCTTCCGGCAGCAACTGCTGGCCGACGGCGTGGCAGACCAGTCCTTCTTCGACGTGGCCCAGCGCCAGGCAGAGGAAGAAGAAGAGGCCATCCGAGCCGGCATCGAATCCCTCGGACCCCGTCCCGGCGCTGAAATGTTCAGCCTGGTCTTCCAGGAACCCACCCCCGCCCTGCAATCCCAGGCCACCGCGTGGCGGAAGGAGTCCGACCATGTCTGAGACGCTCATGGAAACCAAAACCCGTGTTGAGCACTTGTCCATGCAGCAGGCCCTCAACCGGGCCTTGGACGACGTCCTCGCGGAAGATCCGAAGGCCGTCATCTTCGGCGAAGACTGCGGCAAACTGGGCGGCGTCTTCCGGATCACCGACGGCCTCCAGGCCAAGCACGGCGAAGACCGCGTGTTCGACACCCCCTTGGCCGAGTCCGGCATCCTCGGAATGTCCGTCGGCTTGGCCATGGCCGGCTTCCACCCCATCCCCGAGGTGCAGTTCGACGGTTTCGCCTACCCAGCCATCAACCAGATCGTCTGCCAGATTGCCCGGATGAACTACCGCAGCCGCGGCACGCTGCCCATGCCCATCACCCTGCGCGTTCCCAGCTTCGGCGGCATCCGCGCTCCCGAGCACCACGGGGAAAGCCTCGAGGCCTTGTTCGCCCACGTGCCCGGCCTCAAGGTTGTATCGCCCTCCACCCCGCACGACGCCTACCACCTGCTCAAGTACGCCGCTTCCCGGCCGGACCCGGTGATCTTCATGGAACCGAAGTCCCGCTACTGGCAGAAAGGACCAGTCGACGTCGCCACAGCGGTTCCCGCTGAAGAAGCGAACGACGGCGGCAGCCTTACCGGGGCACGCGTAGCGCGGAGGGGACGGCACGTGACGCTCGTGGCCTGGGGCGCCATGGTGGTACGTTGCCTGCAGGTGGCCGAACTGACCGCCGAAGACGGCATCGACGTCGAAGTCCTGGACCTGCGCTGGCTCAAACCCATCGATGCCGAAGCACTGGCTACCTCCGTTGCGAAGACGCGTCGCGCCGTCGTCGTCCATGAAGCGCCGCTGACCTCGGGCCTGGGCGCCGAAGTCGCCCAACTCATCACGCAGCAATGCTTCAACAGCCTGAAGGCGCCCGTGGAGCGCATCACCGGCTTCGACGTGCCCTACCCCTCCGGCGACCTGGAGGACGAATACCTGCCCACCATCGACCGCATCCTCTATGGGATCCAACGTGTACTGGAGTACCGCCGTGGCTGAAATTTCCTTCCCCCTCCCCGACCTCGGTGAAGGCCTCATCGAAGCAACCGTCCTGGAATGGCTCGTGGAGCCGGGCCAGCAGGTGGAACGGAACCAACCCCTGGTGGAGGTGGAAACCAGCAAGTCAGCCCTCGAGTTGCCCAGCCCCCAGGCGGGTAAAGTGGTGCGTATTCACGGCGAGCCGGGTGGGACCATCAACGTCGGCGAGCCGCTGATCGTGTTCGAGGTACCGGATGACACCGCCGGGATCGTGGGCACTGTTCCGAAGGACGAAGCACCCAAGCGCCGGGTCCGCCTGAGCGCCGTACTCGATGAGGACTGACATGATGACCGGCAGGCACACAGTGGAACAGCGGCACACCGTTGAAGGCACTGATCCCGAATTGTTCGTCGAAGTCCACGAACCTGCCACGGATGCCGGGTTGCGCCCCGTGCTGTTGATCCACGGATTCTCCTCCTCCAGCAAGCTGAACTGGGGCGACAGCGGCTGGATCACCACCCTCCAGGAAGCGGGCCGTCGGGTCATCACCGTTGATCTGCCCGGCCACGGCCGCAGCCACTCCCCCGAAGACCTGGACTCGTACACGCCCAGCCGGATCCGTGCCGACCTGCTCCAGATAGTGTTCGACGCCGGAGCGCGGCCGCTGCGGGACGGGAACCCTGCCAGCGGTTTGGACATCATCGGATACTCGCTGGGTTCGCGGTTGGCGTGGGAATTCGCCGCCACGCAGCCGGACCTGGTGCACCGTGTGGTGCTGGGCGGGCCCAGCGCCGCCGACCCGCTCGCCGCTTTCGACCTCCCGGCGGCCCAGCGGTACCTGGCCGACGGCACACCAATTGCAGACCAGTCCACAGATGGGCTGCTGAAAATGGCCCGGCTCCTGCCCAGCAACGACCTCTTCGCCATGTTGTCCCTCATCGAAGCCATCAAGGGAGAACCGTTCGACCCGGCAGAAGCCGCACCCCACATCCCGCTCCTGTTGGTTGCCGGCGAAAAGGACGAGCGCGCGGCCAGTATGCCTCAACTGGCAGAACTGGCGGGGAATCGCGGCGCCGCAGTGGAAACCCTGGTGGTTCCGGGCCGGACCCACACCAACGTCATCACCAGCCGCGCGTTCAAGGAAGCCGCCGTCCGGTTCCTGGGGGCCTGAGCGGTCTTGGCTGACAGGCCTACCGGGCCAGCCGCTCAGCGTTCAGGCTCATCCGCTCCAGGACACTGACGGCCATGGCGTATTCGTCAATACCGATGCCCATGGACAAATCCAGGCGCGCCTCCTCCACCAGGCGTTGGGCTTGATGGAAGGTCTCCCGGCCGCGATCGCTGAGGGTAAGCCTGTCATCGATCATGGTGATCAGCCCCCGGCCAACCAGCGAGGCGAGCTCCCGTTCCCGCAACCGGACGTCCGTGCCCCAGAACGGGCTCAGGACCTCGTGCAGTTCGTCCGGCTTCATGGTCGTCTCGGACAGGGCGTTGAGCGTTTGCCACTGGCGCCGGCTCAGCTTGACCCGCGCAAGCGTACTGTCCAACTGCACTTCAAGGGCGGCATCGAGCCGCTTGATCCAATAACCGATGGGCTTGTTCACAAGGCCATGCTTCCAGTGTGACAATCCCCGGGCAAGGATGAACTGTAGGCTTGAACCAGCGCCGGACAACATGGGAATGGGAGCAAATGGGCATGCGTTTCAGGGACCGGGCTGAGGCCGGGCAACGCCTGGCCCAGGGACTCCCCCAGTTCAGGGAACGGCCGGACACCGTGGTGCTGGGCCTGGCCCGCGGCGGCGTACCCATCGCCGCGGCGGCAGCAGCAGAACTGTATTTGCCCTTTGGCGCCGTCCTGGTGCGGAAGCTCGGCATCCCCGGACGGGATGAGACGGCCTTTGGAGCCCTCGCCTGGTGCCAGGGGGACGTTGTCCGGATCGTCAACAGGCAACTGAAGTCACTGCTGCTTGCCCGAGGCATGGCCGAGTCCGCCCTCGATGCGGTGGAGGCCGCCGAACGCGCTGAACTCAGTCGTCGTGCCGCAGGATACCCAGGCATCAACCACCATCTGCGTGGCAAGAGCGTCATCCTGGTGGACGACGGCCTGGCCACGGGAGCCACCATGCGGGCCGCCGTCGAATCCGTCCGCGCGGCAGGTGCCGCCGCCGTCGTCGCCGCAGTCCCTGTCGCATCCCTCGAAGCATCAACGTCGCTGTCCCGGGTGTGCGACGCCGTGTTCAGTCTGCACATCCCGGGCAAGTTCCACGCCGTGGGCGCCTTTTACCGGCACTTCGAGCAATTGACGGACGAGGATGTCATGGAATTGCTGAAGGGCACGGAAGGGCATTCCTAGCAACGCAGGAAGGGGCGCAGCCGGTGTGTCGACTGCGCCCCTTGTTGCTGGTTTCGGCTAGTGGTGCGTGCTGAAGCCGAGCGGACGGCCCTTGGTTTCCTTGGCCAGGATCACTCCTACGGCGGAGATGACGCAGAGGGCCATGATGTAGATGCCTACCGAGCCGGACCACTTGGTCTGGTCAAGGAGCGCCTGCGCGATGGTCGGGGCGAAAGCACCGCCGAGGATCGCGCCGAGGGCGTAGCCGATGGAGATGCCGGAGTACCGGACCTGCGGCGGGAACATCTCGGCGTACATGGCGGACATGGGACCGTAGGACAGTCCCAGGCCGATGGTCAGGACAAAGAGGGCCAGGCCGTAGAGCACGATGTCCTTGCTGTCGATGAGCGCGAACAGCGGAATCATCCAGGCAAACACCAGGGCATAGCCCAGCAGGAACGTCTTGACGCGGCCGATCTTGTCCGAAAGCCAACCGCCCACCATGGTGAAGATGAGCCAACCGAAGGAGGCGATGGTGGTGGCGAGGAGGATCTGCGGGGTGGGCATCTTCAAGGCCTTGGTGGCGTAGGAGATGAAGAACGCGATCAGCAGGTAGCCCGCGGCGTTGTTGGCGATGAAGATCAGGGCCGCGAGGACGACTTCCTTGGTGTTGTGGCGGAAGAGCTCACCGAGGGGAGCCTTGCTTTCGGCCTTGCGCTGGGCGATCTCCTTGAACACCGGGCTTTCGCCGACCGCGCGCCGGATAAGGTAGCCCACCACGATCAGCACCACAGAGAGCAGGAACGGGACGCGCCAGCCCCAAGCAGCGAAGTCTTCCTTGGACATGCCGGACTGGAGGAAGAACAGCAGCCCGGTAGCGAGGATCATGCCGATCGGTACGCCAATCTGCGGGTAGGCTCCGAACAGCCCGCGCTTGGTGATCGGTGCGTGCTCCACGGCCATCAGGGCCGCGCCGCCCCATTCACCACCGGCGGAGAACCCCTGGACGACGCGCAGGAAGATCAGGAGCACGGGAGCCCACAAGCCGATGGTTTCGTACGTAGGCAGCAAGCCGATGAGGGCTGTCGCAGCACCCATCATCACCAACGTCATGACCAGGACGGCCTTGCGTCCCACCCTGTCACCCAAGTGACCGGCAATGGTTGCCCCGAGGGGGCGGAAAAGGAAACTGATCCCGATGGTAGCGAAGGAGAGGATCTGCGCGACTCCGGGGTTGGACTTCTCCAGCGGCGTCAGGAACAGCGGCGACAACAGGGTGGCCGTGAGCTGGGCAAAGATGAAGAAGTCGTACCACTCGATGGTGGTTCCTACCAGGGTCCCGGCCAGGACGCGGCGCTCTTCGCGCTTACTGCTGGGACCTGACAGGGAGTCGACAGAGGAAGTTGCGGTCATTGGAACTCCAGTGGGTGTGAGTGACTCGTCGGCGCGTGAATTGCATTAACCGACAGAACGGTCAGTTAGGAAACTGTACTACATACTGTGACCGAAAGCACAGGGCTTCCGGGACATAGGATTGGTGGCATGAGTTCCCGCAGCGACGTCAAAGGACCGACGGAGGCACCTACCCAGGCTCCGCCGTCGCAAACCCTCTCGCGGGGAATCCGCGCACTGGAGATCCTGGCGGCCGCCGATCGCCCCCTGACCATTGCCGAACTCGCCGAAGCACTGGGCGTGCACCGCTCCATCGCTTACCGCATCCTTCGCACCCTGGAGGACCACTCGCTCGTGTTCCGTGACGACTCCGGCCGGGTGCAGCCCGGGGCCGGACTCGCTGTCCTGGCCCGCGGCGTGTCGCGCAACCTGCAGGCCGCAGCCCTCCCCGAACTCACGCAACTGGCCAACACGCTGCACATGACAGCCTTCGTTGCCGTGTGGGACCACCAGGAATGCGTCACCCTGGTCACGGTGGAACCCCGCCAATCCGGCGCGGCACTCGCCCAACACCCCGGAACCCGCCACCCCATCAGCACCGGCGCGCCGGGCATCGCCATCCAGTCGACCATGACCGAGGAGCGCTGGCAGCAGGTAGGACCAGGCCTGCCGTACCGGGCTGAAGCACACGAGGCCAAGCGCGTCGGCTACGCCACCAGCCACGACGAAGTCATTGCCGGGTTGTCCTCGCTGGCCGCCCCCATCCACGTTCCCGGCGGACGGCCGGCCGCGATCGCCGTCGTCTATATCCGGATGGACCAGGACGCGGACCAGGTGGGGCAGGCACTCGCGGCAAGCGCTGCGCGGATCGAAAGCCAGCTCGCCTGAAGTCATTCCCTCCAGGCCAAGGAGTGTGCCCCAGCACACAAGACCGCGGCCCAAAGGATTTCGAATACTCATAAGAGGACAGGACCGTTTGGCCTGCCCTTACAGAGTTTCGGAAGGAACCCCATGAGCGTGAATCTCCTTGACACGTCCAACTGGCTGCCGCTGGACGGCCTGGCCCCTGGCTTCGACGCCAATAAGGCACCGACAGTCCAGGACCTTGCAGGCCGCCACTTCACCGTCAACGGCGACGGCGGTCCCATGACGTTCAGCTTCGACGACGAAGAGGTGAACTGGGCAGCCGCAGGACAAGCCGGCACTGCGCAGTACGAAGCCTTCCTTGTGGCCGAACAGCTCTATTACGCACAGTGGCACAGCAGCGTGGAAACAGGGCTGGCGGTGTCCCTCATCCTGGACCTGGCCAACGGCCGGGCCCTCTACATCGGCGCCCTGCTGGGGCAAGCAACTCCCGGTACCACTGCGGTGGAGCACGATTTCCGGGCCGGCGTCCTTGAGGGTTACTCGACCGGCGGCGAACCGATCCAGGAAAGCACCGGCCTGATCGGCCGCCGCGTGGAATGGGTCTACAGCCCGGTTCACGCCTACGAACACGTGTACCTCAGCCCCACCTGGTACACGTGGCAGTGCCTGGCGGGTCCCGAACGCGGCCTGGCGGACACCGACTCCAACACCGTCTTCCAGGTCAGGCCGGGCATCTTCGTCTTCACGTGGCGCGAGAAGGTGATTCCGTGCGGATCGGTGACCATCGCCGATCACCGCGATGTCAACGCCATCCGCTCCCACGGGAGCCTCTTCGGCTGGGACGAGTCCGGAGTGGCACCCGTCCACTTCACGTTCGGCGCCCATGGCCGGCTGGTCAGCGTCAGCCACCACAGCCCCGGGCTGAACCCCGCGCTCTAAAAGCAGAAGGCGTCCCGGCGGAATCTGCCGGGACGCCTTTTTGCTGCGTTTTCAGCTTTCCGGGCTGCGTTTTCAGCTCTCCGAACCGTGGCCGATCCGAGCATAGAGCGCCGGCCGCGAGCGCCGCAGCCGCAAGCCCCAGATAATGCCAACCACACCCGGGAGCAGCACCACCAGCGGCAGGACAAAGGTGGCCGCCGTGGACTCCGTTTGTCCCAGAAGGACGTTGAAGTTGGCCAGGATCAGCACGAACACCACCGCCAGAAGGACGAACCCGAGTGTCGGTGCCACCACGCGGACCCACAGGCTGGCGCCGTGTGATTCCTTGCGGAAGAAGCCAATCACGGCGAGGGAGACGACCGTCATAAGCAGCACCAGTCCCATCGCTCCGCTGTTGGTCAACCAGGTGAACATGGTGAGCACGGGGTACAGTTCCCCGAGTTCGGAACCGCTCCCGGCGATGGCGAACGCAACGGTCACGACGACGGCGATCAGTGTCTGGGCCAGCGAACCGGCAAAGGGCGCTCCACTGCCGGGACGGACCGCAGCGAGGGCTGTGGGAATAACCTGCTCGCGGCCCAGGGAGAAGAAGTAGCGGGCGACGGCGTTGTGGAAGCTGACCAGGGCGGCGAAAAGGCTCGTGACGAAGAGGACCTGCGCGATGTCGCTGAGGAGGACGCCACCATTGGCGCCCAGGAAGGAGAAGATCATGTCCGGTCCGTTGGCAGTGGCGGTCTCAATCACGGCAGACGGCCCCGCGCCTACGGTCATGGCCCACGCGGACACGGCGTAGAAGAGGGCAATGATGGCGACGGCGGCAAACGTGGCGCGGGCAACGGTGCGCTTGGGGTCCTTGGATTCCTCGCCGTAGATGGCCGCCGATTCGAAGCCCATGAACGCCGCAATGCCGAAGGAAAGCACCGCTCCGATTCCCGGAACGAAGAGGCTCTCCGGAGTGAACGTCGCGGCGCTAACACCTTCGGGCGCCACTGCCAGGCTCATGATGTCGTAGACAATGACCACCAGGAATTCGAGTGCCACGAGGATGCCCAGGACCTTCGCAGACAGGTCCACGCGGTTGACTCCAAGCCAGCCCACAATGGCGATGCAGACGAGCACGGGAATCCACCACGGAACGCTGACGCCCAGCCGCGCGGAGAGCAACGAGGACACCGTGAAGCCGAAGAGCCCATAAATGCCCACCTGCATCAGGTTGTAGGCCATCAGCGCCACGAGCGAGGCGCCTACTCCGGCAGGCCGGGAGATGCCTTGGGCAATATAGGCGTAGAAGGCCCCGGCATTGGTGACGTAGCGGCTCATGGCGGCGTACCCCACGGCGAAGAGGGCCAGGATCCCGCCGAGGATGAGGAAGGACAACGGCACGCCGGTGACGCCCGTTACCGCGAACGTGGTGGTCACGCCACCGGCCAGGACGGTGAGCGGCGCCGAGGCCGCGATGATCATGAACGTCACGGCCGGAACGCCCAGACGCCTCTTGGTGGTGACGGACCCGGCGGTCCGGCCTTTCACGGGATTGTCCACGCTCATAAGTGTGCTCCTGCCTCGATACCGCGGGAGATGGCGCGGTAGGTGTGGGTCATTCCGCAATCTTCCACCGGACAGGCACTGCGTGACTTGTCTCACACGGCAAGGTGGTTGTCTGTCCACGCACGCCGCGGTGGCGCAGGGCCGCGGTGTAGAATCGTGGGCAAGCTCACGTCCGGTCTGCGGCATCCCTTGCCGGTACCCAGCGGCACGGCGGGCCATTGAAAGGGAGCTTGATGACCGTCGCGGCTGATACCGGGCCAGCTACCGTGCAAACCATCGTCGCGGATTCGTTCCAGGAATGGAGCCGGGCCATTTCGGCCTCCTTTGTGCCCTTGCTGGCCAAGGGACCGCGCGGGGCCACGTTCCATGGAGCCATGCGCGCCAGGGTCCTTGGCCAGATCTCCGTCGTGGAGGTCACTGCCGGACCCCACACCGTCCTGCGGACCCCCGAACTGATCGCCGGTTCCACCGGACGCTACTTCAAGCTCAGCATCCAACTCGCCGGTACCGGCCGTTTGGTCCAGGATGAGCGCGAGGCCGTGCTCAACCCGGGCGACCTTTCCATCTACGACACCTCCCGCCCGTACCAATTAACGTTCGACGACGACTTCCGCACGTTGGTGCTGATGTTCCCGCATGTGCTGCTGGACCTGCCGGCCGAAGCCATGGGCCATGTGACCGCCTTGCGGATCCCCGGCGACGAAGGCCTGGGCGAGCTGATCAGCCCCTTCCTGGTCCGCTTGGCCGACAATCTCGAGGCACTGTCCGGGACCAACGGACTTCGCCTGGTCCACAACGCCCTTGACCTGGTGACCACCCTCTTCAATGGCGAGTTGGACCACCTGATCGAAACGGGCCGCGATCCGCACCTGCTCCTGCTCGGCAGGATCCACGACTACATCGAAGCCAACCTCGGCGACCCGGAGCTTTCCCCTGGAACCATCGCTGCGGCCCACTACATCTCCACGCGGCACCTGCATGACCTGTTCCAGGAAATCGGGACCACCGTTGCTGCCTCCATCCGGCAGCGGCGCCTGGAACGCTGCCGGAGGGACCTGCTGGACCCGGTGCTGGCAGACCGGGCCGTGACCGCCATCGCAGCGCGGTGGGGGTTCACCGATGCAGCCCACTTCAGCCGGATCTTCCGGGCCGCTTTCGGGAACTCCCCCACCGGCTACCGCAGCAGCCACTGAGGTTCCGCCACCGCCGTCGAACCTTTCCGGCGGTTTCCCGCTAGGCAGCTGCGGTAGGCGCCGTCCCCTCATCGGCCAGTGCCGCCATCTCCTCCACCATGATTTTCAGCAGCCGGGCCTCCAACTCCGCAGCGGAAGGATCACCGGCGAGGTTCACCAGCTCACCGGGATCGGAATGGTGATCGTAGAGTTCCACCACGTCCGTGCCGAAGTAGCGCGTGAGGCGGCCCTGTTCGGTGATCACTGTCCGCATCCGCACGGGGCCCGGCAATCCCTCCAGGCCGAAGGGCTGCTCTTCTTCCACCAGCACAGCGTTCCGGTGCCAGTGGAGGCTGCCGTCCAGCAAGGGCACCAGGGACCTGCCCTGAATCCCCCGAAAGCCCGTTGACCCCGCGAGTTCGAGCAGGGTGGGTGCAAGGTCCGTACTGGAAACCAGGGCGTCCGTGCGGCCGGCGGCACCTCCTGGAACGTGCACCACCAGGGGAACATTGGTCACTGCCCGGTAGTGGACAAAGTGCTTCAGCATCAGCCCGTGGTCGCCGAACAGATCGCCGTGGTCGCTCGTGAAGACGATGACCGTGTCCTCCGCCAGGCCCTGCCGTTCGAGTTCGTCCAGGATCCGGCCAATGTGCTCGTCCATCATGGTGATCAGGCCGTACTGGGCAGCCGCGGCGTGCCTGTATTGTTCGGCAGTGGCGGCCCAGGTCATGGTGGGATCGGGATTCGGCGTGCCCCGGTGTTCGATCATGGTCCGGACATGGTCCGGTGAGCGCGCGTGGTCCTGATCGAAGCCCAAGGGCAACGGCACGTCGTCGGGATCGTACAGGTCCGAGTACCCCGCCGGCGGAGAGAACGGGTGGTGCGGGTCCGGAAAGGAAACGAACATGAAGAAGGGCTGGTCCTGGCCGGCAGCGTCCTTGAGGTGCTCAATGGCCTTCTCGCTGACGTAGCTTGTGGGATGGGCTTCGGCCGGGATGGCCGTTTGGTACACCTGGTCCCAGCCGGTGAACGTGCTGGCGGACTGTTCCGGCCCGCCCAGAGTCTCCGGGTCCACACCACGCTCGCGGGCCCAGTGCACGTAATGGCCACCCGGACGGTCGCCATGGCCGATCACCAGGTCAACATGCTGATATCCGTAGTAGTCGGCGGGCAGCGCGATGAAGCGCTCATCATGGGCTGCGCGGTTCTCCCAGTGGTCCCAGCCCGGCGCCATGTTGCGGGTGTGGGCGTCGCCCACCGCCTTGTCCAGGAGCAATGGATCCGTCCGGCGGATTTCCTCCGCCTGGTGCGGTTCAAACTCCCAGCCCATGTTCTGGTGGTGCAGTTTGCCGACGCCGATGGTCCGGTATCCGCCAGAGGCCAGGGACCCCGGCACAGTTTGTGTCAGGGGGTCCAGGGTAATGCCGTTGCAGCGGGTTCCGTGGGCCGATGGCCAGCGCCCGGTCATGAGGCTGGCCCGGTTGGGCATGCACGTGGGGTTGGCCACTGTGGCATGGGTGAACACCATGCTCTTGGCTGCGAGCGCATCAAGGTTGGGCGTTCGGACCGTGCCGTTTCCGCCGAAGCCGAGGTGGTCCGCCCTGAGCTGGTCCGCGATGAAGAACAGCACGTTGGGGCGGCGCCGCGTTCCCTCGGGTGTGGCGGCGCTCATGCGGGCCTCTTGATCATGGACAGCACCTCGGTGCGCTGCTGGGCAAACGCCGGCAGCGAGCGCGTGGTGATCTGGTCCCGCGGAGCCGGCAGGTCGACGTCGACAATTTTATGCACCCGCGCCGGACGGGATCCGAGGACCACTACGCGGTCGGCCAAGTACACGGCCTCGTCGATGTCGTGTGTGACCACCAGGATGGTCATCCCGAAGTCGCGCCGGATCTTCAGGCACAGGTCTTCCAGGTCGAACCTGGTTTGCGCGTCAACCGAAGCGAATGGTTCATCCATGATGAGGATTTCCGGGCGGTAAGCCAGGGCCCTGGCAATCGCCACGCGCTGCTGCATGCCACCGGACAGCTGCCACGGGTACTGGTTGTAGGCATGGGAAAGCCCGACGGCGGCCAGCGCACTGTCGCAGCGCTCCTTCAGTTCCGCTGCGGGCAATTTGAGGTGCTTCAGCGGCAGCACGATGTTCTTGCGGACGGTCAACCATGGCATCAGCGAGCGGTTGTAGTCCTGGAACACCAGTGCCATCTCCGGCGGTGGTCCGTCAATGGTCCGCCCGTCGATGGCGGCGCGGCCGCTGCTGGCAGGGTGCAGGCCGGCCAGGCACTTGAGCAGCGTTGTTTTGCCGACGCCCGAGGGACCGACGATGCAGACGATCTCGCCGGCATCCACCGTGAAGGTGAGGTCTTCGATGACCGTGCGGGCCTTCTCGCCGCTGCCGTAGGTTTTGGCGAGGTGGGAAACATCCAGCCGCGGTACAGCAGAAGCATTCTGCTGCTGGCTGGCTTCTGGCTGCCGGGTGGCTTCTGGTTGCTGCTGCATGGCTGACTTTCTGTTCTGGAGGGGAAGCGTAAGTGACGGCCGGTTGCTCATGCGGCACGCGCCATGGCCCGGGAACCGATGTACCAGGACAGGACCCGGCGCTTGATGAGCGCAAACACCACATTGACCAGGAACCCGATAACGCCGAGGAGCAGGATTCCGGCCCACATATCGGCGGTCATGAAGCTTTGCTGGGCGAGGAGGGTCATGGCACCGATGCCTTGGGAGCTGCCCAGCATTTCACTGGCGATCATGACGATGAACGCCACTTGCAGGCTCACCTGGAGTCCGGAGAAGATCTGCGGCGCGGCTGCGGGCAGGAGGACGTTGACCAGCCGTTCCTTGCGGGTCAACCTGTAGACGCGGGCCACATCCTTCAGGTCGCTCCCCACTCCACGGATGCCGTCCACAGTGGCGATCATGGTGGGGAACAGTGCGGCCAACGCGATGCTGGTGACGCGCATCTGGGTACCGAAGCCGATCAGCGAAATGAAAATCGGTACCAGGGCGACGGGCGGGATGCCCCGGAGGAAGTGGATGAGGGGATCCACCATCCAGCGCACCTGCGGGACCAGCGCCGTGGCAAATCCCAAGGCAACCCCGCCTGCGGCTGCAATCAGGAAACCGATAAAGAGGTTGCCCAGGCTCAGCAGGACATCCGACTGGAAGTGGTCGAAGAGCCACAATTGCTGGAACCGCACCAGGATGTCCTGCAGGGGCGGAAAGAACGGGTCGATTGAGCCGGCCGACAAGAACCACCATGCCAGCAGCAGGAGCACCGGAGTGCCCGCTCCGATCAACCAGTTTCGAAGCGTCAGGGATTTCATCAGGGCACCACTTCCCGGTAGGACTCATGCCAGTGCAGGACCCGGCGTTCCGCCAGCCTGGTGGCACCTTGGAACAACAAGCCGAGGATGCCCAGGACGATCACCAGCGCGTACAACGTGGCGTAGTCCCCGGCGGCCTGGGCCTGGTAGATGCTCTGGCCCAGTCCCGGGCCGCCGCCAAGAAGCCCTGCGACCACCGTGACCACCAGGGCTGCGGGAGCCGCCACGCGCATGGCCGTTCCTATATAGGGCAAGGCGCTGGGCAGGACCACGCGGAAAAGAATTTCGGTTCCGGACATTCCGTAGCTGCGGGCAGTATCGCGGGCCACCGGATCGGTGCCCTGCACCCCATCGACGGTCTGCATGACGATCGGCAGGAAGCAGCCGAACACCACCAGGAACAGGGACATTTGGGCTGTGGGACCCAGGACCAGCACAGCCAGCGGCAGGACAACGATCGGTGGCACGGGCTTGAGGAACTCAAGGACCGCCAGGGTGGCGTAGCGGATGGTCTCGAAACTGCCCACGAGCAGTCCGAGGACTACCCCCGCTACGGCTGAAACAGCCAAGGCGAAGAGTGCTATCCCCACTGTTGATCCAAGGGCGGACCAGAAAGTTCCCGTGCCGAGTATCCCTGCCAGCATTCCGAAGACCGTTGTGGCCTGCGGCAAAGCGCTGCCCGCCACCTTGGCCGTTGCCAGGACTTGCCACACAACCAACGCTGCGGCAATACCGGCCGCGCTGTAGGCCAAGGGGCGCATTGACGTTTTCATGGTGAGTCTCCCGTTGCCACGCCGGACCTACTTACCAAAGATGAGGTCGCCCGGCAGCTTTACCGGGGCGCTGAGGAAGCCGAGGTCGGCAAGGTTGGTGTTGGCACGCTCGATGTCCTCCATACGGACCTCTTCCGGCCAGTAGTTGACGGCACCGGACTTCACCACGTCCAAGGGAGTCTTGGTGATCTCTGCGCTGAGCTGCTGGGCTTCGTCCGTGTGGCCGTTGGCGTAGGCGTTGGCCTTGTAGATGGCGGCCTTGAAGCCTTCCAGGGCTTTTTGCTTGCCCTTGACGGTGTTCGCCCCGGAAACCCAGAGGCCGATTGCCCCTTCCTCGAAGAACTTGACGCCGGGCGATGCCAGGAGGCGGTTGCCCTCGGAGACGGCTTTGGACGTAAAGGGCGCCACGAGCGAGGCTGCGTCAACCCGGCCGGAGTTCAGGGACTGAAGCGCGGAGGAAGGATCAAGGACCATCCAGTTCACTTTGGCGGGGTCGCCGCCGTCGTCCTTGATGAGCTTGCTGACCGTGACCTCAAGCTGCGCCTTGCGGGCCGGAACGCTGACGTTCTTGCCTTCCAGGTCCTTGGGCCGGGAAATGCCGGAGGCCTTCTGGACCAGGAGACCGGTGTCATCCACCCGGTTCAGCTCGGCGCCCTCGCTGGCTCCGTCCTTGTATCCATCGGCGGCAGCCACCACCTTGAGGGGCACATTCTGGCTCAGGGCGTTGAGCATCGGGATTGACGGCGTGTAGGTGAGGTCGAGCTGGCCGCTTTGGGCAGCAGCGATGCCGGCGGGTGGGTTGGCAATGACAGAGAGCTCCACGTTGAGCCCCTGTTCCTTGAAGTAGCCCTTGTCGATGGCGAGCTTGATCCCGGCGTCGGAACCAATGCCGATGGTCCCCACCTTGAGCGTGGTAGTGCCATCGGCCGCAGCGGTTGCCGACGGACCGGACGAGGTGCCACAGGCAGCCAGGGACATGGAGAGCAGGGCGGCCAAAGCCAACGGAAGAGTGCGTTTCATGGGGATGCTCCTTGGGTTACGAACGGTTGGAAAAACTGGAGAATTGCTCAGAACCGGTGTCTGCAGTGGTGGACTGGTGAACGATGCGCCCGCCCGCCACGGTGAGCCTGGTCCCGGAGTGGAGGAGCGCTTCGATCTCCTCGTCCTCCGGCCAGGGACGGGACAAGAGGCAAAGGTCTGCCGCCATTCCCGGCAACAGCGAGCCTTTGAAATGTTCTGCGTGGTCCTGCCAGGCCGCTTTGCCGGTCATGGAGGCAAGGGCCTGCAGTCCGGTGATCCGTTCGGGGTCGGCAGGATCGCCGGGGGTGGACGCCGTTCCCCTTCGAACGGCGGCCACGATGGTGCGCCGCCAGTCGGGGCTGGTCACGGGCGCATCCGAGGCCAGGTTGAACTGCACGCCGGCATGGAGGGCAGAGCGGAGGGGTTGGTGGCGGGTAAAGCGTTCCTCGCCCAGGACGGTGCGCATGATGTCCCCCGCCTCGGATCGGATCAGCGGGTTGGTGCTGTAGCCAATGCCGTTGTCCGCCATGGTGGAGAGGACGCCGGAGTCGCTGAAGGACCCGTGGATGACGTAGTGCCTGGCACCCCCGGCACGGTTTCCTGCAGCGAGGATGGCTTCCACTGCGGCGCCGGTAGCGGCGTCGCCCGTGGCATGGATACCGGCTTGAAGGCCTGCCGTGTCGATCAGCCGCAGGATCCGGTGGAGTTCGGCCACCCTCTCGGCGTCAGTGCCTCCCTGGATCACCAGGCGTCCGTGGGTGCAGGCCTTTCCGTAGGGTTCTGTCATCCAGGCCGTGCCGCTGCGCGGAATACCGTCGGCGAAGACTTTGACGCCGGCTATCCGCAACTGGCGGGGGTCGATTCCCCTGGCCGAGTAGGCATCGGCCAGGCCGCTGCCCAGGCCCTCTTCCACCGCGTGGGCGGTAGCACCGCCCGTCCCCGCGAACAGCATGAGGACGTTGATCCGCAAAGTGAGCAGGTCCTCCCCGGCGAGGTCGCCCAGCAAGCCGAGGGCCGCCGTCGAGCCGGCCCCGTCCATGAGTCCGGCACTGGCGGGACCGAGTCCGGGATCCGTGAGGGACGTAATGCCCAGGGAGTGCAGGTGTTCCTGCAGGCGCAGCAACGCGGGCCGGAGGGTTTCCTCGGGAACAGGTGGCAGGGCGCGGGAGATGAGTTCCATGGCCCCGTCCTGAAACAGTCCGGTGGGGGTACCGTCCCGCCCGCGAACCACCACGCCGCCGTCGACGTCCGCAGTGGCGGCGGTGACTCCCGCCAGCTGCATCGCTTCGCGGTTGGCCAGCAGTTGGTGGCCGGTTTGGTCGAACGCCACCACGGGCGTCCCGGGCCGGGATTCAAGCAACTGCCCGACGGCGGGTCCCAGCGCCACTTCATCCCACCCGTGGGCGCGGATCCAGCCGTCGGCACCCACGGGTGCAGACTCGATGACCTTGACGACGGCGGACCAGTCGGGTGCCGCCGCTGCGTCCAGGCGGACGTAACCATAGGAGGCCATGGCCGCGGAGACGAAGTGGAGGTGTGCGTCGTTGATGCCGGGAATCACTGCTCCGCCGGCAGCATCGACCGTCACCGTGCCAGGACCGGTCATGGCATCGACGTCTTCGCGTCCCAGCGCGGCCACCAGGCCGTTTCTGACGGCAACAGAGTCGGTCAGGCTTCCGGGATCGCTGGGGTCCATGGTGTGGACCTCCGCATTGATGATCACCAGATCGGCGAATTCTTGCATCGGGTCTCCTCAGGTTTCTGCAGCCACGAAATGTGATGCAGGCAACGTTCCTGAAAGAAGTATGTCGCTTGACTAGGTCATTTGACTAGGTTTTCGGCTAAAGTTTCTTTTGGAGGTCATTTCCACCCTCCCCGGCGGCGCCGAAAGCGGGCCCGGGCGGACACCGCCTAGGATCGATGGGACCGGCTGTTGGCATGACCGGTCAGAACATGAGGAGAGGGGCCGAGCATGGCCAGGGTTCCCGCCGAGGAACGGCGACTGCAGTTCGTGGAGGCAGCGGCACGGGTCATCGCCCAGGACGGGCTCGCGTCAGCGACCACGCGGCGGATTGCCAGTGAGGCAGATGCCCCACTGGCAGCGCTCCACTATTGCTTCCGCAACAAGGACGAACTCCTCGAAGAGGTCTACAACTTCCTGAGCAGGGACTACGCCAAGGCCCTGGAACCCGTGGCAGACCCCGGCCTGGGACTGCGCCCCATGATCGCCGCCCATGCCAGGCGCATCTGGAGCCGCATGCTGGAAAACCCGCACGAGCAGGTGACTACCTTCGAATTGCTCCTCAGGCGGTACCGCGTAGAGGCCGTGGACCAGCCCCAGGCACTGCTCATGAACCGTTCAATGTATGACGGCTGGGTCAACTCCACCCTGGAACTGTTCAGCAACGCAGCGCAGGCGTCCGGCGAGCCGCTCCCCCACAACCTGGAAGACGTCACCCGGTTGTTCATCTCAGGCATCGACGGCATCAGCATGCAACACCTGGCGGACCCCGATGAGGACCGATCGCTGCGGCTGGTGGAACTCATGGCCCGGTCGTTGGCGGCCGGCCTGGACTACAGCTGAGTCAGGCTGCGCTCTTGCGGCGCAAGACCAGCCACGTCACCAGCCCCAGCACCAGCAACCCCAGTGCCGCGGCCATGGACACGAGGAACGCTCCCCCCGGTCCCTGGTCCTGGGCCAACTGCCCACCCAGGTAGGCGCCCAAGGCTGTTCCGGCCACGATGCCGCTCGCAAGGGCCGTCATCACCGTGGCCATGCGGCCGTGCGGCGCAACCAGTCCACCAATGCTGAAGACGGTCACCATTACCGGCCCCACCGGAAGGCCGAGCACCAGCAGCACCACGACCATCGACCACATTCCCGCGGGCAGAAGCAGCAGGACTGACAGCGCAGACATCGCCAACGCGGCAGCCACCCACCGCGCGGGGAGTCCGAAACGCTGCGGCCAGAAGGCCACGGACAACGCGGCCACGGCGGAACTTAGACCCATCACGGCATACAGGAGTCCGGCGACCTCCGCCGTGGCAAACTCCGCCCCGAAGGCGCTCAAACCGTTCTGGGTTGCCCCGAAGAACGTGCCCATGCACACCATGGCCAGCACCGGAACCGCCACCACGGCCGTGGCCCGCCGGCCTCGGTTCTGCCGTTCGGAACTTACGACGCCGGAACCCGGCTTCCGTGGGTGCGGGACCACGGCTTGGTGGCTGGGGTGGACGGCAAACGCCGGGACCAGGGTGATGGTCATGATGGCCGCAAGTGCCAGCGGCAACCACGGAGCCACCAAGCTCGCGAGGAGACCCACGAGCGCCGGCCCCAGGACAAAGGTGATTTCGTCGGCGGTTCCTTCATAGGACAGGGCGGTGTCCAGATCCGCGCGGTTGGCAGCGACGCTTCGGTGGCCGGTAACCGGCGCGGCGAGGTTGCGCGTCGTGAGGGCCATCCACCGCACACGTGCCATGGGACCCACCTGGGGACAGCTCGCACCGGCAAGGAAGGCCGTCACCAGCACAGCCAGGGCATCCATCGGTGAGGCGTAGGCGGGAGTGAGGTAGGCGGCTCCCAGGAGTCCTGCAACCGCCAGGGTGTTGATCACGGCGGCAACAAGCAACACGGTTCGCTGGCCTGCCCGGTCAGCGAGGGTACCCAGCACGGGGGCTCCTATGGCGGAGCCAATCCCCACCGCTCCCGCAGCCATGCCGCCAATGGCATAGGAGTGGCTCACCGCCGTGACCAGCGTCAGGGTACCCACCGTCAGCATCGCCAGGGGCAGCCTCGCAAAGAGGCCAAGCGGCAGGAAACCGGGGCCCGCGAGCTCGGGCAGCCGGGCGAAACGGCCGGGCAAGCGGGAAGGCCGTGGTGTGGGCGTGGTGTGTGGAGCGGGCATCGGCTGGGAGGCCAAAGAAGATTTTTCCATCATTCCGGGTTCGCTAAAGTTTGCGCATCGTCCCTCCTCCCGATGCGCGCGACCCGGTGTAACGAATCAAGTCTATCGGATACTGCCTCAGACGGGCATGGCCTCGACGATCTTCACGGTGGAGCCGTGCCGGCCTTTGACTACGTGGAGTTGGCTGGTGATCCGCTGCTTCATGTCCGCGACGTGGCTGACCAGGCCCACCACCCTGCCGCCGTCACGCAGTCCCTCCAGCGCATCCATCACCTGCTCCAGTGCCTGCTCGTCCAGGCTTCCGAAGCCCTCGTCCACGAAGAGCGTCTCAATGTCCACTCCCCCGGCTTCCTGCTGCACCACATCGGCCAGACCCAGTGCCAGGGACAGGGAAGCCATGAAGGATTCGCCCCCGGACAACGTGGACGTATCGCGTCGTTGGCCGGTCCATTCGTCCACCACTTCCAAGCCCAGCCCGGACTTTTGGTTGCGGGCGGCCCTGGCATCGGTGTGGTGGAGGGTGTACCGGCCATCGCTCATGGTCACCAGGCGCTCCGATGCCGCAAGGGCCACTTGCTCCAGGCGGGCGGCCAGCACGTAGCTGTTCAAGCTCATGCGGTAGGTATTCTCCCCGGCGCCACGCAGCGTGTCCGCCAAGCCCGCCAGCAGGCGGGCGCGTTCACGGGGCTCCTGTCCGGTGAGGGTCAGTTGCCGGTACTCGTCCCTGATCCGTCCGAGGGTCTGCACAGCCTTCCCCGCGAGCCGGGCTGACAAGGCAAGCTCCCTGGCGGTGGTGGCCGCCTCCGCGGCTTCCCGGGCAGCACCGGCAAGCTCCGCCTCCGCTTGGGGCAATTCGCCAATACTCGCCTCCTTGCCTGCCAGGACAAGGTCTTCTGCCGCGAACAATTCCTCCAGGCGGGCGGTTTCATTCTCGAAATCGGAGAGCGCCGTTTCGAGGGCAAGGACGTCGGATGGCGTGAGCAGTTCCCGCCGGGCGTCGTCCGCTGAGCCGAACCCGGCCTCGGGCAAAGCCTTGTCCAGGACGGCGAGGGCGTCGGCGCTGGCGCGCTGTGCCTGTTCCACTTCCTGCCCGGCGGCCACCGCTGACTGCAGGAGGCTCCGTTGTTCCGTAAGGGCCTCAAGCCGGGCCTGCAGGCTCGGAAAGCCTTGTTTGAGGCCCGCCAATTCAGTCTGGATGGCGGTGTGCTGTTCCTGGAGGAGCCCGGCAAGCGAGGCAGCCTGCTCAGCGGCTGCCACTGATGAGCCATGTTCTTCGCGGTGCGCATCCGCCCGGCGGTGCAACTGCTCCAGCCGGCCCTTCAGGGACTCCAACTGCTGGGCAGCGTCCCGCGTGGCTGATGCCTCTGCCTTAGCCGACTGGGCAAGGGATGCTGCTTCAGCGGCATCCACGGCTCCACCCCGGGCGGCCAATGCGGCAAGCTCCTGCTCAGTGGAAGACAACTCGGAGGCCAGCCGGGCAAGGACCTTCTCGCTGGCCTCGAAGCGTTTGCGGGACTCGTCCTCGTCCTGGGCGAGGGACAGGGCTGACTGCGCAGCCGAGGCAGGATGGGGGTGTTCCGCGCTGCCGCACACCGCGCAGGCCTCCCCGTCCACCAGGGCTGCGGCGAGTTCGCCCGCTGCGTTGGCCAGCCGGGCCTCCCGGAGGTCCAGCCATCCTTGACGGAGATCCTGCGATACCGTCCGTGCTTGGGCGTGCCGTCCTTCGGCAGCATCACGTTCCGCTGTTGCCCGGGCATAGCGGTCCACCACGTCCAGCACTTCCATGGCAGCAGCGGCCGCGCGGTCCGCGTCACCGGCCTTCGCGGCCACGGGCTCCAGCCGGGCGATGTCCGCAAGAACCGCGGACTCCTGGATCGCCAGGGCCTTCAGCGCTTCCTGCGCTTGTGCGGCCGCGGCGTCGGACGTGGTCCGTTCGGCGTGTTTGGCTTCTATCCTTCCGGCGATGGCCTCCATGCGCTGTTCATCGGACACTCGGGCCTCCACCAGGGCAATGGTGGTCTTGGTCGATTCGAGGGCGACCTCGGGGATTTCCTCGGCGAGGCCCGCTTCCTGGAGCAGTCCATGGATTTCATCGCACCTGGCGCCGGCCGCCAGGCAGGCGCGGTCGGCGTTTTCCGCAGCGTCGAGCTGACCCTTGAGGACTGCAGCCCGGCGGTGCCTGCCGAGTCGTTCCTTGTCTTCCAGCGCCCTGGGCGCTGCAAGCTCGAGCAAGACGCGTCGTTGCATGGCCGCGGCCAGCCTTCCGTGGCGCCGGGCCTTGTCCTGGTCCTCGTGGAGCTTCTCCGTTAATCGGGCCGCATGGGCCTCGGCTGCGTCGGCTTGGAGCTCGCGGCGGTCCCGTTCTGCGGCGGCTTTGGTGCCGAGGGCACCGAGCCATGCCTCGGGAGAGGTGTCAGCCAGGGAATCCGCCGGGGACGCTGCGGCACCGGTTCCTTCCGGGACGTCCTGCTCCAAACCAAGCGCTTCGCGTTCGGCGGCGGCCCTGCCGAGCAGCAGTTTCAAGTCCGCCGTATTATCCTCAACGGCTTTGGCAGCCTCGGCAGCCATGCGGGCAAGCTGCTTTTCGACGGCTTCGAAACGCTCCGTGCCAAAAAGCTTTTGCAGCAGGTCCAGGCGGTCCGAGGCCTTGGAACGGAGGAAAGCAGCGAAGTCCCCTTGGGGAAGCATCACTACCCGGGTGAACTGTTCCCTGTCCATACCCAGTACGTCGGAGAGCTCGGCGCCCACTTCATCATTGCGTGAGGACTTTTCCTGCCACGCTCCGCCTGTGCGCTCCCGGAGGAGGGTCTTCGCCTGTTGCGTCGTGTAGCCGTTGCGGCCGCGCGCGCTGGGCCGGTCCCACGAGGGCGAACGGGTTACTTCGAACCGACGCCCACGTGCGGTGAACTCGCAGACTACCCGTGGCTCCGCCGCCGGAGCAGCGTGATCGCTACGGAGCCGCTTGCCTTCCTGGCGGGCGCCGGGCACCGCACCGTACAGGGCGAAGCAAACGGCATCCAGAATGCTGGTCTTGCCCGCACCTGTGGCGCCGTTGAGCAGGAACAGTCCTTGGGCACCCAAATGATCGAAATCGATGCGCTGGGGTTCGGCGAATGGTCCGAAGGCTTCAATCTCCAGGCGGTGGATTCTCACAGTTCTGCCTCCCCCACTCGCACCGCTTCAAGCGCTTCCCGCAAGGCCGCGTCCTCGACGGTCCCGGGACCGTGTCCGCGGACGTGCTCCAGGAAACCGCAGCAGACGCCAAGATCGTCCTCCGCAGCGGCCAAACGGCTGCTGTAGGTGACCTCGGCAGTTGCCTCCACGCCCTGGGGATCGAAGGCCAGGACCAGCGTGTCCGGGAAGCGTGCGCGGAGCTGCTCCATGGCCTGGACCGGACGCTTGGCGTCGGTCAGGGTGATCTGGCAGAACGCCTCTTCGGCCCACTGGTGGTCCGGCGATTCGAGCAGTTCGGCCAGCGTTCCGCGAAGGACGGCCAGGGTCCGTGGAGCGTCCCAGACCACCTCCCGGACATCCACAAGGCCACCTGCATCCACGTCAACAAGCCAGGCGCCCTTCCGGTGCCTGGCCTCGGAAAACGAATACGCCAACGGAGAGCCCGAGTAGCGCACATGCGGCGCCAGCTCCTGCCGGCCGTGCAAATGGCCCAGCGCGGTGTACCCAAAGTCCTCGAACAGGTCCAACGGCACGGCTCCGAGACCACCGATGCTGAGGTCCCGTTCACTGTCCGAGGTAATGCCCCCGCTGGCAAAGGTGTGCGCCAGAACCACAGGAAACACGGGGCCGGCCTTCCGACGCCGCGCAACATCCTGGCGGATCCGGTCCGTTGCAGCCTTGGTGACGTCGAAGTGGTTGGCATCTTCAACGCCGAGGCGTTCGGCCACCAGTCGCGGCTCGAGATACGGGATGCCGTACAGGGCGACGATCCCCTCCCCTTCTCCGCCTGGACCGCCGGGCAGCACCACTGGAGTGTCCAGGTCCTCGATGCGTGTCCTCAAATGCACTCCCCCGCGTTCCAGCAAACGGGAAGCGAAACCGAGCCGGATGGCGGAGTCATGGTTGCCGCTGGTCAGCACCACGCTGGCGCCGGCCTCCGTGATCCGGACCAAGGCTTCGTCCAACAAGGTCACCACATCAAGCCCGGGCAAGGCGCGATCGTAGACGTCACCGGCAATCAATACGACGTCCACTGACTCCGCCGCCACACAGGCCACCAGTTGGTCCACGAAGCTGCGCTGGGACTCAAGCATGCCGACGCCGTGGAAGGACCGCCCGAGGTGCCAGTCCGAGGTATGAAGTAACCGCATATTTTCAAGCTAACGGTGGGCACCGACAATAAAGCGAAGGCTGGCCGCCCGCCGTCGAACCCGTCCTGTTAGTGGCCTTTCCTGCCGTCGAAGAAATCGCGGGCGTCGTCCGTGCACTGCGACGCGCCTGCCGGCTTGGCCGGAACGTCAGAGGGCGCAGCCACGGGAGTTGCAGGTTCCTCGACGCCCAGGTCATCGTCACCGTCTTGCGCCTCCGGTGCCTCATCCACGGCCGGCTTGGTTGCGGCGGCGTCACTGAAGCCACGGAAGACGAAGCCTGCAAGCGCGGCACCGAGCAGCGGGGCCACCCAGAAGAGCCACAGGCCCTCAAGGGCCCAGGACGGGCTGAAGAACGCCTGGCCGGTGGCGCGGGCCGGGTTGAACGGGAGGTTGCCTACAACCTCGCCGAACTGCAGCAACACGGCAGTGGCGAGGCCCACGGCGAACGGGGCAAGCGCCGGAACCGCCCGGCGTCCTGCGGTGGCGCCCAGGAAAACGCCCACCAGGAGAGCCGAACCGATGACCTCCACCAGCAGCACGCCCGCCAACTGCGTCTGCGCAGCGGAGTGCTCGCCGAAGCCTGCGGCAACCGTTCCAAGGGCCGCCCGGGGATCGGACAGGACGGGGGTAGCCAACACCACGAAGTAGACCAGTGCGGCACCGATCACGGCTCCCACCACCTGGGCCACCACATAGGCAAGGGCCGCGACGGCGCGGATGCGTCCGGCGATGAGGTTTCCCAAGGTGATGGCGGGGTTGAAATGCCCGCCCGAAACATAACCGAAGGCAATCATCGCGGCTGCGACCGCGAGGCCCGTAGCCAAGCTGGCCGGCATGGGCCCGGACTGCGGGTTCAGGAAGATCTTTACGCCGGCCGCCACGAGCACCAGGAACAGGCTTCCCAGGGCTTCTGCACCCAGCCGGGCAATCAATCCGGGTGAATGCTCTGCGGGGGCCGGGACGGAGGAGGACATGGCGAAGGATTCCTTACGGTTGGGGGCAAAAACCTTGAGTATCTTGCCAATGAAGTCTGGGGAGATGCTGGATCCCGGCTGGGTGGTCCGGGCCATGGCGCCGTTTTGAGCCTACCCGCCCAAGGCGATGGCCGCGATGGCCGAAGCGCCGAGTCCCACCACGGCGGCGGTACTGAGCAGCATCAACCACGCGGGCGGGGCGGTGTTGCCGGCGTGCAACTCCCGTGAGCGGATCCACACCGCACACCCCCAGACGATGGTCGCAGCGGCGGCCATCAGCGCACAAATACCCTCGTAATCAAGCCCCGGGACTCCAGGAACATGCGGACCCGGCGCCGCGGACAACCACCGGCGCCAGATGAACAGGTCCACCACCACCAGCGAAATGAGCGTTCGGCGCCACGCCAGGGTGGTACGTTCCGGCTGCAGGCCCGGATCGCGGGTTTCCAGGCTCACCACTTCACCCTGGGAGCAGCAGCAATCACCGGGCAACCAGGATCAAGACGGCAAAGGCGAAGGCGGCCACGGCAACCACGATCGTCATGAAAAGCATCACGCGTGAGAACGGCAGCGCCTGGTCGTTGCGCATGGCCGCTTCCATCTGGCCCCAGCGGCGGTAGGAAAGGATGGCGAGCCCGGCACCGATGACGGACAACACCACGCAGAGGACCAGGCGGACGGGCTGCGGGGCAATGTTCGGGGCAAGCTGGTCGATCGCCACGGCGCCGGCGAGCAGGGCCAGGGAGGTCCTGATCCAGGCAAGGAACGTGCGCTCGTTGGCAAGGGAGAATCTGTAGTCAGGCGTTTTGCCGGTCCGTCGCCAAGCGGGTTCACGCACGTTCTTTCTCCAGCTTCCCTAGGCCTGCACAGCTTCCCCACCATATCAGCGGCGCTTGGCGGGCACGGTAAGTTACTGGCATGAGTGTTGAAGCCCCCTCCTTCGAATCCCGCGTCCACGCCACCTTGTTGGGAGGCGCTTTGGGCGATTCCCTCGGATACGCCGTGGAGTTCGACGCCATACACGCCATCCGCGCCAGGTTCGGCGATGCGGGCCTCACCTCTTTTAACCAGCTCGACGGCGGCAGCCACTTTTCGGACGACACCCAAATGACCCTCTACACCGTGGATGGCCTGGTGGAAGCGCTCGAATGGGCCAACGACGGCGTGGCCGCCGACGAGATCGCGTGCCTCTGGCTGGCGTACCTGCGCTGGCTGGCCACCCAGGACGTTGCGGCCTCCCCGGCCGCGCCGGTCCCCCAACCCCGGTGGATCGATGGACAGGAAGTCCTGAAGCACCGCCGGGCACCCGGCAACGCCTGCCTGAGTGGCCTCGCTTCCGGGGAAATGGGAACGGCAGCCAGGCCGGTCAACGCCGATTCCAAGGGCTGTGGCACAGTGATGCGTTCAGCCCCCTTCGGCTTGATCCCGCACATCTCTCCCGAGGCCGTGGCCAAGCTCAGCATGGACGCTGCCTCCCTGACCCACGGGCACCCTGCAGCCCGGTTGGGGGCTGCCGCGTTCAGCCTCCTGATCCACCACATCGTGGCCGGCAGCAGTGTGCGCACGGCCACCACGGCGGCGTTGGAGTACGTCGACGCCCTCCCGGCGACGGCTCCCGAGTTGGGCGGGCGGATCACCGAAGCACTGCGGCTGTCCGCCGAAGGCACCACCCTCGGTCCCGAAGAGTTGACCACGGCGCTGGGTGAGGGCTGGGTCGCCGAAGAAGCCCTCGCCGTCGGGCTTTACTCGGTGCTCTTAACCGCAGGCCGCACGCCGGTCGAACATTTCCGTGCCGCCATTGCCGTGGCCATCAACCACAGCGGCGACAGCGACTCCACGGGTTCCATCGCGGGCAATATCCTTGGTGCCCTCTACGGCGAAGAGTGCCTCCCACCGGAGTGGCTTGATTCCCTTGAGGCGCCGGACGTCATCCGCGGCATGGCCGAACGGCTGCTGGCGGTGACTACCGGCTGATGCTGCCCTGTGGCTGGCGGAGGCTGATGTTGTTGCACGCCTCGCACACGTCCTCGGGGATCAAGCCGCGGTTCTGCAGGAAGCCGAAAATCACGCAACCCAGGCAAAACCCCAGGAACGATTCCAGCGATGCCGCCACGATCAGCAACCCCAGCAGGATCCAGGCTCCCAGCGGAAGGCCAGTGAAGAAAAGCACGACGGCGGCACTCGTCAACGCGGCGCCCATGCCTTGGGCGAAACGCTTGGGTGGACCCGCCACGAGCTTGGCATGGCCGATGCGCGGAGCCAGGACCTTGACGGACAGCAGGGCGAAAGGGGAAATCCTGGGGCCGAAAAGCACGCGAAGCCAAAAGCCGATGGCCAAAGCCACCAGTCCCAGGCCCGAGCCGGTGAGCAAGGTCACCACCGCGAGCACCACCACCAGCCCGGCGGTAATACGGGCTGCATACTCGTTCACAGGGTTCGGGAAGGCGAAGACGGACCGCCAGTTGATGCCCGTGGACTGTTCCTTGGTCATGCCCCAAGGCTAGGAGCGGGCTTGGCGCAGCCGGAAGCATTGTTGCGCACTATGACCCGCAGGGTGCTAGCGGCCGCCCACCATCTGGAGGAATTCGCCTTCGGAGACCACTTCGATCTGCTGGCCCTTGGCGTGCAGTTCCAGCACCCGCTTGGCCTTGCCGGTCAGCCGCCCCGCCCGCAGGTCGCCGGCGTCGAATCCATCGCCCACCACCAGGACCGTGGTGCGGGCGGTTACCCGGCTTTCGGGACGGGCACCCATGTCCGCGGCCCGCGATTTGGCCTCGGGACGGGTCATGGCGAGGTCGCCGGTGAACACCACGGTCTGGCCGAACAGCGGGTGTCCCGGCTCGGCGCTGGGATTGGGAAGCGGGTTGGGGCCTTCCTCGGGCCAGGCCGACCAGCTCCGGGCAGCGGCGCCTGCCAGGGCCCGCTCTGCCGGGCTGGAGCCTGGCGTCGCCACCTTGGCTGCAAGGGCGGCCACGGTGGCCTTGGACAGGCTCTTGGACGGATCGAACGCTGGCTGCCTGGGCACGGCCAATCCCAGGGACAGATACAGTTCGGCGATGCTGTTGGCATTGTTGCGCCGGGCAATATCGATCAGGATTCCCGCGCAGGCCCGGGCGTCTTCCGTGGCGTCGTGGTGGTTGACCAGCGGTACACCGGCCTCTTCGGCGGCGTAGGGCAGCGAGTTGGACACCAGCGAGTAGCAGCGACGTGACAACATGACCGTGCAGACATACTCGTATGCCGGTCCCGGGAGGCCGGAAACTTCCAGCCCGGAACGGATGACACCCAGATCGAAGGCAGCGTTGTGGGCGGCCAGGACATCGTTCCCAATGAACGCACCGATTTCCGGAAACAGCTCACCGAACCGCGGTTTGCCGGCAACATCCTCGGCACGGATGCCGTGGATGCGGGTGTTGTGGAATTCGAAGTGGTCGTGGTTTTCCGGGGGACGCATGAGCCAGGAGGCCTCTTCCACCACCACTCCACCGCGGACTTTGCTCAGTCCCACCGAGCACGGCGACCCCCTGAAGCCGTTGGCTGTTTCAAAGTCGATCGCCGTAAAGTCCAATGCCACTGGTCAAGGGTACAGGCGGAAAGAGCCGCCCCTTGCCGTGTAACCCGGCGGGGCGGCCCTTCCAGCCCTGACTGTGATGAACGCTACGTAGTTGGCCTTCGGACGCCAGGAGGTCAGGGCGTGGCGTGCCGCAGCGTCGAGTAGGAACCCGCTGCGAGCGCGACGCACAGGAGCGCTGCCCAGCCGCTGATACTCAGGGGCGTCTGCTGCACGAACCATCCGCCGATGCTCCCCCACCATTCAAGGACGGTGGAGAGTGCGCCGATGCCGATCAGGACCACCACCGAGCCCAAGGTGGACACCAGCACGCCTGTGGTTCCCCAGCGCTTGAAGATCGTGGCGAACCAGAAGCCGACGATGAACATGAACATCATCACCACGAAGAAGAACGCAGCCGTTGAGTACCAGGGCCCGTCGGTGACCCACGGAATCGAGAAGAAGAATCCGTAGACGCCCCAGCCGTTGGTGGCTTTCTCGATCACCCCGCCCAGTAGGTAGAGGCCGGTCATACCAAGGGCTATGAGCGAGAACAGGCCGAGGGAGCCGAGGTAGAACGCGCGCCGGCTGATGCTCAGGCCTTGGGAGAACGGGAACACCAACGTCAGGCTCTGGATCCCAAGAACCAGGAAGTACCACATCGGTGCCTGGCTGCCACCCCCATACTTGCCCTCATTGACGGGAATCAGGGCAAAGATCGCCAACGACATCAGGAACGAGGCGGCCAGGATGGTCAAGGGCCACCCGATGAACGTCCATTTGTTGATCAGTTGCATCCTGGCCACTGCAATTGCCCGGCTCATCGTGTTGCCTCCATGCTGCCATCGGCGAAATCTGTGGTGCTGGGCACGGCGCCGGATAGGCCTGCGCCGGCCATGGTCTTCCGGACCACCAGTTGCTGCAAGGAGACCGGCGCCAGTTCCAGCCCGAGCTCCTGGGCTTCTGCCCGTTCGCGTGCATCCAATGCTTCGTCCACCGTGACCGAGGCCAGGGAACCGAGGGTCTCGCGGTGGAGGATCCGGCGTCCGGCAAGGAAGGAATCAACCTTGTCCGCGGAACCCGACACGGTGACCGCAGAGCCGCGGATGTCCTCGGCGTCAGCGTCCATGATGATCCGGCCACGGTCGATCACCACGACGTGTTCCAGAAGATTGGCCACCTCATCGATCAGGTGGGAGGACAGGATGATGGTGCGCGGATACTCCGCGTAGTCCTCCACGAGGCGGTCGTAAAAGAGTTGCCGCGCCACGGCGTCGAGCCCCAGGTAGGGTTCGTCGAAGAACGTCAGTTCCGCGCGCGAGGCAAGGCCGATGATGACCCCTACGGCGGACAACTGGCCACGGGACAGCTTCTTGATGCGCCGCTTGACGGGCAGTTGGAAATCTTCGGCCAGGCGGTCGGCAAAGTCCTGGTCCCAGTTCTTGTAGAACAGCGCCGCCGAGCGAAAGGCATGCCGCGGCTGGAAGTCGTCAGGGTACTTCTGCGACTCCCGGATGAAGCAGAGCCGGGAAAGGACGGCATCGTTCTCGTAGGCACTGGCACCGAACACCAGGGCTTCTCCGGAGGTGGCGAAAGCCTGGGCAGTCAGGATGGACATCAGGGTGGTCTTGCCGGCGCCATTGCGGCCCAGCAGGCCGTAGATGCGATTGGACGTCAGTTTCAGGTCCACGTTGTCCAGGGCGTTGAGGTCTTTGTAGCGCTTGTTCAGGTTACGGGCCTCGACGACGATCTCGTTCACAGGGCCGCGCTCCTTTCCTTGTCGGTTCCGGCGTCAGGAGCGAGGTCCACGCCGCGTTCGATCATGCTGTTGAGCTGCTGCGCGGAGATACCCAGCTTTCGGGCCTCCGCCGTCAGCGGCCTGACGTACTGCTCAAAAAATTCCTCGGTGCGGCGGGCCACCACGTGGGCGCGCGCTCCGGTGGCAACAAACATGCCTATCCCCCTGCGTTTGTAGAGAATCCCGGAATCCACCAGGACATTTACCCCTTTGGCCGCGGTAGCCGGGTTGATCCGGTGGAAAGCGGCGAACTCGTTGGTGGAAGGCACCTGTGACTCCTCAGGCATGCTGCCGTCCACGATGCCGTTCTCGATGAGCTCGGCGATCTGCATGAAGATCGGCTTGCTGTCGTCGATCATGAGCACCACCGCCTCACTGGTTCATTACTCATGTAACTAACCATACAAGCAATCAACAGCGCGTCAAGGTTTTTCCCAGGATTTCCGACGGCGGCGGTCCAGTAGGCTTAACGGGTGATCCTTTCTGCGATGAGCGACTTTGCCGTATCCACCTTTGGGGGCGCGGGACCGGTGCGGCCGCCCATGGCCTCGTTCCTGCCTGACTGGCTGAACCCCCAGATCTTCCTCGCCGACCCCGCCTTGGCGCCGTGGGTGGTCCTGCTGGTCTGCGGCATCGTCTTTGCCGAAACAGGCCTGTTGGTGGGCTTCTTCCTGCCGGGCGACTCCATGCTTTTCACGGCCGGACTCCTCGTGGCCACGGACACCATCAAGTTCAACGTCTGGGGCCTCGCAGGACTCATCATCATTGCGGCCATCATCGGCAACCAGACGGGCTATCTCATCGGCTCGAAGGCCGGCCCGGCCATCTTCAACAGGCCCGATTCCAAGCTCTTCAAGAAGGAAAACGTTGAAAGTGCCCACGCTTTCTTCGAGAAGCACGGAGGCAAGGCCCTGATCCTGGCCCGCTTCGTGCCCATCATCCGCACGTTTGTCCCCGTGATTGTCGGCGTGGCGCAGATGGACAAGCGGAAGTTCTTCCTCTTCAACGTCATTGGGGCCGTCCTCTGGGGTGGCGGCGTGACGCTCCTGGGCTACCTCCTGGGCGACCGCGTTCCGTGGGTCCGGGACAACCTGGACATCATCTTCATTGTGATCGTCCTGATCTCCGTGGTCCCGGTGGGCATCGAGGTGCTGCGCGGCATGGCAGCCAAGCGGAAAGCAGCCGCCCAGGGCACGGACCCGGTGGAAGAATTCATCGACGAACATGAAACGGAAAAGCACGGCGAACACTGAGTTCCCGCTTATCCAGGCAAGGAAAAGGCGCCCCCCGCGTGATCACGTGGGGCGCCTTTTCCTTGTCTGCTTGTCCGGCCCTAGGCAGCGGCCTCGGAGAGAGCCGCGACGACTGCCGGGAGCAAGGCTCGGAAGGCCTGGCCGCGGTGGCTGATCGCGTTCTTTTCCTCGAAGCTGAGCTCGGCGCAGCTGCGGTCCATGCCCTTGGGCTGCAGGATGGGGTCGTACCCGAAGCCGCCTTCACCGCGCGGCTCGCGCAACAGGGTTCCTTCAAGCTCGCCGTACTCCACCGTTTCCCGTGCAATGCCGCCGTCGCCGGGAATGGCCAAGGCAGCAGCACACACGAAGGCAGCTCCGCGCGAGGCGTCCGGAACATCGGAAAGCTGCGCCAGCAACAACTGCAGGTTCGCCTCGTCATCGCCATGCCGTCCGGACCACCGGGCGGAAAAGATGCCGGGAGCACCACCAAGGACGTCCACGGCCAGTCCGGAATCATCTGCAATCGCAATCAGCCCGGTTGCCTCCGCAACGGCGCGTGCCTTCAGGAGCGAGTTCTCGGCGAACGTCACTCCGGTCTCCGCAACATCCGGGGCACCTGCCGCAGCAGCGTCCACCACCTGGGTGTCGACGTCGAGCCCTGGAACCTGGCCGCGGAGCAGTTCCCGAAGCTCCTTCAACTTGCCTTTGTTGTGCGTAGCGAGAACCAGGCGAGGTGTCACGCCGGCAGCGCCGCCGCTCACGGAGCCTCCGCCAGTGTCTCGCGCTGGATGGCTGCCAATTGGCCCGTGCCGAGGAGCGCCAAATCCAGCAGCGCGTTGAGTTCGTCGCGGTCGAAGGGAGCGCCTTCGGCCGTGCCCTGGACCTCCACGAACTTGCCCGAACCCGTCACCACCACGTTCATGTCCGTCTCCGCCCGCACGTCCTCGACGTACGGCAGGTCCAGCATGGGAACGCCGTCAATGATGCCAACGGAAACCGCGGCGATGGTATCCACCAGCGGCTCCGCATTACGGGAAATCAGCTTGTTCTCCCGGGCGAAGCGGATCGCCTCGGCGAGCGCCACGTAGGCTCCGGTGATGGCAGCGGTGCGCGTACCGCCGTCGGCCTGCAGCACGTCGCAGTCCAGGACGATCGTGTTCTCGCCGAGTGCTTTGGTGTCGATGATGGAACGCAGCGAACGGCCGATCAGTCGGGAAATCTCATGCGTGCGTCCGCCGATCTTGCCCTTGACGGATTCGCGGTCGGAGCGGGTGTTGGTGGCGCGGGGCAGCATGGCGTACTCGGCTGTGACCCAGCCTCGGCCTTCGCCTTTGAGCCAGCGGGGAACGCCCTCGGTCAGGGAAGCGGTGCACAGGACCCGGGTGTTGCCGAACTCGATGAGGGCCGACCCTTCGGCCTGCTTGGACCAGCCGCGGGTGATGCTGATGGGCCTCAGTTGATCGGGGGTGCGGCCGTCGGCGCGGATCACGGGTGTTGCGGTTGCTTCTGAAGTCATGCCCCCAGCTTATCGAGGAACACCGCTTGTCCGTCCCCGGGCTAAATCGTGTAGTGGACTCCGGCGACCGCCACGGCCACGTCGCCGGCGAAGACGGGCTTCGCCTCGGACATCACCTTGGTCTGCGAGGTCCATACCGGGATGTGCGTCAGGAGCAGCCGTTTGGCTCCCGCATTGGTGGCCGCCTCGCCCGCGCGCTTGCCGGTCAGGTGAACGTCCTTGATGGCGTCGTCGCGGCCTTCCTCGAAAGCTGCTTCACACAGGAACAGGTCGGCACCCTGGGCGGCGTCTTCGAGTCCTTGGCACGAGTCCGTGTCACCGGAGTAGGTCAGGACGCGGGTCACGGGTGTGCCGTCCTTGCCGGGCTCTGTGGCCTCGACGCGCAAGGCGTAGGCCTCTTCGACCGGGTGGTTGACGCCATATGGGGTCACCGTGAACGGACCCACGGTGACGGGCTTCTGCTCCGCCCAGTTGGTGAAGTCGAATTCCTCGTGCATGCCCGGATCCAGGTCCAGCCCGTAGGCGGTGGCCATCCTGTCCGCCGTTGCCGCGGGACCCCACACCGGGAGCCGGTCGCGGCCCCACCCGCCGGGCTTCCAGCGGACAGCAACGTGGAGGCCGCACAGGTCCATGCAATGGTCCGGGTGCAGGTGCGTGAGGAAGATCGCGTCGATGTCTTCAAGGTCCGTATAGCGCTGGATGGCCCCGAGGGCGCCGCTGCCGAGGTCCATCACGATCTTCCACTCGCGCTCACCATCGTGCGCGGTCACCAGATAGCACGACGCCGGGGAGCCGGGACCGGGAAAAGAGCCAGTACAGCCCACGATGGTCAGCTTCACAGGCCACGCTCCGCATCTGACCGCGTGCCGGCCTCCGGCTGGACGAAATAGGAACGGCGGGAAAGGCCTCCGCCGGCACGGGCGGCCGCCAGCATCTCCGGGGTGATCCGGGCGAGGCTGCCGGTGGGATACTGTGCCGAAACGTGGTCCACGTGCTTCACGGACAGGACTTCCGGCCCCAGGAAGCGGCGGGCGAGGGTTTCAAACTGTGCGGCGTCGCCGGTGGCGATGAACTCGTGGCTGGGGGCCGACGTATCCGTGCGCTGGATGCCCCCGTTGGCCAAGGCGCGGTAAACGTCCTTGGCAGTTTCTTCGGCACTGGACACCAGCGTGACGTCCTCGCCCATGACGAAGGAGATGACCCCGGTGAGCAGCGGGTAGTGGGTGCAGCCCAGCACCACGGTGTCCACACCCGCATGCTTGAGCGGTTCCAGGTAGTCGTTGGCCGCGGCCAAGAGGTCCGGCCCGGTGGTAATGCCGGCTTCGACGAAGTTCACGAAGGCGGGGCAGGCCACGGACGTGATGGCGAGGTCCGGAGCCGCGGCAAACGTGTCCTCGTAGGCACGCGATCCAACCGTTGCCGAGGTTCCAATGACGCCGATGCGGCCGGACCTTGTGGCGGACACAGCGCGGCGGACGGCAGGCTGGATCACTTCGATCACGGGAATGCCGTACCGGGCAGTGTAGCGTTCGCGGGCGTCCCGCAACACGGCCGCTGAGGCCGAGTTGCACGCGATGGTGAGGAGCTTGACGCCCGAATCAACCAATTCGTCCATGACGCCCAGCGCGTTGGCCCGCACTTCGGCGATCGGGAGGGGTCCGTAGGGGCCGTTGGCGGTGTCACCCACGTAGAGGATGGACTCGTTGGGGAGTTGGTCGATGATGGACCGGGCAACAGTGAGGCCCCCCACGCCGGAATCGAAGACCCCAATCGGACGCGCGCCCATAAGCTCATTGGAGACGCCTGTTGAGTTGGCCGTGGCTGTTGTCATGATTATTCGAGAATAAGGCTTCCCTTGGGTTGCGGCCATTAGCTGCGTCTCCCCCATCGTGTCTGATTTGTCACACGGTGCGGGGCAACTGCGGACGGCCGGATCAGGATTTCGCCGCCTGCCGGGCCGCCATGATGGACTGCACCAGGGACTCCTGCAGCCACGTGGTGAAGTTGTACACCAGCGCGAGATAGCTTTCCACGTCCTCCGCCTGGCTCCAGTCCTGCATGCTGTGGATATGGTCGGCATCGGCTTCGTCTCGGATGTCCAGGCGTTCCGAAAGCACCAGCCGAACGTCGTTCAGGGCCATCGCCCATCGGTTGGCGTCCTCGGACGTGAGGACCAGCTCGTCCTTGTCCAGCCCCATGGCCGTTGCGCGCAAGGCGCCGATTTTGCTTTCCCGGACAGAGCGTTCGGTGAGCTGCCGGAACTCCAGCGAGCCGGCGTCGTCGTCCTTCATGACGTTGGGCAGCAACCGCAGAAGCGCGCGGTCCGTGGGCTGCTTCACGTCCATGTCCAAGCCGATCATCGCCGCCAGCGGGTCCTCGTCCTCCCGGGCATCGGAGTCAAGCATGGAGATGACGTCGGCCAGCAGCCCCCGCAGCAGGTCCCGCTCCGCCGGTTCCAGGTAGCCGCTGATTCCCTTGAGTCCGTACTTGAATGCCTTAGCCACTCTGGCGGCCGCCCTTTCCGGGAGTCTGGTTGCCGCTCGCGGCCTTTTCCACCGTTGCCCAGAGCCCGAAGCCGTGCATGGCCACGGCGTGCTGCTCCACCTGCTCCTTGCTTCCGTGCGCCACGATGGACCGGCCCTTCCGGTGGACCTCCAACATCAGCTTGTGCGCTTTGGACTCGGAGTAGCCAAAATAGCTCTGGAACACATAGCTGACGTAGCTCATCAGGTTGACGGGATCGTTCCAGATCACAAGGTTCCAGGGGATGTCCGGGGCGGTCAGGACATCGGTGGAGGTCAGCTCTGCAGCTTCCGTCCGTTCATCGATGTCCGTGCCAAACGCAACGCTAGGGGTCATCTGTCCATTCTAGGGCGGCTCGCACTAGAGTGAATTCGTGAGTAGAGCCACGTCTTGGGATCACCCCGCAACTTCCTTGTATACAGACCACTATGAACTGACCATGCTGCAAGCCGCCCTGCATTCGGGCGCCGCGCACCGCCGTTCCGTGTTCGAGGCCTTCGCCCGGAGGTTGCCGGATGGGCGCCGCTACGGCGTGGTGGGCGGGACGGGCCGCCTGCTGGAGGGAATCGCCGACTTCACGTTCGGCGAAGCCGAGCTGGACTACCTGGCGCGGAACAAGGTGGTCAACCAGGAAACCCTTGACTACCTCGCCAACTACAAGTTCAACGGCGACATCTGGGGTTATGCCGAAGGCGATGCCTACTTCCCCAACTCCCCCATCCTCATTGTCGAGTCCACCTTCGCCGAGGCCTGCATCCTTGAGACGTACATCCTGTCCGTCCTGAACCACGACAGCGCCATTGCCTCCGCCGCCTCGAGGATGACGTCCGCGGCCGGGAACCGCCCGTGCATCGAGATGGGCTCCCGGCGCACCCAGGAGGAATCGGCGACGGCGGCCGCCCGCGCCGCCGTCATCGCCGGCTTTGCCAGCACCTCCAACCTTGAGGCCGGCCGCCGCTACGGCATCAAGACGGTGGGCACGGCTGCCCATTCCTTCACCCTCCTCCACGACACTGAACGGGAGGCCTTCGAGGCACAGATTGCCGCGTTCGGACCCGAGACCTCGCTGCTGGTGGATACGTACGACGTCGAAACCGCGGTGCGCACCGCCGTCGAGCTCGCCGGCAACAAGCTCGGCGCGGTCCGCCTGGACTCCGGCGACCTCATCGCCCAGGCGCAGTGGGTACGCCAACTGCTCGATGACCTCGGCAATGTGGACACCCGGATCGTGGTGACCTCGGACCTCGACGAGTTCGCCATCGCTGCCCTGCAGTCGGCCCCGGTGGATTCCTATGGGGTGGGCACCTCGCTGGTCACCGGTTCCGGCGCGCCTACTGCCAGCATGGTCTACAAGCTGGTGAGCCGGACCAACGATTCCGGTGAGTTCATTTCGGTGGCCAAGGCGGCCAAGAACAAGGCCAGCGTGGGCGGACGCAAATACGCCCTGCGCAAGCTCAACGAACGAGGCAGGGCCACCCACGAGGTAGTGGGAATCGGCCACCGGCCCGAGGACGACGGGAACGACCGCTCCCTCCTCCAGCAATTCATCAAGAACGGCGAACTCCTGCCCGGCTGGACCGGCCCGGAAGGCGTCATCCGCGCCAAGGAACGCCACGCCGCCAGCATGGCCGAGCTGCCCGCCGTCGTGAACCGCCTGCAACGCGGAGAAGCAGCGATCCCTACCATCTACGAGGAGAACTGATGGCCAAGGCCCTGATCATCGTCGACGTCCAGAACGACTTCTGCGAAGGCGGAACACTCGCCGTCGAAGGTGGGGCAGCCGTGGCCGGCGCCATCAGCGAGTACCTCGACGCCAACCAGCAGCATTTCGACCACGTGGTGGCGACACAGGACTGGCACATCGAACCGGGCAGCCACTTCTCGGACGAGCCGGACATGGTGGACTCGTGGCCGCCGCACTGCAGGGCACGGACCAAGGGCGCCGAACTGCACCAGGACCTGGACCCCGAATACATCGAGGCATACTTCCGGAAGGGACAGTACACGGCCGCCTATTCCGGGTTCGAAGGCGTGCTGGCACCGGAGGACGACGTTCCTTCCGGCGACCTGAAGGCAGGCGCCACGGTGACGGAAGTCCTCGACGAGGACGCGATCGGCCTCGACGACTGGCTGCAAAGCCACGACGTCGAAGAAGTAGTGGTGGTGGGCCTCGCCACCGACTACTGCGTCAAGGCAACCGCCCTTGACGCAGTGCAGGCAGGCTATGCCACCACGGTGATCGCCGAATTGACGGCGGGCATATCGGACGACCTCGATGAGGCCTTCGATGACATGGAATCGGCCGGCGTCGAAGTGGAACGCGGCTAGTACATCCGGGCTGCAGGACAACCCGACTGACGACGAAGGGCGCCGCTGATGCGGCGCCCTTCGTTTGCCACCGGTCACTTGCGGCCGATGAACCAATCCTGAAGCTTGCGCAAGCGCGCTTGGAGCTGCTCTTCGTTAGCCTGCGCCACGGCCGGGCCGCCACACACTTCACGGAGCTTGGTATGCACCACTCCGTGTGGTGTCCCCGTCCGCGCAGACCAGGCCGAGACATTCTTGGCCAGCTCGTTGCGCAGGTCCATCAGCATGCGGTGGTCCGGAATGGCCGGAGCCGACTCCGCGGCGGGAGCCTGGCGCTTCTTGCGGGACTGCTGTTCATGCTGCCGTTGCCGCAGCAGCGTTCCCACCTGTTCGGCGTCCAGCAAACCCGGAATACCCAGGAAGTCGAGCTCGTCATCGGAACCGATGTCGGCTCCCGTGCCGAACTCGCCGCCGTCGAACAGGACGCGGTCAAAGGAAGCCTGGGAATCCAAGGCTTCGAACTTGCCTTTGGTGAGCTCGTCCGAGGCTTTGTCCTCGCGGTTCGCCTCGGCCATGAGGTTCTCTTCGGGGCTGAACAGCCCGTCGTCGTCCTTCTCGGGGCGGTCCAGGGCGTGGTCGCGTTCGGCTTCCATGGTGTTTGCCAGGCCCATGAGCGGTGGAACCGACGGCAGGAAGACCGACGCCGTCTCTCCCCTTTTGCGGGCACGCACAAAGCGCCCCACGGCCTGGGCGAAGAACAACGGAGTGGACGTCGATGTTGCGTACACACCCACAGAGAGCCGGGGGACGTCCACACCTTCGGAAACCATGCGGACAGCCACCATCCAGCGCTTATCCCCGGCCGAGAATTCCTCGATCTTGCTGGAAGCCTTCGAGTCGTCCGAGAGGATCACCGTGGGCGATTCCCCGGTGATCTTCTTCAGCTGGCCGGCGTAGGCCCGGGCGTCCTCGTGGTCGGTTGCGATAACCAGCGCGCCGGCATCCGGGACAGTGCGACGCACTTCGCTCAGGCGCTTGTCCGCGGCCGCCAGGACCGCCGGAATCCATTCGCCGGCCGGATTGAGCGCCGTCCGCCATGCCTGGGACGTGATGTCCTTCGTGACTGCGGCTTCCCCCAGGGAAGCCGCCATCTCATCGCCTGCGCTGGTCCGCCAGCGCATCTGGCCCGAATAGGCCATGAAGAGCACCGGCCGCACCACGTGGTCTCGGAGCGCGTTGCCGTAGCCGTACGTGTAGTCGGCTTTGGAGCGTCGGATGCCGTCCCGGTCCTCGGCGTACTCGACGAACGGAATCGGCGAGGTGTCCGAGCGGAACGGGGTACCCGTGAGTGACAAGCGGCGCGCTGCCGGGTCGAAGGCCTCGCGAAGGCCATCACCCCAGGACAGCGCCTCGCCACCGTGGTGGATCTCATCAAGGATCACCAAAGTCCGGGCCGCTTCCGTCTTGGCGCGGTGCAGCATCGGCTTGCTCGCTACTTGGGCATACGTCACCGCGACGCCGACGAAGCCGCGGCCGTGCTGTCCGTCGGAGTTCTTGAAGTTGGGGTCGATCGCGATGCCCACGCGCGCCGCGGCGTCCGCCCACTGGCGCTTCAAGTGGTCCGTGGGCGCAACGATGGTGACCCTGTTGACCACGCCGCTGTCCAGGAGGGTGGTGGCGATCCGGAGGGCAAAAGTGGTCTTTCCGGCTCCCGGGGTGGCTACCGCCAGGAAGTCCTTGGGACCACGGCTCATGTAGAGGTCAAGGGCCTCCTGCTGCCAGGCACGGAGCTTGGGAGCAGTTCCCCAGGCCGCCCGCTCCGGGTACGCCGGAGGCAGGGAGGGGCCACCAAAAAGTGTTTCCGTCATGTGGGCCTGTGCAGTCTTCCCACTCACTACTTGGAGTTGCCCGGGCCGTCGCCGTTCCCGCCGTCGTTCCCCGGACGGAGGCCATCGTAGATCTCCTTGCATTCCGGGCAAACCGGGAACTTCTGCGGATCCCTTCCCGGGGTCCAGACTTTTCCGCACAAAGCAATGACGGGCTCGCCGGTCATTGCCGATTCCATGATCTTTTCCTTGCGGACATAGTGCGCAAACCGCTCGCGGTCGCCGGGCTCCACTTCCTGGCGCGTTTCCTCGCGCTCAATGGTGGCCGTGGACGTTCCGGCTCCGGAAAGCTCGCGCATGGGGTCGTTTTCGAATGGATCCGGAGGAAGCGTAGTCATGGCATCCATCCTACCGTCTAGAGGCCTTGCCACTCCGGCTTGTTGTCGTACGTGTGGCGGTAATAGTCGGCCAACTTCAGTGAGGAAGCGGCCGCTTCGTCCACCAGGATGGTGGCATGCGGGTGCATCTGGAGCACCGATGCCGCACAGATGGCGGCCACGGGTCCTTCCACGAAATCCCGGACCGCCTGGGCCTTCTGCGCACCTGTGGCCACCAGGATCACGTGCTTGGCGTCCATGATGGTGCCCAGGCCCTGCGTCACCACGTGGTGGGGAACGTCGTCGATGCTGTCAAAGAACCTGGCGTTGTCCTTGCGCGTCTGCTCGATCAACGTCTTGATGCGCGTGCGCGAAGCCAGCGAGGATCCAGGCTCATTGAAGCCGATGTGCCCGTCGGTGCCCACGCCCAGGATCTGGAGGTCCACGCCGCCGACGCCCCTGATCGCGTCCTCGTAGGCCTGGCATGCGGCTTCCAGGTCCGCCGCAGCCCCGTCCGGACCATGGACATTTTCCGGCTTGATGTTGACCCTGTTGGTGAATTCCCGCCGGATCACCTCGCGGTACGACTCCGGATGGTCCGCTGCCAAGCCAACGTACTCGTCCAAGGCAAAGCCGTGCGCTTCGCTGAAGTCCAGTCCACCTGCCTCGTAGCGACGTGCCAGTTCGTCGTAGATCGGCAAGGGCGAGGACCCCGTAGCCAATCCAAGTACGGCATTCGGTTTGCGCCGGACGAGCGCCTCGATGGCGTCGGCAGCCAGGGCGCCGATCTGCTTGGTGCCCGGGAGGATGACAACTTCCATTGTCACGGCCTTTCTACGATGATGGTGCTTGTTTAAGTCGAGGATATCCCATGTCCCACAACCAGGTGTGGGTGTTACGTCGTTATTTATTCACGCTCAGCTGGGCGAACAGCTCGGGGCCACGGGCGTCCAGCCACTTTCCGCCCAGGCGAACACCCACCACCAGGAGCACGGCACCGAGCAATGGACCCACCACGAGGTTGATCCAGCCTGCTTCAGGTCCGCCGCTGACCATTTGCACAACCACCAGGGCCAGTTCGGGCAGGAGCAGGAGCGCCAGGAGTCCCATGCCCACGGCCTGGACAGCGAGCGTCTGGGCAACGTTTCCTGGCGGTTTCTTGAACGGGCTGTCCCCAGGCAACGGAACGGCAATGTTGTAGCGGGCGGAAATGACGGAGGACAGACCCAGCCCCGTGAACAACGTTCCCAGCGAGAGGCCCAGCAGGTTCGGCAGCCACGCCCAGTCCCCCGTGATGAAGAGTGGGCCGGCAGTGAACACCAACACCACGGGCAAGGAAATCGCCAGGCAAGCCATCGCGCGGCCCAAGCGATCGTCCACGCCGCGGACACCGGAGGCGAGATGAAGGGCGAAGGCTGTGTTGTCATAGGAGACGTCAGCCGAGATCGACCAAGCCATCATGAACGCGGTCAGTGGGCCAAGGATCATCAGCAACCCCTGGCCGCCGTTTTGGTTGCCGGCGAAGAAGAGGATCACCGGCATGAGCGGAATGATCACCAAGGAGCCCGCGTACCGGGGATCCTTCAGCCAGTAGATCAATGCCCTGGCGGCAACGGCTCCGGCCGGAGTTCCGGGCAGCACACCGAACAAGCCCAGCTTGCCGCCCTTCCGGGTTGGACCGCCCGAGTACGCGGGCGTCACCAGGGCGCGCTGCAACAGGACGTGCCAGCACCACAGGAGGAAGCCGATCGTGGCCACGGCGATGAGGGCCTTGAGGCCGGCAGCGCCCGGATTGCCCGCGTCCAGTTCGCCGCCGAGCGACCACGCAGCTCCAAGAGGGGTCCAGGAAACTGTCCGGGCCAGTACCGGAAGATAGTCGGCGCTGCCCCGGATGCCGTCAACGATGCCCACCATGATCGGCCCCAGGAGTACCAAGGGGACAAACACCACGATGCTGCTGACGTCCTTGAATCGACGCGAGGAAGCCAGGCCCGCCGTCGCGGTGGTCACAACCTTGGACAACACCACACAGGTCATGGCACCAAGGACTGCCCCCACCAAGGCACCGGTCGCCGTGGGAACACTCCGCCACCACGTGCCAACCGTTCCCAAGGCGGCCAGCAAGGTTGCCAATCCCGGAATCCCGATGAAGCCGGCCAGTGCCAGGCCGGCCAAGAGTTGCCGGGGCGGGATCGCGAACGTCGTGAACCGCGCAGGATCGAGCGTCATGTCCCCCGCCGAGGCAACCAGGGGTATGACCCCCCATCCGATGATGGTTGCCGCCCCGCCCAGCACCACCACCGTATGCGCGATTCCGGGGTCGGCCCAGCGGAGCGCCACCAACCCACCCACCAGCATGGTGAGCATGCCGAGTGCATAAAGCAGCCCCAGGCCAATGCCCACCAACTGCCACGGACTGCGTTTGAAGCCGTTGAGGAGCAGTCGCCACTTCAACCTTAGAAGGTGCGCAACCATTCGAGCCCCTCTGTCCGGTGGCCGCCGCCCACCAACTGCACAAAGCGCTCTTCGAGCGTGGATCCCGCCCGGACCTCATCCACGGAACCGGCAGCCAGGACGCGTCCGCCCGCCACAACGGCCACGTGGCTGCACATGCGTTGTACCAGGTCCATGACATGGCTGGAGACAATCACCGTTCCCCCGGAAGAAACGTAGCCCTCGAGGATCCCCCGGATATTTGCCGCGGAAACAGGATCCACAGACTCGAACGGCTCGTCCAGCACCAGGAGGCGCGGCGCGTGGATCAGCGCTGATGCCAGGGCAATCTTCTTGGTCATGCCGGCTGAGTAGTCGACTACCAACGAGCCCGCGTCAGCCTGGAGGTCGAAAGCCTCCAGCAACTCCGAGACCCGGGACAGGACCACGTCGCGGTCCATCCCACGGAGCAGTCCGGCATACGTGACCAGTTGCTCTCCGGTAAGCCTGTCGAACAAGCGAACGCCATCGGGCAGCACGCCCATCAGTTTCTTTGCTTCGAGGGGACGGGCCCACACGTCCACGCCGTGCACGGTGGCGGTTCCGAAGTCCGGCCTCAGCAAACCTGTCGCCATGGACAGCGTGGTGGTCTTGCCGGCGCCGTTCGGGCCAACCATTCCGTAGAACGAACCGGCCGGCACATCCAGGCTCACGCCGTCGACGGCGATTTTCTCACCAAAACGCTTGGCGAGTCCCCGGATGGCCAAAGCCGGGATGGCCTGGCCGTTCGCTGGTTCCGGTGGTTGTGCCGGCGGAACAGGCACCTGGGGCAGGTGGGATGACTGGGGGTTGGCCTGATGGTCTGGTTCCGTCATGGCAACAGCCTAGCGTTGCCGGGGCACGCCCGCGGCGGTCCCTAGAAGCCGTGGCGTGGCACGGCCCGCTCGTACTGCGGGACCCAGGGAATATCGTGGCCCAGTTCGTACGCCGCCCGGAGCCACCAGTGCGGATCGCGCAGGGCTGCCCGAGCCATGAACACGGCATCGGCACGGCCATTGGCCACAATGTCCTCGGCCTGGGCCGGGCTGGTCAGGAGGCCGACAGCTCCGGTGGGGACACCGGCGTCGTGCTTGACCCGCTCGGCGAAACCGGCCTGGTAGCCAGGCGCCGCCTGGATCGCCTGGTGGGCCACGGCACCGCCGCTCGAGACGTCCACCAGGTCCACGCCCCGCTCCGCCGCAGCGCGCGCGAGCCTTACCGATGCCTCAACGTCCACTCCCCCGTCCGCCCAGTCGGAAGCGGAAATGCGCAGCAGCAGCGGCATGGAATCCGGAATGGCGTTGCGCACTGCATCCACGACTTCCAGCATGAGGCGGTTGCGTCCGGCTTCATCACCGCCCCAATTGTCCGTGCGGGTGTTAATCAACGGGCTTTGGAACTGGTGCAACAGATAGCCGTGGGCGCCGTGGATCTCCACGACGTCAAAGCCTGCCGCAACAGCCCGTCCTGCAGCCGCCGCGAAGTCCTGGATCACCGCGAGGATCTCCGTTTCGGACATGGCCACCGGGGAGGCATAACCGTCAAAGGGTGACGTGCTGGGCCCCACGGTCTGCCATCCGCCGTCGGACTCCGGAACTGAACCCGACTGCCCGGAGAACGGCCAGTAGGTGGATGCCTTGCGTCCGGCGTGGGCCAGCTGCGCACCGATCCTGCAGTCCACCGCACCATGGCGGTGGACAAAATCCACCATGCGCTCCCAACCGGCTGCCTGCGCCTCCGAATACATGCCGGCGTCCCGCGGGCTGATCCGTCCGGCGGCATTAACAGCGGCTGCCTCGGTCATGATGAGGGCTGCACCACCGGCGGCGAAGGATCCCAGGTGCATCAGATGCCAGTCGTTGGGCACGCCCTCGCCGGTCTCCGGGAGGCAGCTGTATTGGCACATCGGCGACACCCAGCCCCTGTGCGGAATGGTCAGCGAACGCAGCTGAAGCGGGCTGAACAGCGCTGACGGCACTAGAAGAGGACCCTCGCGAGCCCCTGACGGGCCTTGGCAACACGCTCGTCGGACGTGCCCACTACCTCGAACAATTCAAGGAGCCGCACCCGGGCCGCTTCCCGTTCCGGGCCGAAGTTCCGTCCAATGAAGGAAATGATGCGGTTGAAGCCGTCTTCGATGTGCCCTCCGGAGACATCCAAGTCAGCCACGCCGAGCTGGGCCTCCACATTGTCCGGTTCCTGCGCAGCCAACTGCCGCAGGCTGTCGGCCTCCGGTGCGGAAAGTTTTTCCAGCCGGGCCATCAGTTCCACCTGCGCCAATCCTGCCTTGGCATCGGCGTCAGCCGGCTGCTCCAGGAGGGCTTGCTTGTACGCGGCCGCGGCCGCGGCGTAGTCACCGGACTCGATGGCGTCAATCGCTGCCTGGTGAAGCGGGGGCAGCGGGGCCGGTTCGGCGTCGCCGTCCTGCGGAGCGTCGCCGATGCTTCCGGTCACTCCGTTGGCAGCGGCCACCTGGAGGAGTTCCTCCACGAGGCTGCGGATCTGCGCGTCGTCGGCAGGGCCTTGGAAGAGGGGCACTGGTTGGCCCTTGACCACGGCGACGGCCGTGGGCACGGCCTGGACCTGGAAGGCCTGGGCCAGTTGCGGGAACGAGTCGACGTCGGCGGCGGCCAGGACGAGGCGGCCACCGAAGCCCTCAACAACCCGCTGTGCAGCATCAAGGACGCCCGGAGACTCGGCTGCATAGCGGGACCAGAGAAGGAAAAGGACCGGAATCTGCGCCGACAATTGGACGAGGTCCTGGAAGTTGCTTTCCGTAGCATCCACGCGCAGCGAAGGGCTGCCCGCTTCCGGGCTACCGGAGGCTGCCGGATCACCAGCCGGCGCGGCCGGTGGCGACTGCGGCGGAGCCGGAGGGCGGCGCAACGACGAGAGGTCGACGGCGCCGCGAAGGTTGAGCTGGCTGGCAGCGGCTGGAGTGGGTCGGTATCCGGGCGAACTCATACCGTCCACTCTAGCCGCTGCCCTGCCAGGGCCACGCCCTACTTGAAGCTGGCGCCGACCAGTCCGCGGGTAGCGGCCACGAGCTTCATGGGATCAGAGGAACCTGCCGGCGGGATGTAGACCGCCACGGATTCGGCAAAGTTGAGCGACATGCCCGTGGTGGTTTCCTTGCCACCGGCAAACACAGCCGAATCGTCTTCAAGGATCAGCTTGTCACCGGAGGCCTTGGGCGTTCCCTCGAAGGCGAAATCGAGGCGGCCAACCACCAGCGCACCACCGTCGGCAGTGTGCAGCACCACGGTCTGGTTGGTCACCGGGGTGTGCGCAAACTTGAAGTTGGCGCTGGTGCCGTTCTTGACGGTGTCCGCCTGGTAGGCCAGGGCGCCGGCGATGTAAGGCGAGGACTGGCCATCGGCGAGCTTGCTGCGGTTCGGGGAATCCGGTGTGGTGAGCATTTCGCCGAGGATGCTCAACGCTTCGTTGCCACTGTAGGCCAAGCCGTTCTTGTCGTCCGCGGCCACGGGGGCCGTGCCGTCACGGGGAACCGGGAAGGACGGGAAGTTGGTGCCCGGCTGCAGCGGAGCGGTGCCCCACAGCTTGTAGTTCTCACGCGGCGAGAGCTGGACCAGCGTCAGGACCTGCGGGACCACGTTGCCGTCACCCTGGGTCAGGGCGAACACCGTGCGCGGCCAGTCACGCTTGGTGCTGATCACGCTGCTTTGCAGCTTGGTGGCTCGCACCGGCATCCGGGCATCGTAAGCAGAGACGGCAGTCCGGATCTTGTAGTTGGCGGTACGGACCTGCAGTTCCATCTTGTCCACGCGCGGCGCGAGCTTCGCGGCGTCCTTGGCCGCGTCTGCGGCATCCACGGTGCTGGCTACCTGCTCCAGGACACGCTGCAGCTGGGACTCGAGGAGTACCGGCGTTCCGCCCTTCTCCGCGGACTCGGACGGGCTCGGGTTGCCGCTGTTGGACTCCGGCGCCGGGCTGGCCTGGGCCGCGACCGCGGTGCCACCAACCAACGCGGCAACCAAGGCTGCGGCGATGGCGGAGATACGCAAGGTTGAACCCTCGGCGCCGGGGGCGCGTCGACCGGCGTCGCCGGCGGACGGCTGCACAGGCAGGGCAGAGGTTTCTCCGCCACCCTTCGGACCCTCATCGCCGCCGTCCTTGCGGCGGTTGCCGAGTGCCTTGGCGACGAACGGCAGGGCTGCGCCAACCAGGATGATGATGATGCCCAGCACAATGAGCGGAATGGCCCACGGCGTGGTTGCGCTGTTGGGGAACGTCATGGAGATCGACGACGGCGCCGGCTTGGTTCCGTCGCTGGCTACCAGCAGGGACCACTCGCCACTGGCGGGCGGGTTCCACGTGTAGTCCAGCTCGCCGCTGCCGTCTTCGGTGTTGACCCAGAGGTCGGAACCGGCCGGACTCGGCGCGGTTGCCTCACCGTCAGTGGTGGAAACCTCCAGCGCCTTCTGGTCCTGGGAAACGCCGGTGAGGGTATTGTGGGCAGTCTTGCCTACCCAGGCGTCGACGTCGTCCGGGCGTCCCGTGGCGACGACGAAGTTGCCTTCGCCCTGGATCTTGATCTTCACCGGCCCCTCGTGGAGGGCGATCAACTTCTGGTCGATCACCGTCAACGGGGCAGCTTTAGTGTCGCTGGGCACCGAGGCCGTCACGGTCTCGGCGGGGGCCCAGAAAGTCAGCTGGCCAATGCCGGCCAGCATCGTCAGCAGGCCCAGCAGCACCAGCAAGGCTGCAGTCTTCAAACGCACAGGATCACCTATCATCAGCGGTCGTTGAACTTCAAGGGTAACCGTTTTGTTATCAAAGAGTCAGATCGGCCGACCGGCCATGACACGCCTGAAACCCCGCCGTGGTGCCGCCAAAGGGCCATGACGGGGTGCTGATAGTGTGGCGATGATCATGCTATTGGGGGCGAAAACCACCTGTATCCAGAGTGTCACATCCCGGTAGAGACAGTGCGAGAACAACCAGAAGGCAGCAAAACCGCGTGAAAGACCACTTGGAACCCAGCACCAACGACGAGTCCGGCTCGCCCGCGGTGGATGCCCCGTCCGACGGGACCTCCGTGACGGTTCCGGTACGCACCGGGCGGCTCGCAGCTGTGGCCAGGCGCCTTCGGCAACCCATTCCCGGCGCCAGGACGCGCGTCCGCTTCGAAATGCCGCCTGAGGACGAGTCGGACGTGGCCGTCAAGAGCGCCTCCGGTGACGAGGACCACGACTTCGGATCACCGGGCCCCAGAATGTCTTCGCAGCACCCTCTGTACGTTGGTTTCATGGGCACCGCCGGAGTGGGGGTCGCCCTGCTGGTGTTCTACATCGCCAGCAATACCAGCCAGCTCCTGCTGTGGATCCTGACCGCACTGTTCATCGCCCTCGGCCTGGACCCCGTGGTTCGTTGGCTTGAGTCCCGGAAAATCCCCCGACCGGCGGGCATCCTGATTTCGGTATCCGTCCTGGTCCTGGCCGTGGCGGGCTTCTTCGCCACGCTGATCCCCACCATCGTCAACCAGGTCACGGACATCGTGCGGCAAGCTCCTGACTGGATCCGGGACTTCCTCAATTCCGATTTCTTCCGGAACGTGGACAGCCAGTTCGGCCTCCGGGACCGGATTACCCAGGAGCTGGACAAGTTCGGGCAGAACTCCGAGGCCGTCGGAGGCATCTTCGGCGGAGTGGTTGGCTTCGGCTCCTCGGTGGCCAACGGACTGTTCGGCACACTGATCGTGCTGGTACTCAGCCTTTACTTCCTGGCGGCCCTGCCCTCCATGAAGAAATGGGCTTACCGCTTGGCGCCGCGTTCGCGCCGGCCCCGCGTCGAGGCACTCTCCGAGGCCATTACGGATTCGGTAGGCAATTACGTGATCGGCCAGGCCTGCGTTGCACTCCTGAACGCGGTCTTCGCCTTCATCGTCATGACCATCCTGGGCGTGCCGTTCAGCGTCCTGCTCGCCTTCGTGGTGGCCCTGCTCGCCTTCATCCCCCTGGTGGGTGGCATGATCGCAGCCATCGTCGTGATCCTGGTGGCCCTCACCGCAGGCTGGCAGACAGCCCTCATCTACGCGATCGCCTACTTCGCCTACCTGCAGTTCGAGGCGTACTTCATTTCGCCGCGCATCATGCAGAGGGCAGTGGCCGTACCGGGCGCGGTGGCGGTAATTTCCGTGATCGCGGGCGGCAGCCTTCTGGGTGTCCTCGGAGCACTCATCGCCATTCCCACGGCAGCGGCCATCATGCTGCTGATCAAGGAAGTGTTTATCGTCCGCCAGGACCGGCACTAGCCGTTGGCGGCCGGACTAGCCGCTGGCGGCCGGCCAAGCCATTGGCGACCGGACTAGCCGTTGGCGACCGGACTAGCCGTTGGCGACCGGCCCCGCCCAGACGCGCGGCAGGCCGTCCACGCCGGCTCCCGCTTCCGTGACGTCGTCGACGATTTCATCCAGGACCCGCGCGGCGTATTTTTCGCCAACCCACAAGTGCTTGGCGCCATCCACCCCCACCAGCCGGGCCTGCGGGACCAGGCTGAAGCGGGCGGCTGCCTCGGCCGGCTGAAGGTAGTCGTCGTGCTCGGGGACGAGCACGGTCAACGGTTTGCCGGAGGCAGCCCACTCCTTCAGGTGCACGTCGGTGGCACGGTGCAGCGGCGGCGAGAGGAGGACCGCTCCCTCCACTTGCGAGACAACGGGTTCAACGGCCCCGTACATGAGCGCCAGTTCGGTGCCGAAGGACCAGCCCACCAGCCACCGGTTGGGCAAGCCGCGGTCCACGGCGAACCGGACTGCTGCCTCGACGTCGTAACGCTCGCCGATGCCTTCCTCGAACCTGCCCTCGCTGGTTCCGCGCGGCGACTCAGTCCCGCGGGTATTGAATCGCAGCACTGCCACCCCGGCCAGCGCCGGCAGCCGGTAGGAAGCCTTGCGGTAGACGTGTGAATCCATGAATCCGCCGTGGGTGGGCAGTGGGTGGAGCATGATGAGCGTCGCCGCCACATCACCGGACTCCGGAAGGGCCAACTCGCCCACCAGCACCTTGCCGTCCTCCGTGGTGAACTCCACGTTTTCGCGACGGGCAGGCAACACAGTGGAGGCCCGGATCTCCGACGGAGCGTCCTGGGGCACAAAAACGAGCGTGGCGGGATCGAAAGTCATGCCTTCAAGCCTAAGCGACTCAGCGGTAACGGTACGTCCGCGATGTCCAGCAGTTGGTGTGCCAGTGGCGGCGTTCGGCCAGCCCCGCGGCCTCGCCGAAAAGGTGGCTGTCAGACCACACCACCAAGTGGGCGATGCCAGGCATGATGGCCGTGGAACACCCCGGGCAAATGTACTGCTTCTCCGCTTTCCGGGCGGTCATGGTGCGGACCATCCAGTCCCCGTCCGGGGCGCTCTCCCGACGGGCGATTCCGGCACGGGACCGTTCCAGGTCCAGCTCCGGGACCGCCTCGGCCCACTTGTTGGAACTCGCTGCGGACGCGTTTCTGCGGGGACGGTTGGAGCGGGGCATGAGTCCATTCTGCCCCAGCCCCAGGTCTCCACGCGGTAATGTTGGGCGGGTGCGACTCGTCATAGCCCGTTGTTCTGTTGATTATGTTGGCCGCCTCAAGGCCCACCTCCCGCTCGCCACACGGCTCCTCCTGGTCAAAGCGGACGGCTCGGTGCTGGTGCATTCGGACGGTGGCTCCTACAAGCCCCTGAACTGGATGAGTCCGCCGGCCACGCTGCGTGTCACCTCTCCCGAGGAGACAGACGTGGAAGAGGGCGTCGTGGAGCAATGGACGGTCCAGTCCGCCAAGACGGACGACCGTCTCATCATCAACATCTACGAGCAACTCCATGACACGTCCCACGAGCTCGGCATCGATCCGGGACTGATCAAGGACGGTGTGGAGGCCGATCTGCAGCGGCTGCTCGCCGAACAGATCGAGACCCTGGGAACCGGCTACTCCCTCATCCGCCGCGAATACTTCACGGCGATCGGGCCCGTGGACATCCTCGCCCGGGATGCCAACGGGGCAACCGTTGCCGTTGAGCTCAAGCGGCGGGGCGACATCGATGGCGTGGAGCAACTGACGCGGTATCTGGAACTCCTCAACCGCGATCCCCTCCTGGCACCGGTCCGGGGGATTTTCGCAGCGCAGCAGATCAAGCCGCAGGCCAAGGTACTGGCCAATGACCGCGGCATCGACTGCGTGACCCTGGATTATGACGCAATGCGGGGCGTGGATGACAGCGAGTCACGACTCTTCTGACCCCGTACCCGGGGCGTGTGCGGCAGGCCACTAGAATCAGAACCATGACTGCCGCAGACTCTTCTGTCCGTCCTTCCGCGCCCAGCCACCAGATCCTCCTGGGAACGCTCGTCACCGACGGAACGGTGGTGGAAGACGGTCTGCTGGCCATTGAGGGTGACCGGATCGCCTACGCCGGGCAGGCCTCGGCCTTCGTCCCCGAAGACTTTCCCGGTTTCCAGAGCGCCATCCGGCATGGCGTCCCGGCCGGCCACTACATCCTCCCCGGCCTGGTGGACGTGCACTGCCACGGCGGCAACGGCGGCGATTTCCCCGGCGGGGAGGAATCTTCGGCCCGCAAGGCCGTGGACTTCCTGCACCGATCCGGTACCACCACTTTGCTGGCCAGCATGGTCACGGCACCACGGGAGGATTTGCTTCGCGGCATCGAACTGTACGTGAAGCTGGCCGACGAAGGCCTGGTCGCAGGAATCCACCTGGAAGGCCCGTTCCTCTCCCACGCACGGTGTGGCGCACAAAACCCTGACTACTTGCTGGAACCTGACCTGGACCTCATGGACGAGCTCGTTGCGGCTGCGGAAGGCAAGCTTGCCACCATGACGTACGCACCCGAGCTTCCGGGTGCTGCCGCCCTGGTGGATTTGATGACGTCCCACGGGGTAACTCCCTCCTTGGGGCACACGGATTGCGACGACGCCACGGCGGCAGCGTCGTTGGCCGCCGCACGTGAGGGGCTGGAGTCGGCAGGGTTCGACGGCGTCAGCTCGCTCCCGACCGTGACGCACCTTTTCAATGGGATGCCTCCCCTGCACCACCGTGCGCCCGGGCCGGTGGCCGCCTGTTTGCGGACCGCCCAGGCCGGCAAGGCTGTGGTGGAGCTGATCGCCGACGATACCCACCTCGATCCGAGCACCGTGGCCACGGTCTTCCAGCTTGTGGGGGCAAACAACATCGTTTTGGTCACCGATTCCATGGCGGCCGCCGGACTCTCCGACGGCCACTACATGCTGGGCCCCTCCCCGGTAACCGTCAGCAAGGGCGTAGCCACCCTTGATGCCACCGGTTCCATCGCCGGCGGCACCGCCACCCTGCTGGACGTGGTCCGCAAGACTGTCTCGGCCGGCGTCGACCTTCCCGACGCCATTTGTTCGGCCACGGCGGTTCCGGCCGGCGTCCTGGGCCTCTCGGATGAAGTTGGAGGGTTGCGCCGGGGTCTTCGGGCGGACGTCGTGACCGCGGACCAGGAACTGGGACTCACAGGCGTCATGCGAAATGGTGAATGGTTGTCATAGGCCTAAGGTCCAAGTGGAATTCCTTTGGGCGTCGTAACCGGCTTTTAACCGAAAATTTTCCCGAATTACCAAAAAGACCGTTGACCTCCGGCACCGCGCATGAAAGTGTTGTAGCAGTCTTTGTGTAGGTGGTTTTCATGCTCGCAAGACGAGTTGCGAGCGTGAGGCTCCTGCGAAACCAACCGGGCCAGCCCGGAGGGAATCCGGATCTTCTCGCGGAGTAACAAAGCCGGTACGCGGTGTATCGGACTGATGTTCCATATTGAGGAGAAATACATGGCACTCGGAACCGTCAAGTGGTTCAACGCTGAAAAGGGCTTCGGCTTCATCACCCCGGACGACTCGGATGGCGACGTCTTCGTTCACTACTCGGAGATCCAGACCGGCGGCTTCAAGACCCTCGATGAGAACCAACGCGTTCAGTTCGAGATCGGCCAGGGCGCCAAGGGTCCCCAGGCTACCGGCGTCACCGTCGTCTAGTTTGATCCGTTGAACCTGCCCTTGGCAGATTCACCAACAGCTTGGCCCCGGCATTTAGCCGGGGCCAAGCTGTTTAAGCGCCATTCATTGCGGACGGAAATGTCTGATATTTCTGACAACCCTGTTACTAACGGTGAAGAATTGCGAAAAGACTCCCCGAATGGAGCGTTGACAATTCAACCAACCAAGGTACGCAACAACCGGGCGGAATGCCTGACCGATAAACCAGGGAGGTAAGCGCGGCTCAAGGCCCGGCCCATTGCCGGAAGGTGCAGGGGATCCTGGTAATACATGTACAGCGTTCTGTAGTCGGGCTGGAAGCGCGATTTAAAGGAGGCCAGGGAACGGAAGCCATAAACCGGTTCCAAGGCCTGCCCCACGAGGTCCAGAATTCCTGCCAGGCCCTCCGGCCTTTGGTCCGGCTCATCCTTGTCCCTGGCCAGCGGTGAACCGGACAACGAGATCATTTCCACTGACTCGCGCAGATGCAGCACGGCCGAGGCGATCAGGAACTCCATCACTCCTGGGAATGCGTCACCACTGCGCCTCATGAAGTCCAGGGTCCAACTGACAACTGTGCCGTTGTCGTAGACCGGCAACCAACTGGTGACACCGTAGACCGTGCCGGCTTCGTCGACTGCAACGCAGCACAGGACATCCGGGTCCTCAAGCTCATCCATGCCGCCCAAGGTGAAACCCATTTCGGGGACGCGTTTCTGCGCTGCCCATTCCTCGGAAACCTCACCCACCTTTGCCCGCAAGGAGTGCGGCAGTTCTCCGAAGGCACCCCACACGGCGGTAATGCCCATCTTGTTGGCCCTGTTGAGGGCAGTCCGGACGTTCTGCCACTCCTTGCCACGGAATTCCAGGCCACGGATCCTGAGCCGGGTTTCCTGCGCAACGGCAACCCTCCGGAAACCCCTTGCCTGCAGCTCCGGCCACAACTCGTCCGTACACGAATACAGGCAGGGGATCAGGGCGTTGCGCGAACAGTGCTGCAGGAAACCCAGGGCAGTGGCCCGGTGCCCCTCCGCCGCACCAATGGGTCCGGCCAACGTCAGCGCAACGTGGCCATGCTGTTGGTAGGCCACTCCCCCGGTCCCCTGCGAAGTGAACCAGTACTTGTTGGGTTCCCACAACGCCATCCAGGACAAGGAGTCGCCGCCGGCTTTTACCAGCGAACGGGCATGTTCCCGGGACTGGTGGTCAAGGCCACCGGCGTGGTGTCCGCGGACCAGCAGCACCCAGACGCCGATGAGGGCCACCAGCCAAAAGGCGGTGCCGGAGTAGGAGAAAAGGAACACTTCGAGGGCATCGCGCTCGGCGAATACCTTGCGGTAAACGCCGGGCAAAGGAACCGGCAGGTATTGGCGGGCGAGTTCGGTACCCAAACCCAGCAGGCCGCCGTCGCGCGCCATGCCACCGGAGGCCAGCCACACAATGGTGTAAGCCAGCGCGAGGGCGACACCGCTGAGGCCGACAAACCAGAAAACCCTGCGACGCATCCGCGTCGAAGACTCAACCCGGAAATGCCCCCGGTACGCGAAGAGGAGGATCGCCAGTATCAGAGGAACCATGACCAGTGGGATCAGGTGCGCCACAGCCGAGTTCATCATGCCCACCCGCGGACGGCCCGGCAGTTGCGGCATGCCTGCGAACAGGCCGAGATAGAGCGTGGACAAGGCCACCACCACAACCTGGACGCCGATAGCGATGCCCAGGGCCAGCCGGCGTCCACGGCGCATCCCGTCAACGCAGATGAGCAACAGCACCACGGGAACCACGGCCAGTGCCAGGCCGAAGGGCCCCGTGTAGCCCTGCCGGCCCAGTTCCAGGCACGCCACATCGATAGTCCCTCCGCAGTTCCCCTCCAACTGGCTGAGCGTAGGCAGGGGGTTGAGGATCACATCGCGAAGCAAGGCAAGCGGCCCCGATGGGCTCTTGGCTACGGCAGTAAGGATGGGGCCTACGGCAAAGATGGCCATGGTCAGCGACAGGAGGTTCCGCACCTCGCGGCCCGTAGACCTGTGCAAGTGGAGATGTCCCTGGTTGCTTTGCATCCACCACGCCGCCGCCAACCCGATCAGGGCGCCCAACAAGCCCATGAGCGTCTCAGGGTGTCCAACAAAAAGCACCAGCAGCAAGGTGATGGACAACGCCACCGTGCGGAACCTCCGCTGCCAAAGCGTTGGCAGCTTGGCGCTGGCAGCCAGGGCCGTGGCCAGCAAGGCGCCGTAGGGACCGATGAGCCGGGTGTCCACCATGCGGGAGATCCAGCCATCGTCCGCATACCGCGCTATTTGGGTCACCAGGAAGAAGGCCGTGACGCACGCGAACTGGCAGGCGATAAGTACCAGGGACGTTTTCAGGAACCCGAAATGCCGCTCCGCCAGGCCCAGGAGGAAAAGGATCATCAGCACAACGACGACAAAGGCAGGCACGTTGGTGGTGAAAAAGAGGGACGTCCAGATGGACCACCATTCGCCGGCACGCAGTCCGCGCAGCGTCACACCAGCAACGGGCAGCCAGGACTCGGGCGGACCGGCGACGATGCTTCCGGAAACGATTGAGACAAGGACGAACACTCCGACGACGGCCAGCGTCAAGGGCGTAGCCCGCAAATGCCGCCCCGCCTGCCGCATGGCCGGCTGGATGAAACCCTTCAGGGCGAGACTCACTGCGGCAACCCCCATCTGGCCGACAAGAAGTCCAGGGCGCCGGGCATGCCGCGAACCACCGAGTCCCACGAGTGTCCGGAGTGGTCTATGACGTGGTCCTCAACCGTGAAACCCGCAGACCGGGCAGCGTCTGCCAAAGTGTGCATGTAAGCGATGAACTCATTGTCCGTAGCCCCGGCCGTCAAGTACATGCCACTGCCCGGATACTGCCTCTGGTGCATCAGGACCAAAGGGGTCCTTGACTCGAAAGCCGCTACGTCGCCGTCGAACGAGTCAGCGATCGTCTTGTTCCTGTCCTTGGCGAGGGCAGGCTCCTGCTCGGCCGAGAACCCAATCACGGAAGGGAACAGCTCCGGGTGGGTGGTCCCCATCTGGACCGCGCACGTTCCCCCAAAGGAAAACCCTCCAACGGCCCATTGCCGGTGGTCTGTGGAGACAGCCAGGGTCTTGCTGATCCACGTGGGGACATCCTGGGAGAGATAGGCGTCCGCGGGAGCGATCCTGCTGTCCATGCACATGGTGTTTGCATTGGCCGAGCCGTTGGGATCTACCACCACGGTGACGGGTGCAATACCGTCATGTGCTTCGGCGAATTTGTCCAGCTGCGAGCGGAGCTGCCCGCCCGTGAGCCAATCGGCAGGACCGCCGGGTTGACCCGAGAACAGGATGAGCACGGGAAGGCTGGGGCGGTTTTCGGTGAGGTACGCCGGCGGGAGATAGACATACGCTTCCCGCGCGGTAAAGCCGGAAACAGTACCGGGAATGTCCGCCCGGCGCAGCGTACCGCCGCGGGGCATGGTTTCGGGCGCCTTCCAGGCGGACGGCGACGGGCCGGGCTTACTGTCCGGAGCACGTTGCAGTCCTGCTTCCAACGGCTGGATACGCGCTACGGCCGTGCCCAGGAGGTCGGCCACGGTGTTGTTGAGGCCAAAGTAGGAGTTGACCTGGACCACGGACAGCAGGACAACACCCAGCATTGCGGCGATGCTCGCGGAGCGGCCCTTCCAGGCAGCGCGGGGAAACCGGGCAACGCAAAGAAGAAGTGCAGCCACCGCAGCGGTGGACCACACCAACGTCTCGAAAGGCAGGTTCTCAGAGAACGTGGCCATCACGTCGATGAGCAGCCAGTGCGTCAATGCCACCACGCCGGCAGCCAACGCAATGGAAGCAACCACCACCAACGGCCACCAGCGCCTGCGTCGCCAAAGCAACCAGGATGCGCCAACCACTCCACAGACAAGGGAGAACCAGAAGAACGGCCCGTCAACGAGGCTGACGTCGGACAGGAAATCCATGACGCCTAACGCCAGGTTCCAACACCGATGACCGGCCCGGCTTCAAGCCAGGATGAAAGCCCGGCGTAGGCTTCGAACTTCATGGCCAGCATGAGTGTTTTGCCTTCGTATTGAAGCTCAACAACCACCACGCCGGGTTGGACCCGGACGAGCTCGTCCTCGGTGGGTTTACGCCGTCCAAGGAGTTCCAGGGAACTGCGTTTGAAACGGTATTTGGGTATCACGCTGAGGGACATCAAGCGGAACCACTCAAGTTCATTGTCCTGATAACGACAAACCCCCATCTGCCAGCTGTTTCCAGCCATGCAAATGGAGGCGTCTACCGTGCCCAGGGCGCGCCGCAGATTGAAGCGGCGCACCCCAAAAAGGCACAGTGTAAAAATCAGCAACGCAAACGCCGTTGCCAGGGCGATGAACGGAATAAGGGAATCGTCCATCAAGGTCGTGCTATCGGATCCCCGCTGTAGCCGCTTCGCCCAATTGGGCGTTGTCAGCAACAATGACCACGCGGTCGTTGTCGACGGAGAAGAATCCGCCGTCCACCACTACCGCAATGCGGTCACCGGAAACCGGCTGGATTGCCAGCTCGCCCTCGGCCAGGATGGCCAGGAGGGGCGAGTGGCCCGGCAGGATTCCGATTTCACCATCGCTGGTGCGGGCCTTCACCATCTTGGCCGCTCCGGACCACACGAAGTGGTCCGCTGCGACAATCTCAACCTCAAGCTCAGCCATACTACTTGGTCTGTTCCTGGATCTTGGCCCAGTTGCGCTCGACGTCATCCAGGCCACCGACGTTGAAGAACGCCTGCTCTGCGATGTGGTCCAGCTCGCCATCGCAGATGGCGGTGAAGCCTTCAACCGTGTCCTTGATGGAGACGGTGGAGCCTTCGACGCCGGTGAACTGCTTGGCGGTGTAGGTGTTCTGGGACAGGAACTGCTGGATACGACGTGCACGCGACACGACGATCTTGTCCTCTTCGGACAGTTCGTCAACACCGAGGATGGCGATGATGTCCTGGAGTTCCTTGTTCTTCTGCAGGATCTGCTTCACACGGACAGCCGTGTTGTAGTGGTCCTTGCCGATGTACTGGGGGTCCAGGATACGGGAGGTGGACGTCAGCGGATCAACAGCCGGGTACAGACCACGCGAGGCGATTTCACGGGAAAGTTCCGTGGTCGCGTCGAGGTGGGCGAACGTGGTTGCCGGAGCCGGGTCGGTGTAGTCGTCAGCAGGCACGTAAATTGCCTGCATCGAGGTGATCGAGTGGCCCTTGGTGGAGGTGATGCGCTCCTGGAGGAGGCCCATCTCGTCAGCAAGGTTCGGCTGGTAGCCCACGGCGGACGGCATGCGGCCGAGCAGCGTGGAAACTTCGGAACCTGCCTGCGTGAAGCGGAAGATGTTGTCGATGAAGAGCAGCACGTCCTGGTTCTGGACATCGCGGAAGTACTCCGCCATGGTCAGTGCGGACAGTGCCACGCGCAGACGCGTTCCCGGCGGCTCATCCATCTGGCCGAATACAAGGGCGGTGTCCTTGAGGACGCCTGCCTCTTCCATTTCAACCCAGAGGTCGTTGCCTTCACGCGTACGCTCGCCAACGCCGGCGAATACCGAGGTACCACCGAAGTTACGGGCAACACGGGTGATCATTTCCTGGATCAGAACGGTCTTGCCAACACCGGCGCCACCGAACAGACCAATCTTTCCACCCTTGATGTAGGGGGTCAGGAGGTCGATGACCTTGATACCGGTCTCGAGCATCTCCGTGGAGCCCTCAAGGGACGCAAAGCTCGGGGCCTTGCGGTGGATCGGCCAGTAGGCGTCAGCCTTGATCTCCGACTCGTCAACGTCAAGCGGCTTACCGAGGACGTTGAAGATGTGGCCCTTGACGCCGTCGCCGACGGGCACGGAGATCGGAGCGCCGGAGTCCTGCACGGTGGTACCGCGGACCAGGCCGTCGGTTGCCTGCAGGGAGATGGCGCGAACGAGGTTGTCACCCAGGTGCTGGGAGGTCTCGAACGTGATGGTCTTGGTCTGGCCGTTGAGGGTGACCTCAGTGGTCAGAGCGTTGTAGATCTCGGGGATTGCGTCAGCCGGGAATTCGACGTCGACAACCGGACCAATAACACGGGCAATGCGGCCGGTGGCACCGGCCGTTGCTACGTGTTCGGTAGCAGTGGCAGTCATCTCTCTCACTTCACTCAGTAGATGGCGTGGGGTTAAGTTTATCTGTTTGGTGCAGGTGCGGCTTCGAGCCGGATCCGTACCGGCTAGGACGCGAGGGCGTCGGCGCCGGCCACGATCTCGGAAAGCTCCTGCGTAATCTCGGCCTGGCGGGCCGTGTTGCGAAGGCGCGTGTACTTCTTGATGAGTTCCGTTGCGTTGTCACCGGCCGACTTCATGGCCCGCTGGCGGGCGGCGAGCTCGGAAGCTGCTGCCTGCAGCATGGCTGCGAAGATACGGGACTCGATGTAACGCGGGAGCAGGGCGTCGAGGACCTGCTCCGTTTCCGGCTCAAATTCGTACAGCGGCAACAGCTCGGACTCCGAGGCTGCTTCCTCTTCGACGACCTCGAGCGGAAGCAAACGGATAACCGTCGGCTCCTGCGTCACCATCGACTTGAAGCGCGTGTAGACGACGTGGATCTCGTCCACGCCACCCTCGGCGTAGTCAGTGGCGAAGTCTTCGAGAAGTGCAGCACCGATTTCCTGGGCCGTTCCAAATTCCGGAGCATCCGTACCACCCGTCCAAACACGGGAGTAGTCACGGTTACGGAATTCGAAGTACGCCTGGGCCTTACGGCCAACCAGGTACGACTTGACTTCCTTGCCTTCTGCGCGAAGAAGCTCGGTGAGGCCTTCGACCTGCTTGAGCACGCTTGCGGAGTACGATCCTGCAAGGCCACGGTCCGAGGTGATGATCAGGACGGCGGCGCGGCGGATCTGCTCCGGCTCGGTGGTCAGCGGGTGGTCGATTTCGCTCTGGGTCGCGACAGCAGAAACGGCACGGGTAATGGCGTTCGCGTAAGGCAGTGAAGCTGCTACGCGGGCGCGGGCCTTACCGATGCGCGAGGTAGCGATCAGTTCCATCGCCTTGAAGATCTTGCGCATCGACGTCGTCGAGCTGATCTTCTGACGGTAGACCCGAATCTGGGCTCCCATACTTATCCTTTCCTAAGTTCCCGACGTACCGCCCTGCCGGGGCCCTTGCGGACCCCGGCAGAGCAGGTCATCGAAACTAGCGCTTCTGCTTGACGATCTTTTCCTGGTCGACGTCGCCGCCCGAGATCGCTTCGTGCTCTTCGTGTCCGGCACCAACCAGTCGGTTGTCGCCCTCTCCGAAGAAGCCCTTCTTGAAGGAAACGACTGCTTCCTTCAGCGCTGCGGCGGTGTCGTCATCCAGGACGTTGGTCTGGGCCAGCGTGGTCAGGATGGAGGACTGGTGCTTCAGGTGCTCCAGGAACTCGGACTCGAAGCGGCTGATGTCCTCAACCGGAACGTCGTCCAGGTAGCCGTTGGTACCGGCCCAGATGGAAACAACCTGGTTCTCAACCGGGAACGGCGAGTACTGGCCCTGCTTCAAGAGCTCCATAAGGCGAGCACCACGGGTCAGCTGCTGGCGGGAAGCAGCGTCCAGGTCCGAGGCGAACATGGCGAAAGCCTGCATGTCGCGGTACTGGGCCAGGTCCAGCTTCAAGGTACCGGAGACCTTCTTCATGGACTTGACCTGTGCAGCGCCACCAACGCGGGAGACGGACACACCAACGTCAACAGCAGGACGCTGGTTGGCGTTGAAGAGATCCGACTGGAGGAAGATCTGGCCATCGGTAATGGAGATCACGTTGGTGGGGATGTAGGCGGAAACGTCGTTTGCCTTGGTCTCGACAATCGGCAGACCGGTCATGGAACCCGCACCGAGCTCGTCGGAGAGCTTTGCACAACGCTCCAGGAGACGGGAGTGCAAGTAGAAGACGTCACCCGGGTATGCTTCACGTCCCGGCGGGCGGCGGAGCAGCAGGGACACGGCGCGGTAGGCTTCGGCCTGCTTGGACAGGTCGTCGAAGATCACCAGGACGTGCTTGCCGCCGTACATCCAGTGCTGGCCGATGGCCGAGCCTGCGTACGGTGCGAGGTACTTGAAGCCGGCGGGGTCCGAAGCCGGGGAAGCCACGATGGTGGTGTACTCCAGTGCACCGTGGTCCTCGAGGGTCTGACGGACGGCTGCGATGGTGGAAGCCTTCTGGCCAACACCAACGTAAACGCAACGAACCTGCTTGCTGACATCGCCCGAAGCCCAGTTGGCCTTCTGGTTGATGATGGTGTCAACCGCGATGGCGGTCTTGCCGGTCTGGCGGTCGCCAATGATCAGCTGACGCTGGCCACGGCCGATCGGAATCATGGCGTCGATGGCCTTGAGGCCGGTCTGCATGGGTTCGTGAACGGACTTGCGCTCGGTCACGCCCGGAGCCTGGAGTTCCAGTGCACGGGTGGCCTCGGCCTTGATCTCGCCGAGGTCGTCGATCGGCTGGCCCAAGGGGTCAACCACGCGGCCCAGGAAGGCGTCGCCAACGGGCACGGACAGGATCTCACCGGTGCGGTGAACTTCCTGGCCTTCTTCGATTCCGGTGAAGTCACCGAGGATAATGACACCGATTTCGCGGACGTCAAGGTTCTGGGCGAGGCCCAGCGTGCCATCTTCGAAGCGAAGCAGCTCGTTCGCCATGACCGAGGGAAGACCCTCAACACGGGCGATGCCGTCACTTGCGGTGGTCACGCGACCAACCTCTACGCGCTCTGCGTTACCGGGTTCGTAGGACGCCGCGAACTCGTTCAACGCATTACGGACGTCGTCGGCGTTGATGGTCAATTCGGCCATCTGCAGTCCCTGCTCTCCTGTTTTCGTGATCATCGTTGCTCACGATGACCGGGTTTATATCAGTTAGTTGTGCTTTGTCTTCACTAGCCAGCGAGCTGACGGCGGAGTTCGGTCAAGCGGGCGATGACCGAAGCGTCAAGCACTTCGTCGCCTACCTGGACACGGACTCCACCGATCAGTGCAGGATCAACAGTGATGTTGACCTTCAGTTCGCGGCCGTAGAGGGCGTTGAGCCCGGCCTGCAGTCGGCTGGCCTGCGTTTCCGTCAACGGACGGGTAACGCTGACAGTTGCAATCCAGCGCTGCTGGCGCTTGGCTGCAAGCTTGGCGAAGGATTCGACGAGCTTGCTCGGCTTGACACCGCGCGGCTCCGAAACTGCCTGGCCAATAAGAACCTTGGCTTCCTCGCTGATGCCAGGAACAAGCTTCTCGGCAAGGGCAGTCTTGGCGGCACCCGATGCCTGCGGCTCAGACAAAGCCCGCTGTACTTCGTGGCTGGAAGCGACAACCTGGTTGAAGGCAAACAGATCGTTTTCCAGCTCTTCCAGCCCCGTAATACCGGAGGCAGAAACGGCCGACTTGTTTTCAGCTACCGCAATGACGACCGTGGCGGCAAGCGTCTCGAGTGCATCGCCGATATCGCGTGCGGATGCCCAGCGCGAGCTGGCCAGTCCGCCTGCAATCTCAGCAGCATCAGCGGAGACTTTTCCGCCAACCAGCTGCTTGACCAGCGCCGACTTCTCGTCCCCGCTGCGGGAAGGGTCAGTCAGGGCGCGGCGCAAGCCAGCCGAGCTGTCCACCGTTCCCAGGATTCCGAAGAGGTCCTTTGCCAACTGCAGCGAGGCCAAAGGAAGCTTGGCTTCCAGGTCTGCCAGTGCTGTGGTCAGCGATTCGCTCGATATTCCTGCCATTACTTAGCTGCACCTGCGTTCTGGGTCTCCAGATCAGCCAGGAAGCGATCCACGACGCGTGCCGAACGCTCGTCGTCGTTGAGTGCTTCGCCGACGATGCGGCCTGCCAGCGTGGTAGCAAGCGTGCCAACCTCGGAGCGGAGCGAGACAACAGCTGCCTGGCGCTCGGACTCGATGGCGGCGTGTGCCTGCTCGGTGATGCGTGCAGACTCGGCAGCTGCCTTGGCCTTCAGGTCCGCGAGGATCTGGGCGCCTTCGGCACGTGCTTCTTCGCGGATGCGGTTGGCCTCGGCACGGGCATCGGTGAGCTGCTGCTTGTACTCTTCAAGAGCTGCAGAAGCTTCTGCCTGGGCCTGTTCGGCCTTCGCAATGCCACCTTCAATTGCTTCGGCGCGCTCTGCGAACGTCTTCTCGAACATCGGGACAACAAACTTGACCACGATGAACAGGAGGACAGCAAAGCCGACCAGGACAACGCCCATTTCCCAAACGTTGGGAACGAGCGGGTTTGCCCCTTCAGTGGCGGCTGAGATGATCAGCTGATTCATGTTTCACCCGTCCTATCTACTCGGTTGCGGAATTCGCTGTGTTCTGAAGTTGTAACTAGAGAACGAAAGCGAAGACGAGGCCGAGGATGGCAAGAGCTTCGGTCAGGGCCAGACCAAGGAACGCGATCGGCTGCAGCACGCGCTGAGCTTCCGGCTGACGAGCAACACCGTTGATGTAAGCCGCGAACACGAGACCAACACCGATACCACCGCCGATTGCGGACAGACCGTAACCTACGAGGTTGAGATTGCCTTCCATTTTTTTCCTTTCAAGATGCCACCCATGTGGCAGGTTGTTTGGTTTACTTCAATCCCCTACAGGGGAAGTGTGGGTGCCTTAGTGGCTGTCGGCGTGCAGGGCGCCTTCGATGTAGATCGCGGTCAGCAGCGTGAACACGTAAGCCTGCAGCGCCATGATCAGGGCTTCGAGCATGTACATGGCGATGGCGCCGACCAGCACCAGGACGGAGGTTCCCTTGAGCAGGACGTTCTCCTGCATGACCAGGAACTCAATGCCGGACCCGGCGAGCATGACGATCAAGTGGCCGGCCAGCATGGTCGCAAACAGACGGAGGCTGTGCGTTACCGGGCGGACCAGGAAGTTGGAAATGATTTCGATCGGAACGACGATCGGGAGGATGTACCACGGAACACCGGAGGGAACGGTTGCGAGCTTGAAGTACTTCAAGCCGTTCTTCTTGATGCCGATGATGATCCAGGTGAAGTACACGATGCCTGCCAGCACGTAGGCGCCGCCCACGTGGGAGAAGCTCGGGAGCTGGATCACCGGAATGGCGCCGTAGATGTTGTTCACCAGGATGAAGAAGAACAGGCTGAACAGCAGGGGGACGTACTTGATGAAGTCCTTGCCCCCGATGATGTCCTTGGCGATGCTGTTACGGACAAAGCCGTAGGCCATCTCGCCGGCGAACTGCAGCTTGCCGGGAACCAACTGCTGCTTCCGGGCGGCGGCCACAAAGAAGGCGGCGATAATGACGACCGACAGGATCACCAGCAGCATTTGCTTGGAGAAGCCGTCCGCAGCACCCCAGGGCAGGATTGCCGGCAGGTGCATTTCTTCGATTCCGGGTGGGGTGAAGGACCCCGAATCCTGGGCTGGGAGCGCAAGCGCGATCAACGCGTTTCCTCTCTGCTGTGTCCATCATTGGGCATTGGGCGGAACGCGGACACGTTCATCGCATCCCCATTCCATGTGAAATTATTTGGCATTACTGTCCCCGTCCTTGGACGGGCCGCTGTCTGCGTTGTTCTCTCCGGCAGAAGTGCTTTGCTTGGTGAGGCCGTGCATAAGGGAAAGATAGAACCCTCCTGCGGCTCCCAGCAGAGCGCCAAGGAGCACAATCCAGCGGGTCCCCCACAGATTATCCAGTCCCCAGCCTATCAAACTCCAGACAATGATCCCGCCAATGATGTAGCTGAAGACCGCGAGGCCGGCGTTGTATCCGCCGTCATTCCGGACTTCGGCATCATCGGCTGCGTGGGTGGATCCGGAAGCGGGAGTTGCCGGAGAAGACTTGCGCTTACGCAGTGCCACCAGGGCCCCCCTTCCGGTCCGCAGGATCGTTGAAGATCTGGAGGCGGGCTTTGCTGAAACCGTAGAGTTCGGCTGCCTGCCAAGCCACGACGCTGACCACGGCGCCGATCAGGAACCACCGGCCGTTGAGCCAGTCAGGCCTGCCGAGCGCAAAAAGCACGACTGCGAACCCGACGACTTTGACGAAATACGTCGCAACAAAGAGACCGATAGCCCCGGAAGGATTGTTCCGGCCGACGAAATGGCCAATCAGCAGGCTGATGGCAAAGAAGAGCATGACCAGCAGGGCGCCGGCCGCCGTCGAAAGCGAAGCCGGTCCGCCGTCGAGCGCGGCGGAGATCACCGAAGTGACCGCAGCGGCGATAGCCGCGACGGAGGTACTAAGCAGGAGCAGCCTCAACCACAAAGATGACACGCTCCCGAATACCCCAACACCACGTTTGCCGGACGGACGTCCGGTTTCGGCGTTGGATGTCATGGGGATACCAATCCTCGTGGCAGGGGAGCCATATTCTCAAAGTGGGGGTTACGGGCGAGTGACTGTCCGCACCAAAAATTCTACACGAGATAGAACTGTGACCCTAACCGGGGGCTTCCGGCTACTCCCCCTGTTGCGCCGTGTTTCGGGTGAAGTAAGGCCAGGCTGTGACAGCTGCCATCACCAGGGCCGCGGCAACATCCACGATCAGGACGATCTGCCAGGGAAAGACAGCGAACGCGACGCCGCCAAAGGCAAGGATGCAGGTCCACACGTACAGCATCACGACGGCGGTGCGGTGCGAGTACCCGAGGTCAACGAGCTTGTGGTGGAGGTGCCCGCGGTCCGCTGACCACGGCGACTGTCCACGTGCGGTCCTGCGGACCACGGCCATGCCGAAGTCGAGCAGCGGCAGCGACAAAACGGCAAAGGGCAGGAGGATCGGAATGATGGTGGGAATACCGTTGGCGCGGTCGTAGAGGCCGGAACCAATCTGTCCGGTGGCCACGACGCCGGCCGCGGCCATGAGGAGGCCAATCAGCATGGCCCCGGAATCACCCATGAAAATCTTGGCGGGAAACCAGTTGTGCGGCAGGAACCCGATGCAGCCACCCACCAGGATGGCCATCAGGAGCGTAGCCAGGTCCGAGTTGTCCGTTGAGGGATTGTTCCGGTGCACCCAGTACGCCGTCAGGAAGAACGCTCCCCCGCCGATGGTCGCCACGCCGGCAGCCAAGCCGTCCAGGCCGTCGATGAAGTTCACCGCGTTCATGGTGGTGACGATCAACCCTGCCGTGAGGACGATCTGGACCAGCTCGGACTGGATGAAGATCGGCTCGGGGATGAAGGGAACCACAGACATCCGGACGCCCCAGATCGCCACGATGAAGGCAGCTCCGGCCTGGCCGAGGAGCTTGATCCACCACCGGATGTCCAGGATGTCGTCCGCCACGCCCACCGCGACGATCACCACGGCGCCGGCAAGAATCCCCCACGGGGCATCGTTATGCCTGAAGATGTCCTTGACGAAGAACGAGTTGCTGGCCACCACGAGCGCAACGAAAAAGCCCGCGAAGATGCCAAGGCCCCCAAGCTTGGAAATCAGGGACGAGTGCATGTCCCTGCTGCGGATGGGGCGGTAGAGCCGGAGCTTGTTGCCCAGGACCCGGGCACCCCATGTTCCCGCATAGGACACCACGGCAGCCGTGAGCGCCATCAGCAGATACATGATCATGATGCGGCTCCGGAACGCAGCGCGGTGGCCGCTGAAAAGTCGAATGGTTCGGGGCAGCTTGGTGTGTGGAACGCTGTCTGTGGATAAATGGAACTACTCCGTCGCCATGCCTGCACCGGCCGTGCCGAATGTTGCTGGTTTTCTGTGGACTCTTGTCACGATACTAATGCCAACCGCCGTGACCAGCGGCGCGACGCAGCCGCCGGCAGGCCTGCTTTTGGCCGTCCTGTTGCTGCGTTCCCGCTACTTTTGCGGGCCCGTGACGTCCCGCAGGGCGTAGATCCCCTCCAGGACTTTTTCATTGGACCGCGGCGGCCTGTAGCTGTCGCGCAGGCCCTTGAGGAACCCTGCCACCAGGACTTTCCGGTTGGATGAGGACGCAATGGTCCGCGTCCAATTCCGCAGCGATGCACCAGTGAAAAGAATCTTCTCCCACGGGGCCAGAGCGTTGGACCGCGTGTAGACCCACAGTTTGTTGCGGACCTCGTAATAGAAGCGGGGACCGGGATCCGCGCCGGCGTCGCCGAATACCTTCGTGTGGTGGTTGGCGACGGACGCGTCGGTTGTCAGCGCCACACCGCGCCGGGATACCCGGGCCGTGAACTCGAGGTCGTCATTCCAGATGAAATAGTCGGCAATCGGCAAACCGTGGCGCCTGATCTCCTCCGCATGAACCAGCACGGAGACAAACGAGGCACTGCGGATCTGGGTCGCACCTACCCGCGTGGCCGCAACCCGCGCCGATTCAGCGGCACCGATCCTCGGCCGCATGCGGTTCATCGGATGGTCGCGGCCATCGGTCCACACCACCCGGCTGGCAATGAAGGCCGGAGTCTCCCCCGTTTGCCGGGCGTAGCCCTCGGACACCTCCAGGGCTTCACGGAGGGCACCGGGTTGCGGCTCGGTGTCATCGTCCATGATCCACACATGGTGGGCGCCATGGTCCAAAACGGCGCGTTCCATCCCCACCACAAACCCACCGGCGCCGCCCACGTTGGTGTTCAAGGTGACTACATCGGTAGGCACCGGACCCGCGTAACTGCGCAGGAAGTCGGCAGTTCCGTCGGTGGAGGCATTGTCCACAACGACGACGGCGTCCGGCACCTGCGTGCCGGCGGCGATGCCCGCCAAGGTTGTCTCAAGGAGTTCGCGCCGGTTGTAGGTCACCACGACGGCGACCACCACGGGTTTTGACATTACTTCCCTTTGGTCTGGGATGGCTGGAAACGCCTGCGGATCAAAAGGCCCGCCAGCTTCCACGGTTCAACGAATACTCTGTAGGCCACCCGGCCCGGGTGCAGCACCAGGCGCCAGGCCCATTCGAGGCCCAGCCGTCCCAGCCAGCGGGGTGCAAGCTTCTGGACACCGGCAACTTGTTCGATCGCTCCACCCACAGCGCAATAGACGGCAGGTGGCAGCTGCTGGATCCTCCGTTGCAAGACCATTTCCTGCAACGGCATGCCGAGGCCCAGCAAAACCAGTTGGGGGCGATAGGACGCGAGCCAGTCAACCACGGCGTCCTCAAGTGTTCCGTCCCAGCCTTCGCCGGGCATGCCGTCCACCGTAGCACCCGGGATGATCGTGCGGAGCTTGGCGACTGCCTTGGTATTGGCGTCACGTCCGGCGCCGATCACTGCCACGCGTTCCAGTCCTGCCACGCCGCCCAATTCCGGAATCCAGTCCATGGATCCCATCCGGAAAGCCATGGTTCCCTGGCCCAGGGGTTTCAACTGCTCCCTGTGGGCAAGGCCCCACAGCATGGCTACCGGAGCACCATCCAGAAGCACAATCTCGCTGTTGTCATAGAGCCCACGGAAGTCCGGACGGGAATGGAACAATGTGACGCTGTGCAGGTTGTGCCCCAGGACGGTGCTGGTTTTGCCATCGGCGATGAGGCGTCCGAGCGCTGCAACCACCCCGTCGGCGCGCAGCGGAGTGGCGTCGACGTCAAGGACGGGGACGCGCTGGCGTTCGGGAATCATTCGGGGATGGCTTCGCGCGCGGCCCCGGACGATGGTCCTGTTTCCCCGTCAGCCGCAGCCGTTGTGGGCGTGGTTTCCGAGGGAGCCCCAAGGTCGCTTTCGGACGGTGTTTCCGCAACGCTTTCGGACGGTGTTTCCGCAACGCTGGCGGATGATGTTTCGGCGACACTTTCGGACGCCGCATCGGTGACGCCCCCGGCGTCGGCCTCGTTCTGGTCCCCGGATGCTTCCGGAGCCCCCACTTCGCCCACGCCCAACACGGAGGGCACTATGTCCCGCAAGCGGTCCAGGGAAATGGCTCCTTGGCGCACCACCTTGAAGGGGGTGGAGGTCGCGTCCACGATCGTCGAAGGGACGGCGGCCGTGCCTTGGACCGGCCGGAAGCCACCCTCAAGGTACACCTCCACCGATTCCGCCAATTGCAGGCGTGCTTCGGAAGCGGTTTGCGCGGCTTCCTGGCCAGTGCGGTTGGCCGAGGAGACGGCGAGCGGACCGGTGAGGCCAAGCAGTTCCAGGGCGAGCTCGTCATCGGGCATACGCAGGGCCACGGTGCCCTTCGTATCTCCGAGGTCCCAGTCCAGCGAAGGCTGCGCATGGAGGATGAGCGTCAGGCCACCCGGCCAAAAAGCCTGTGCCAGGGCCCGGGCATCAGCCGGAACATCGGTGGCCAGTCCATCCAAGGCGTTGATCCGAGGGATCAGGACAGGAGGAGGCATTTGGCGGCTGCGGCCCTTCGATGCCAGCAGCATGGTCACCGCGAGCGGAGAGAAGGCGTCTGCCGCGATGCCATAGACGGTGTCCGTAGGCATCACGATGCACTTCTTTTCGCTGATGGCACGCTGCGCGTGCTGCAGCCCTTCAGCCCGCTGGTCATCGGAAGTGCAATTGTAGGTTGTGGTCACAGCGCTATTCTTTCACTCGTTGGGAGCGGTCTTTGCCAGCACTGCGCTCGTGGCACGTTCCTTGCCATTGAGGTCAAAGTGCGTCGTAATTTCCTGCCAGTGGCCGGCGCGCCGCAGCATGCCGGCGATCCATGCCGCCTGGACTTCCGCGTGTTCCATCACAAAGTAGCCCCCGGGCTTCAGGAGGCGGGCTGCAGAGGCGGCTGCCGCCGTCGGAAGTTCCATCCCGTCGGCTCCCCCGCCGTACAACGCTTCGGGGGGATCGTGCAGGGCGACTTCGGGTTCGTTGGGGATGGCTTCGGCCGGAATGTACGGCGGGTTGGAAACGACGGCGTCAAAGGTTCCGTCGTGCTCGGGCAACGCATCCCGGAGATCGCCCGCCACCAAGGTCACACCCAAAGGTTCCAGGTTGCCGGCAGCCCAGGCGTGGGCCAAGGCACTGAATTCAACGGCGTAGACGTCGGCCCCCGGGATCTCATGCGCGATCGAACCGGCGATTGCGCCCGATCCCGTTCCGAGGTCCACCACTTTGGGGGCGGACACCCCTGCCAGCCGGTCGATCACCAACTGCACCACGGATTCGGTTTCGGGCCGGGGAATAAAGACACCCGGTCCCACGCGCAACTCCAGGTGACGGAAGTAGGCGACGCCGGTAATGTGCTGCAGCGGCACGCGTCCGGCACGCTCGGCCACCAAGGCGGCGTAACCCTCCGGTGCCGGCGAATCGCCAAGCAGCAACGCACGCAAGCGTCCAAGGCCCACGTTCAGGAGGTGGTCGGCGAGGAGCTCGGCGTCGACCCTCGGGGTGGGAACGCCGGCGTCGGACAAAACAGCCGTGGCCTCACGGACGGCGTCCGCGAGGCTCTGGCCAGGGTAGAACGGCATGGCTTGTGCTACCGGCTTTACTCGCCGATGGCGTCAAGCCGCGATTGCTCATCCATTTCGATCGCCGACTGGATGACCGGTTCCAGGTCACCGTTCATCACGGCGTCCAGGTTGTACGCCTTGTAGCCGGTGCGGTGGTCCGCGATGCGGTTTTCCGGGAAGTTGTACGTGCGGATGCGCTCGGAGCGGTCCATGGTGCGGATCTGCGACTTGCGCTGCTCGGAGTTCGCTGCGTCGATCTGCTCCTGCTGGTGCGCAAGGAGCCTTGCCCGCAGGACGCGCATGCCGGCTTCACGGTTCTGCAGCTGCGACTTCTCGTTCTGCATGGCCACGACGATGCCTGTGGGCAGGTGGGTGATGCGGACCGCGGAGTCGGTGGTGTTCACGGACTGACCGCCAGGACCCGAGGAACGGTACACGTCGATCTTGAGGTCGCTCTGGTTGATCTCAAGTTCTTCGGGTTCATCGACTTCCGGCAGCACCAGGACGCCGGCGGCAGAGGTGTGGATGCGTCCCTGCGATTCGGTCACGGGAACACGCTGCACGCGGTGCACACCACCTTCGAACTTCAAACGGGCAAAGACGCCTTCGGCGGGATCGTTCGAGTTGCCCTTGATGGCGACGGAAACGTCCTTGTACCCGCCCAGGTCGGACTCGGTGGCAGAGATCATTTCCGTCTTCCAGCCGCGGGATTCCGCGTAGCGCATGTACATGCGCAGCAGGTCGCCGGCGAACAGGGCAGCCTCGTCGCCGCCTTCACCGCCCTTGACTTCAAGGATCACGTTGCGGGCGTCATCCGGGTCACGCGGAATGAGGAGCCGCCGCAGCCGCTCCTGCGCCGCGGGAATCTGTTCCTCGAGCTGCTCCACTTCGGCAGCGAAGTCCGGATCCTCGGCAGCCATCTCCTTGGCGGCTTCCATGTCATCGTTGAGCCCGCGCCACTTGTTGTACGCCTCCACGATGCCCTGGAGCTGGGCAGAACGCCGCCCCAACTTACGGGCTACGGACTGGTCGGCGTAAACAGCAGGATCGCTCAACTGTGCCTGGATGGCAGCGTGCTCATCAAGCAATCCCTGGACGGACTCAAACATTTTTCAAACCTCTTTCGACTCGTACAAGTCTAATTACTGCGGCGTCGGGCCAATGACACAGGGCTGGAGCCCGCATTGATCCTTCAGGAGACCCGTGCCGTCGTCGAGCATTTTGCCAACCCGCGAAGGCGGGCCGAAAGCGGAACGAGCCGCTGACTCTGCTGCCCCGGGAGTGCGTTCGATGACTCCCAACCTTCGCAAGCTCAGGTCGGGGCCCTCGTCATCTCTCTTAGGGCCTGCCGGAGCGTGGTGGCAAAGTCCGAAAGGACTTTGCCACCACGCGTAGGGGCGGGGGCAGCAGAATCAGCGGCTCACCAGAGCAGCTATTTGTCGTTGTCCGACTTTGCTCCAAGCGTCGTCTTCTGGACCTGCATGAGGAACTCGACGTTGCTTTGCGTTTCCCGGATCTTGTTGGTCAGCAGCTCGAGGCTCTGCTGCTGCTCCAGGCCGGAGAGGACGCGGCGCAGCTTCCACATGATCTTGACTTCTTCAGCCGAGAGCAGGTTCTCTTCGCGGCGCGTGCCCGAAGCGTTGACGTCCACGGCCGGGAAGATGCGCTTGTCCGCCAATTGGCGGGACAGGCGAAGTTCCATGTTGCCCGTGCCCTTGAACTCTTCGAAGATGACCTCGTCCATCTTGGAACCGGTCTCGACGAGCGCGGTGGCCAGGATGGTGAGCGAGCCGCCGTTTTCGATGTTGCGGGCAGCACCGAAGAAGCGCTTGGGCGGGTACAGGGCTGCGGAGTCCACACCACCGGACAGGATACGGCCGGAAGCCGGTGCCGCCAGGTTGTAGGCACGGCCCAGGCGGGTCATGGAGTCGAGGAGGACCACCACGTCCATGCCCATTTCCACCAGGCGCTTGGCGCGTTCGATCGACAGTTCGGCAACCGTGGTGTGGTCGTCGGCGGGACGGTCGAAGGTAGAGGCAATGACCTCGCCCTTGACGGTCCGCTGCATGTCCGTGACTTCTTCGGGACGTTCGTCAACCAGCACCATCATGAGGTGGACCTCAGGGTTGTTGGTGGTGATCGCGTTCGCGATGGACTGCAGGATGAGCGTCTTACCGGCCTTCGGCGGGGAGACGATCAAGCCACGCTGGCCCTTGCCGATCGGGGCCACGAGGTCGATGACGCGGGGGCCGATCTTCTTGGGGTCCGTTTCCAGGCGCAGGCGCTCGGACGGGTACAGCGGGACGAGCTTTGCGAACTCGACGCGGTCCTTCAGTTCTTCAGGCGTCTTGCCGTTGACCGAGGTGACGCGGACAAGGGCGTTGAACTTTTGGCGGGAGGACTGCTGGTTGCGGTCTTCACCGTCACGCGGCGCACGGATGGCACCTACAACGGCGTCGCCCTTGCGGAGGTTGTACTTCTTGACCTGCGCCAGGGAGACGTAGACATCGTTGGCACCCGGGAGGTAGCCCGACGTCCGGATGAATGCGTAGTTCTCCAACACGTCCAGGATGCCGGCTACGGGCAGAAGGACGTCGTCATCGGTAACCTCGACGTCGTCCACATCGGGTCCCTGCGCACGTCCGCGGCGACGCTCGTTGCGGTCGCGGAAGCGGTCACTGCGGCTGTTGCCGTCCCGGTTGTCCTGCCCTCCCCGACGATCACCGCGATCGTTCCGGTCGTTCTGGTCATTGCGGTCGCGACGGTTGCGGCGACTCCGGCGGTTGCCGCCGTCTTCGGCGTCGTTACTGTCCTCGCGGCGGTTGCGGGAATTGTCACGGCGTTCACGCTGCTGGTCACCGCTCTCGGCCTGTTCGCGCTGCTCGGAACGCTCACCGCGGGTTTCGCGCTGGGGCTGTTCGGTGCGGGCTTCGCGCTGTTCGGTTCCGCGCTGTTCGGTGGCACGCTGCTCGGTGCTGCGCTGCTCGGTGCCGCGGGAGTCCGGTGCCGGCTGCTCGGCAGCGGGTGCCTCTGCAGTCTCGGCTGCGGGAGCGTCATTACGACGGCGGTTGCGCGTCCGCGGCTGGCGGCGCTCGGTTCCGGCTTCAGCTGCTTCAGGCGCTGCCGGAGCCTCAGCGGCGGGAGCAGAAGCGGCCTCGGCGGTAGCTGCAGCAGCTTCTGCTGCGGCCACGACGCCGTCGCTGGTGGCACGACGGCTGCGGCCACGGCCACGGCGGGGTGCCTCCTGGGCCGCTGCTTCCGGAGCGGCCTCGGTTGCAGGAGCGTTGCTGTCAGCCGGCTTTGCTTCGGCGGCAGGGGTTTCCTTGGGTGCGGCCGACTTTGCGGCAGCAGCCTTGGTGGGCGCCTTTGCCGTGGATGTACCGGCACGGTGGGCGGAAATGGCGTTGACCAGGTCCCCCTTGCGCATACGGGATCCCCCGGAGATGCCCAGCTGGCTGGCAAGAGCCTGGAGCTGGGCGAGCTTAAGGCCGGCAAGGCCGCTGCTCTTGGTGGTTGCTGCCGTTGACGACTCGGCAGCAGAAGATGTGGTGTCCACAGCTGAAGCCAGCTCAGTGGTTTCTGTCACGAAGGATCCTTCCCCCTCGACGGCGCCCGGAACAAGAGCCGGACGCGATGATTTGTTCTAGGCTGCAGTTCAGATCTGCAACCGTTGATTTTGGCCGTGCCTGATGGATTGTGGCCAACAGGGCCGGATACTGATCGTCTTCACTGGATCCAGTTGCCCGGACAGCCGACTGAATTTTCAGGAAACAGAGAGAGTTCTGCGGCACCTGAGACAGGCCGGAAGGAGACGGCACCGCCAGACGTTGGCACAGTTGACGAAAGGTACGGCGAAACCACCGAGATCCAAAATCAGGGAACTGCCCGCGGCTTTACCGCCGGTGCACTTCCACTCTAGCACCTTCAACGTCCACAGCCAGCGTCATCACACGCCAGGCAACCTCGGGTGTGTTGGCCACCGTGAATCCGGTGATGTGTTCGGTGACGGCATCGGCCTCAGCCGGGCCATTGGCCAGCACCATGACGGTGGGTCCTGCGCCCGAAACCACCGCGGCAAAACCTGCCGCACGCAAGGACGCGATCAGGTTGGCGCTGGGGCGCATGGCCTCGGCGCGGTAGCTCTGGTGCAGGTAGTCCTCGGTGCCCGGCAGCAACAACGCCGGTTGTGTGGTCAGGGCGTGGACCAGCAGTGCGGCCCGGCCCGAGTTCATGGCAGCGGCGTGGTGGCCGACGGAGGCCGGCAGGAGGCCACGGGCCGTCTCGGTGGAGAGCTCATAGTCCGGAACGGCCACCACGGGAACCACCGATGGCGCGACGTCCGCGCGGGTGCTGCTGTACTGCTCGCTGTCCTGCCATGACAGCGCCAGTCCGCCGAATATCGCGGGTGCGACGTTGTCCGGGTGCCCTTCGATTTCACTGGTCAGCTGCAGGATCCAGTCGCGGTCCTTGCGGGCCTCTTCGGGAACCAGCCCGTTTGCGGCGGTTACTGCGGCAACAACTGCCGAAGCAGACGATCCCAGGCCCCGGCCGTGCGGATTCACGTTGTCAGCGATGATCCTCAGGCCGCCGCGGACGTACCCGAGGCGTGCCAGGGCCAGGTCGATGGCGCGTACCACCAGGTGCGACGCGTCGCGAGGCAAAGTATCGGCCCCCTCACCGGAGAGCTCGAATTCGAGCTCTCCGGTGGACAGGGTTTCCACCGTCAAGGTGTCGTAAATGGACAGGGCCAAGCCGAGGCTGTCATAGCCGGGACCCAGGTTGGCACTCGTTCCGGGGACCTTGACGGTCAGCCGCTGGCCTGCCGCGACGAGCGCACGATCAGTCGCGGTGGGCTGCGTTGTTTCCACTCTTACTTTTCTTCCAGTCCCAGTTCTGCTGCAACGGTGACGACGTCGTTCGGCACCTTGACCGGCTGGACATCGCTGCCGTCCTCGGTGCGGAGGGCCCACTGCGGGTCCTTGAGGCCGTGGCCGGTAACCGTGATGACAATGGTCTTCCCGGTGGGCACATCGCCCGCGGCGTGCTTCTTGATCAAGCCTGCGACGCCGGCCGCTGAACCAGGTTCGACGAAGACGCCTTCCTTGGAAGAAAGCCAGCGGTGCGCGGCAAGGATTTCCTCGTCCGTCACGGCTTCAATCAGTCCGCCGGATTCGTCCCGGGCTGCCACGGCAGTCTCCCACGAAGCCGGGTTGCCGATGCGGATGGCCGTGGCAATGGTGTCCGGTTCCGTAATGGGGTGGCCGGCAACAAACGGCGCAGCCCCGGCAGCCTGGAAGCCCCACATGACCGGAGTCTTGGTGGAAACCGCAGGCAGCGTGCCATTGGCTGTCTCGAAGGGGGCAGAGTACTCCTTGTAGCCCTTCCAGTAGGCGCTGATGTTTCCGGCGTTGCCGACCGGCAGCACGTGGATGTCCGGGGCGTCGCCCAAGGAGTCCACTACCTCGAACGCACCCGTCTTCTGGCCCTGGATACGGGCCGGGTTCACGGAGTTCACCAGGAACACGGGGTAGGACTCGCCGAGCTTGCGGGCGATGTCCAGGCAGTCGTCAAAGTTGCCGTCCACCTGCAGCAGCGTGGCGCCGTGGGCGATGGCCTGGCTCAGCTTGCCCATGGAGATCTTGCCTTCGGGCACCAGCACGGCGCACTTGAGGCCGGCGGCCGTGGCGTAGGCCGCAGCGGAGGCGGAGGTGTTGCCCGTGGATGCGCAAACAACCGCTTTGGCTCCGGCCTCCACGGCGGCCGTCATTGCCATGGTCATGCCGCGGTCCTTGAAGGAACCGGTCGGGTTCATGCCTTCGACCTTGAGGTACACCTGGGAGCCCGTCAGCTCAGAAAGCTTCTGTGCGTGGACAAGAGGAGTGCCGCCCTCGCCGAGGGTGATGACCTTTGTGGCTTCCGTTACCGGCAAACGATCAGCGTATTCGCGGATTACTCCGCGCCATTGGTGAGCCACTTAGACCCCTTCTACCCGCAGTACGGATGTCACAGAATTGATGACGTCAAGGCCCTTCATGGCCTCGACGGTTGCTGCGAGTGCAGCTTCGGATGCCCGGTGCGTCACGATTTTCAGCTCAGCCGACTCAACCTTGGATGCGGAATCCCGGTGGATCGTCTGTCGCATGATTTCGATGGAGACACCGTTCTCCGCGAAAATGTGGGCGATGCGTGCCAGGACACCGGCTTGGTCGGCGACGTCCAGGCCGATGTAGTAGCTCGTGTTCGAGGCATCAACCGGGAGCGCCGGAACATGGCCCGTGGTGGTTTCGGTGCGGCCCGGCCCGCCAAGGACCAACCGGCGCGCGGCGGAGACGAGGTCGCCCAGGACGGCAGAAGCCGTGGGAGTTCCGCCTGCGCCCTGGCCATAGAACATCAGCTCACCGGCGTTCTCGGCCTCGATGAAGACGGCATTGAACGCGCCACGGACTGCAGCGAGCGGGTGCTCGCGCGGCAACAGGGTGGGGTGGACACGAACCGAGATGCCGCTGCCGTTGTCCGAGGCCTCGATCTTCTCCGCGATGGCCAGGAGTTTGATGACGAAACCGGCTTCCTTGGCAGACGCGATGTCCTCGGCGCTGACCTTGGTGATGCCTTCGCAGTAGACGTCATCCAGCGAGAAGCGGGTGTGGAAGGACAGGGAAGCCAGGATTGCGGCCTTGGCAGCGGCGTCGTGGCCCTCGACATCGGCGGTGGGATCAGCCTCGGCGTAGCCAAGGCGCTGGGCCTCGGCCAAGGCGTCGGCGAACTGGGCACCCGTGCTGTCCATCTGGTCCAGGATGAAGTTGGTGGTGCCATTGACGATGCCCAGCACACGCGTGATGCGGTCGCCGGAAAGGCTGTCGCGGATGGGCCGCAGGATGGGGATGGCCCCGGCTACAGCGGCTTCGTAGGACAACTGCACGCCGGCCTTGTCCGCCTCTTCGTAGAGCGTGGGACCGTCCTGCGCCAGGAGGGCCTTGTTGCCGGTGACAACGCAGGCGCCGTTCTGGATGGCCGTGAGGATCAGGGAACGGGCAGGCTCAATGCCACCCATGAGTTCGATCACCAGGTCGGCGTCCTTGACCAAGGTCTCGGCGTCGGTGGTGAAGAGTTCGCGTGGAAGTTCCACATCACGGGGCGCGTCGATGGTGCGCACGGCAATACCGGACAGTTCCAGGCGGGCACCACTGCGGGCGGCGAGGGCGTCGGCGTCGTCAATCAGAATCCGCGCGACCTGGGCCCCAACGTTGCCACAGCCCAGCAGGGCCACCTTCAGGTTTCGCACTTCAGACATTCGCCACTCCCATGTCGCGGTTCAAGAGATCTTCTTCGGTTTCCCCGCGGACAATGAGCCTGGCGGCTCCGTCGCTTACAGCGACAACGCCGGGCCGGGCCAGGTAGTTGTAGTTGCTGGAGAGGGCCCAGCAGTAGGCGCCGGTACCCGGTACTGCGAGCAAATCACCGGCTGCCACATCCGCGGGCAGATATACATCTCTAACAACTATGTCGCCGCTCTCGCAATGTTTGCCCACTACGCGGGACAGCTGCGCAGCCGCCTCGGAGCCGCGGGAAGCCAAAACGGCCGAATAATCCGCGTCGTAAAGCACCGGACGGGCGTTGTCGCTCATGCCACCGTCCACCGACACATAGCGGCGGGGATACGTAACGTTCTCCTGGCCTTCATGCCCCGTTTCGGCATCCACGCGAAGCGTCTTAAGGGTTCCCACTTCGTACAGAGTGAACGTGGTGCTGCCCACGATCGCCCGGCCGGGTTCGATGGAGATGCGCGGGGCCTCGATACCAAGTTCCGAGCAGGTGGAACGTACGACGGCGGCCATCGCCTCCGCGATTTCCGCTGCGGGGCGGGGAGTGTCCACCGGCGTGTAGGCAATTCCGTAGCCGCCGCCGAGATCGAGCTCAGGCATGACGATGGCGTATTTGGACTGCATGGCCGCCTGGAAAGCAAGGAGCTTCCTGGCTGCGAGGGCGAAGCCATCGGGCTCGAAAATCTGGGATCCAATGTGGCAGTGCAGGCCCAGAAGTTCAATGCTTGCGTACGAGGTTGCTGCTGCCACGGCCTCCTCGGCTGCGGACAGGCCCGCTTCCTCAGTTGAATCACCGGCCATGGACAGCCCGAATTTCTGGTCCTCATGGGCGGTGGCAATGAACTCGTGGGTGTGGGCGTGCACGCCGGGCGTCAGGCGGAGCATGACCTTGGCGGTTTCGCCCCGGCTGGACGCGATCTTGGCCACGCGTTCCAGCTCGTCGAGGCTGTCCACCACAATGCGGCCAAGCTTCATGTCCAGGGCCCTGTTGATTTCGGCATCGGACTTGTTGTTGCCGTGCAGGCTCAGGTTGCCGCCCGGCACCCCGGCACGCGCTGCGACGGCCAACTCTCCGCCCGAGCAGGTGTCCAGGCGCAGGCCCTCGTCGGTAACCCAGCTGGCCACGGAGGTGCAAAGGAAGGACTTTCCGGCGTAGTAGACGTCCACTCCCCCGCAAATGTCGGCGAAGGCGGCGTCGAAAGCGTCTTTGAACGCCCGGGCACGTGACCGGAAGTCCGATTCACTCATGACGAACAGCGGGGTGCCGAACTGCGCCTTGAGTTCGCTGACGGACAGGCCATCGATGGTGACCTCGCCAGCGTGGTTCCGTTCAACCCCTGCAGCCCACAGGGGTTCCTGCAGGGCATTGAGGTTTTCCGGTACTGCGAGCCACCCGGGGGCGAGCGGGGAGGAGTGTTCAGTCATGGTTCCTACATCCGTTCCGGCGCCGAAACGCCCAGCAGTTCAAGTCCGTTGGCCAAAACCTGGCTGGTGGCGTCATTGAGCCACAAGCGCGTGCGGTTGACGTCCTGGACCGGTTCATCGCCTTGCGGCGACACACGGCAGGCGTCGTACCAGCGGTGGTAAGCGCCGGCAATGACCTCCAGGTGGCGTGCCACACGGTGCGGTTCGCGCAGTTCGGCCGCCTTCGCCACGATCGACGGGTAGCTGCCCAGATAGGAGAGCAGCTCATTCTCGGTGGCGTGATCCAGCAATGCCGCGTCAAAGACGGAGCGGTCCACGCCGGCCTCGGCCGCGTTACGGGCCGTGCCGCGTGAGCGCGCGTGGGCGTACTGGACGTAAAACACCGGGTTCTCGTTGCTGTTCTTCTTGAGCAGCTCCGGGTCCAACGTCAGCGGCGAATCGGCGGGGAAGCGTGCCAGGGAGTAGCGCACGGCATCCTTGCCCAGCCAGGAAATGAGGTCCTTGAGCTCAATGATGTTGCCGGCCCGCTTGGACAGTTTGGCACCGTTGACGGAAACCAACTGGCCAATGAGGACCTCGATGTTCACCTCGGGATCGTCACCCGCACAGGCTGCAATGGCCTTGAGGCGGTTGATGTAGCCGTGGTGGTCGGCGCCGAGGAGGTAGATCTTCTCGATGAAGCCGCGGTCCTTCTTTGAAAGGTAGTAGGCGGCATCTGCGGCGAAGTACGTCGGTTCTCCGTTGGCACGGATCATGACCCGGTCCTTGTCATCACCGAAATCTGTGGTGCGCAGCCACACCGCACCGCCGTCGTCGAACACGTGGCCCTGCTCCCGAAGGCGGGCCACGGCAGCCTCGATCGCGCCGGCGTCGTGCAGTTCCTTTTCCGAGAAGAAGACGTCGAAGTCCACGCCGAACTCGCCCAGCGTGTTCTTGATGTCCACCATTTGGGCCTCGTAGGCAGCGGCGCGGATCACCGGAAGCGCGGCCTCGTCGGTCAATTCACGGATGTCCGGGTGGGCCTTCAGGACTTCGTCACCCAGTTCCATGATGTATTCCCCGGGGTAACCACCCTCGGGTACCCCGCGGCCGTGGAGCCGCGACAGCACGGAATTGGCGAAGACGTTCATCTGCGAACCGGCGTCGTTGATGTAGTACTCGGCTGTGACGTCTGCGCCGGAAGCACGCAGCACCCGTGCGATCGCGTCACCCAGGGCAGCCCAGCGCGTATGCCCGATGTGCAGCGGGCCGGTGGGGTTGGCGGACACGAATTCCATGTTGATGATGTGGCCTGCGAGCGCCTGGTTGGTTCCGTAGGACGGACCGGCTTCCACGATCACCTTGGCGAGCACCCCGGCGGCAGCGGCATCCACCGTGATGTTGAGGAAGCCGGGACCTGCGATTTCCACGCCGGTCACTCCAGGTATTTCCTGCAGGCGGTTGCTGAGGATTCCGGCGAATTCCCGCGGATTGGTGCCTGCCTGCTTGGCCAGTTGCAGGGCGATGTTGGTGGCCCAGTCTCCGTGATCCCTGTTCTTGGGTCGTTCCACTCGGACGTCGTTGGGAAGGGCAGATTCCGCCAGGGCAATTTCACCGGCGGCTACGGCGTCCTTAAGGCAGGTGGATATGGCAGTGGAGAGTTCTTCGGGAGTCACGCATCTAGCCTACCGGGGGCCCGCAAAGACGCGGAATTTGGACGGCCGTATGTGGGTAACCTGCCCACAGCGGGGACACAGGAAAGGACGCCTGCCGGCACAGGGTGAACCATTACGCTGAATCCGACGTTGTTGAAGACGTAAGAGGTGGCCATGAAGTCATCAACGATCAAACCGAACCCAGCCCCATCCCAGCAGTTGAATCTTGTCCAGACGAATCTTGTCCAGTTGAAACGAGCAGAACCATGACTACGCCACTCCGCAAGACCCTCTACGCCGGCTTCGCAGGCCTCTCCATTATTGGTACGGCTGCAGCGTGCGCGCCCACCACGCAGGCCCCCTCGCAGACCCCTGCCAGCCAGAACGGCGGCCAGGAATCCACCACCAGCCCCAGCGCGTCGTCGGCTGCGTCCAGCGGCACCACCACCGGCTCCACCTACAAGGACGGCACGTACAGCGCCGACGGAACCTATACGTCTCCGAACGGCCAGGAAACAGTCGGCGTCGAACTGACCCTCGCCGGGGACAAGGTTTCGGCCGTCAACATCACCACGCACCCGTCCAACCCGAACACCAGGAAGTTCCAGGGCGAGTTCGCCAGCGGCATCGCCGCCCAGATCGTGGGCAAGGACATCGATGAACTCAATGTGTCCAAGGTGGCCGGCTCCTCGCTGACCTCGGGCGGCTTCAACGACGCCGTCCAGCAGATCAAGTCCCAGGCCAAGTAGCAGCCATGCCGCACCCGGGCTGGAGCACCTTCGGCTTTGATGGCATCGGTACCCACTGGGACGTTTCGACGCCGGAACAGCTCGCTCCGGAGGTACGGAAGGAACTGCTCGGCACGGTCGCTGATTACGACCATACGTATTCGCGGTTCAGGCCGGACTCCCTCGTCGCCGCACTGGCCAAGGCACCAGGAACCATCACGATGCCCCGGCATGCCGGGGCGTTGCACCGGGTTTACGCCGATCTGTACCGGCTCAGCCGGGGTGCCATGACGCCCCTCGTGGGCAGCAGCCTGAACCGTTTGGGCTACGACGCGGCGTACACGCTGGTTCCCTCGGGAACGCCCGAGCCCGCGCCGCGTTGGGAGGACGTCCTTGACTGGGACGGCACCACCATCACGGCCAGTGATGCAGTGGTGCTGGACATAGGCGCAGCCGGGAAGGGACAACTCGTGGATTTGTTGGGCGGCTTGCTGCGCGAGGCCGGCCACACGGATTTCCTGGTGGATGGCAGCGGGGACATGCTGCATTCCGGCAGCCAAGCAGTGACCGTGGCGCTGGAACATCCCTACAACCCCAAGCAGGCCATTGGAATAGTGGAGCTGGACAATGCCGCATTGTGTGCCTCTGCCGCCAACAGGCGCGCGTGGGGCGATGGCCTGCACCACGTCCTGGATGCGACCACCGGGCAACCCATCCAAACCACGGTTGCCACCTGGACCATGGCGGAGAATGCCCTGGCGGCCGATGCCTTGGCGACGGCACTTTTCATGGTTGAACCGAAAACGCTGGAAACCGTGTTCGACTTTTCCTGGCTCCGGGTTTTTTCGAATGGTGCCGCCACGTTCTCTGGCGGCTTTGAGGGGAGACTGTTCTCATGATTGCCGTTAAGTCGCGACTGGACACGTGGCTGGGCCGCTTCACCATGTACCGCCTGATCCTCTGGGTCCTGGGGATCCTGGTGGTGTACAGCCTGGTGCTGAATGTCCTGGGCTGGTTGACGTTCGGCATTCCCGAAATGCTGGTGCACCTGGCCTTGTGCCTGGGACTGACGTACGCCTCCAACCGCTTGTTGGCGCCGCTGTTCCGCACGCGGCCGCATTCAGAATCCTCGCTCATCACCGGGTTGTTGCTCTACTTCCTGTTCTGGCCGGCGTTCGGCGCCATGGACATGCTCGGTGTTGCCTTGGCCTGTGTGCTCGCCAGTGCATCGAAGTATGCCTTGGCCTTCCGGGGCCGGCACATCTTCAACCCTGCTGCTGCCGGGGCCTTCATCACCGGTTTGACCGGGCTCAACATCGCAACGTGGTGGGCGGCCACTCCGGCCATGTTGTGGCTGCTGGTTCCGGGAGTGTTCGTCGTGCTTTACCGGACGCGCAAACTCCTGATGGCCTCGGTTTTCCTGGTGATGGCCACGGGCATCATCTTCACTGAACTGATCAGCCGCGGCATGACGGCAGGCCAGGCCCTGTGGCAGCCGCTGGCGCAACGCCCCCTGCTGTTCTTCGTGGGCTTCATGCTTTCGGAACCGCTGACCCTGCCTCCGCGCCGGTGGCAGCAACTGGCGCTTGCCGCCGTCGTGGGCCTTATCTTTGCTGTTCCGTACAACCTGGGCTTCGTTGCCAACTCCCCCGAACTGGCCCTGCTGGTGGGCAACGCGTTGGCGTTCTTCCTCGGCCAGCGCGGTGGCGTGGAACTGACGTTCAAGGACTCGAGGAAGCTCACTCCTGGAACCACGGAGTTCCGTTTCGAACCACGTCGGCCGGTACGGTTTGCGGCCGGGCAGTTCATGGAACTCAACCTCCCCCACTCGGGTTCGGACGGCAAAGGACGGCGCAGGGTATTCAGCATCACCAGCGCCCCTGGCTCGCCGGAGGTGACCTTTGGAGTGGGAACTGCCGAACCGCTCTCCTCGGCGAAGAAATCGCTGCTTGCGTTGAAGCCGGGAGACCGGGTGGCCGGCACGGCCGTGGGCGGCGACTTCCTGCTGCCCCACGACGCCGGCAGGCCGGTCCTGTTGATAGCCGCCGGCATCGGGATCACGCCTTTCCTGTCCCATCTTGCGTCCGAGGCGTCCAGGGACGCTGTGGTGTTGTACCTCGCAAAGAGCCGGGAAGAGCTGGCTGCCTGCGAACAACTGGAGGCCTCGGGTGCCCACGTGATTGCCCGGTTGGCGGACGGTTCCACTCCTCCGGGGTTCATGCACGACGCCGGCAGCCCAAGGATCGATGCGACGCGCCTTGCCGAGCTGGTTCCGGATGTCAGGGATCGAGAGGTGTACGTCTCCGGGTCTCCGGCGAGCGTGGATTCACTGCGGGCAGCCGCGCGCGGGGCCGGGGCACGGAAGGTGCATGTGGACTCGTTCGCCGGGTACTGAGACGTTCAGGTCCGCCGCGTGTTTGCCGAGGTGGCGCCCGGTTTTCCTTTGCACCGCGTGGACTGCTAAGCTCTAGGACGTCCCACCGGCAACGGAGGGAACCCCGGTTGCCCTCGTAGCTCAGGGGATAGAGCGTCTGCCTCCGGAGCAGAAGGCCGTAGGTTCGAATCCTATCGAGGGCACAGTGAATACCCCGCCAGCCAAGCTGGCGGGGTATTTTCATGCCCGCACGGGCGTTCTGCCGGAGCCCGCTGCACAGCCCGGCAACGCAAGGCAGGGCTATCAGTTCGAGGCTTGCCGGAGGCCCGCGGCCATAATGTCGGCCCCCGATCCTAGGCTGGATACAAGTTGCCCGCCAGACGTTTCCAGCCAAAGGGGTTGCCGTGTTTTGTTCAATCGTTCCGCCATACATGCTGCGCAAGCTTGCCGCCCGGAGTGAGCCGCGGCTCTGGGCCGTCGCAAGGGCTGCCAAAGAGTCCTTGCTGCATATCAAGGAACTGCAGGCCGTACGCTCGGCTCCTGCACCGTCCGCACCGCCGAGCGCCCGGCAGGCCCAGCCCGGGCCACCGAAGCGGACCATCTACGACGCCGACACGTCGGAGAACCTGCCCGGCAGGCTGGTACGCAAGGAAGGCGCTGCTGCCACGGGCGATGTCGCCGCGGACGAAGCATATGACGGCCTGGGCAGCACCCACCGCCTCTACGCGGACATCTTCGGCCGCGATTCGATCGACGGCGCCGGCTTGCCGTTGGACGCCACCGTCCACTACGGCAATCTCTATGACAACGCGTTCTGGGACGGCCGGCAGATGGTCTTCGGGGACGGCGACGGTGAAGTGTTCCAGCGGTTCACCAAGTCGGTCAGCGTCATTGGCCACGAACTCGCCCACGGGGTCACGCAGTTCACTGCCGGACTCGCCTACCGCAACCAGGCCGGCGCGCTGAACGAGTCCATGTCCGACGTCTTCGGCGTGCTGGTGGAGCAGTACCTGAAGCAGGAGACCACCGCGCAAGCGTCATGGCTGATCGGCGAAGGACTGTTCACCGAGAAAGTCCAGGGGGCTGCACTGCGGTCCATGAAAGCTCCCGGCACCGCTTATGACGACGACGTGTTGGGCAAGGACCCGCAGCCCGACTCCATGGACACCTACGTCCGCACCAGCGCCGACAACGGCGGGGTGCACATCAACTCCGGAATCCCCAACCGTGCCTTCTACTTGGTGGCAGCCGAGCTCGGCGGCAACGCCTGGGGCGCCCCGGGCCAGATTTGGTACGGAACGCTGACCAGCGGCTCCCTGCCCCCTGCTTGCACGTTCGGCAAGTTCGCCAGGACCACACTGTCCACGGCGGAGGAGCTGTTCGGCGCCGGTTCGGTAGAGCATGACGCCGTCCGAAAGGCGTGGGACACTGTGAAGGTGAAGGTTTAGGCCAGCCGGCGGGACTGCACACTTCCTGCAGTCCCGCCCCGGACTGGCTGCCTCAGGCCAGTTAACGGGAAAGCAGCCGGACATGAAGATCACCGTCCAACGCAGCGGGGGCGTCGCCGCCATGACCCGTGTCTGGAGCGTGGAGGCCGTGTCCGCCGACCAAAAAGAGCGCTGGCTGCCCATGGTGGAGGCCTGCCCTTGGGAGGAAGCCAAAAGCCAGGCCCGCGCGTTGAACGAACCCGACCGTTTCATGTACTCCATCCGGGCAGGGCAACGCCGGGCTACCCTGCCCGAAAGGGCCGTGACCGGACCGTGGCAGGACCTCGTGGAATGCGCCAAGGCCGAGGGCGCCGAAACGCGTGGGCGCGTGGGCGGTCGGCGCTAGTCCCCGCCGCCTCGGACAGCCGCCAGCTCGGACAGCCGCTAGATTGCCTCGGCCAACTGCCCCCGGAAGGCCCTGCGGTAGCTCTGGGGGCTCGTATCCAGCACTTTGGTGAAATGGTGGCGCAACAGCACCGAATGCCCAAAGCCGGCCTCACGCGCAATCTCGTCGATGTTCAGTTCCGTGGTTTCCAGCAGTTCCTGTGCGCGGAGAACCCGTTGGGAGTTCAACCACGCGGCCGGCGTTGCGCCCGTTTCCGCGCGGAAGCGTCGGGCGAAGGTGCGCGGGGACATGTGGAGCCTGGCAGCAAGATCGTTCACGCTGTGCTCTTGGTCCAAATGCTCCACCATCCAGCGCAGGAGTGCCTCCATCGGCGCCGAACCGCAGGTAGGCATGGGCCTGTCGATGAATTGGGCCTGTCCGCCGTCGCGGTGCGGGGGCACCACCATGTCGCGTGCAATGGCTGCGGCCACGTTGGCCCCCAACTCCACCCGGACCAGGTGCAGGCACGCGTCGATGCCGGCGGCGGTTCCGGCGCTGGTGATGATGGTGCCGTCCTGGACGTAGAGGACATTTTCGTCCACGATCACTCCGGGGTACCGGCTGGCGAGGTCCTGGGAGTAATGCCAGTGGGTGGTGCAGCGGCGCCCTTCCAGAAGGCCGGCACGCGCCAAGGCATAGGCTCCCGAGCAGATGGACATCACCCAGGCCCCGCGCTCGTGGGCAGCGCGGAGAGCCGCATAGACAGACTCCGGCACTTCCTGGTCCCTGCCAAAGGGCGCCATGATCACCAAGTCAGCGTCCGCCGTTGCCTCCAGGCCACGATTGACGTGGAGGGAGAGCCCCGACTTCATCCGGACATCGCCGGGTTCGGGCGCACACACGCGGAAGTCGAAGGCGGGAACACCGGCTCCCCTGTCCGATCTGTCAATGCCGAAAACCTCAAAGGCAGTGCCGAACTCGAAGATGGAGAAGTCGGGAACCACTATCACGGCTACTGATGTCAACATCTCTCTATTGTGGCAGAAAATTGTTCATTTGGGTCATTTCTGCCACTGTTTTCCCAGTGCCTGCAAGAGAAGGATGGAGGCATGGAAATCTTCGGAATCATCCTCTTCATCGTCCTCATCACCGCCGTTTCAGCCACCATCGCTGCCCTCCTGAAGGACGGCCGCGGACACAACCCGCCCATCTCCTCCAAGGAACCGTGGAGCGCCTTCGAGGCCCCCAGCAGCCCCTACTGGAACCCGCGGATCTACTGAGCGGCCGGCCCCGGAACGCTGCCAATCATCCCCTCCCTGTCCCATCCATCCGACGCCCGTACGTTCACGGAGTTACTGCAGGACTCCTTGAACTGACGGGCGTCCTTCTACGCCTCCCCTGCCCTGTGCGGCACGCCGACGCGTGGGCTAGATTCTCCTCCATGATCCAAACCTCCGCCCGGCTACTCCAGTTGCTGTCCCTGCTCCAGGTCCGCCGGGAATGGACCGGCGCCGCACTGGCGGACCGCATGGGCGTCACTGAACGGACCGTGCGGCGGGACATCGACAAACTCCGCAACCTTGGCTACCCCATCCACGCTTCCCCCGGCATCACAGGTGGCTACCAGTTGGGTGCCGGCGCCCAGCTTCCACCCCTGCTCCTGGACGACAACGAGGCCCTGGCCGTAGCACTGGGGCTGAACTCTGTTGCCGCGGGACCGGTGGCAGGCATCGGCGAAGCCTCCGTCCGCGCGCTGGCGAAGCTTGAACAGGTGCTGCCCGCACGGTTGCGCCCGAAGTTCGCCATGTTGAAGGCCGCCGTAACCACGCTGCCCAGCAACGCCGCATCCGTGGACCCCCAGCAACTTACGGCACTCTCCGCAGCCATTTCCGATCGCCGTTACATCACGTTCGACTACGTGAAATCCGACGGCGATTCGGCGCGGCGCCTGGTTGAGCCCTATCGCCTGGTGGACACAGGCAGGCGCTGGTACTTGGTGGCCTGGGACGTGGATCGGGGCGACTGGCGGATTTTCCGCGCTGACCGGATGGCGTCGTTGCCCACGGAACGAAAGAAGTACGAACCACGGCCCCTTCCCGCCGAGGACTTGGCAGCCTACGTCCAGCAGTCGATCACGCGGTCTCCGTACCGCTTCGACGTCGTCGTGCGGCTGCGTGCCCCACTCACCGACGTTGCCGCCGTCGTGGGCCCGCACGCGTCCCTCACCGCGGAGGGACCGCAGTCGACCATTCTCCGGGCCGGTTGGGACAACCTCGCCGCACCGGCGGCGCACCTGGCCGCCCTGGACATGGATTTTGAAATCATCGGGCCGGCGGAGTTCAAGTCCTTTGCCCTGGACCTGTCCCGCCGGCTTGTCGCGGCAGCGGGGATGTGACGGCGCCGCCGTTCCCGCCTGGTGCCCCGCAGTAGACTGGCATCAACCATGACACTTCATATTTCCTACCCCGCCGAGCTCCCCGTCTCCGAGCGCCGCGAGGATTTGATGGCGGCCATCGCCGCGAACCAGGTGACCATCATCGCCGGCGAGACCGGCTCGGGGAAGACAACCCAAATTCCCAAGATGTGCCTGGAACTCGGACTGGGCGACAAGGGACTGATCGGCCACACCCAGCCGCGGCGGCTCGCTGCCCGGACGGTAGCGGAACGGATCGCCTCCGAACTCGGCGTGGACATCGGCGCGGAAGTCGGGTTCCAGGTCCGCTTCACCGGCGAGGTCAGCGCGGCTACCAAGGTCAAGCTCATGACCGACGGCATCCTGCTGGCCGAAATCCAGCGGGACAAACTGCTGCGCAAATACAGCACCATCATCATTGACGAAGCCCACGAGCGCAGCCTTAATATCGACTTCATCCTCGGATACCTGAAGCGGATTCTCCCCCAGCGCCCGGACCTGAAGGTCATCATCACTTCGGCCACCATCGACCCCGAACGCTTCGCCAAGCATTTCGGCACCGAGGACTCGCCGGCTCCGATCATCGAGGTCTCGGGCCGGACCTATCCCGTGGAAATCCGCTACCGCCCGCTCTCCCAGCCAAGCGGTGACGACGATGACACCGACGACGAACTCGAAGAGGACCGGGATCCCCTGGACGCCGTCTGCGACGCAGTGGATGAGCTTGCCAAGGAGGCGCCCGGCAACATCCTTGTCTTCTTCTCCGGCGAACGCGAGATCCGCGATGCCGCCGAGGCGCTCAACAGCCGGATCCAAGGCAATCGCCGCCTGGCAGGCACGGAGGTCCTCCCGCTGTATGCACGCTTGAGCCTGCAGGAACAGCACCGGGTGTTCAACCCGGGCGGCAAGCGTCGCATCATCCTGGCCACCAACGTTGCGGAAACCTCCCTGACCGTTCCGGGCATCAAGTACGTGGTGGACACCGGAACGGCCCGCATTTCGCGGTATTCGCACCGGACCAAGGTCCAGCGGCTGCCTATCGAGCGGGTCTCGCAGGCCTCGGCCAACCAGCGCTCCGGACGCTGCGGACGCGTCTCCGAGGGCATTGCCATCCGCCTCTACTCGGAGGAGGACTTCGAGTCACGACCGCAATTCACGGACCCGGAAATCCTGCGGACCAACCTCGCGGCCGTCATCCTGCAAATGACCGCCATGGGCGTCGCCCGAGGTCCCAAGGACGTGGAAAACTTCCCGTTCGTGGAGCCGCCGGACTCGCGTGCCATTAACGACGGCGTCACCCTCCTCCGCGAACTCGGCGCCTTGAGCGCGCCCCGGCAACAAGACGCCCAGGATCAGCCGGCCACGGGCCGGGGCGGTCACCGCCGTGGCAGCCAAGGCGGCAGCGGCAGTGGGCTGACCGCCGTCGGGCAGAAACTCGCGCAGCTGCCTGTGGACCCCAGGCTCGGCCGCATGATCGTGGAGGCCGGGAAGCGCGGTTGTGTCCGCGAGGTCATGATCCTTGCCGCGGCACTGACCATCCAGGATCCCCGCGAACGACCCACGGACAAGCAGCAGCTTGCCTCGGAAAAGCACGCCCGCTTCCGCGATGAAAACTCCGACTTCACCGGGTACCTCAATTTGTGGAACTACGTGCAGGAAAAACAGCGCGAGTTGTCCGCCACGCAGTTCCGGCGCTTATGCCGCACGGAGTTCATCAACTACCTCCGGATCCGGGAATGGCAGGACCTTTTCACCCAGCTTCGGCAATTGGCCAAGCCACTCGGCATAACCTTGGACAACACCCGGGTCGCCGATCCCGTGGGGCACCACGACGGCATCCACATCAGCCTCCTGTCCGGCCTGTTGAGCCACATCGGCATCTACGACGAACGCAAGCGCGAGTACGCCGGCGCACGCGGCAGCCGTTTCGCGATCTTCCCCGGCTCGGCGCTGTTCAAGAAGTCTCCTGCCTTCGTCATGGCCGCGGAACTGGTGGAGACCAGCCGGCTCTGGGCCCGCGTGGCTGCGAAGTTTGATCCGTTGTGGGCCGAGCAAGTGGCCCCGGACCTGGTCAAGCGCTCTTACAGTGAACCGCACTGGTCATCGCGCCAGGGTGCAGTGCTGGCGCACGAGAAAGTCACCCTGTACGGGGTGCCGATCATTCCCAACCGCCGCGTCAACTACGGCAGGATCGACCCCGAATTGTCACGGGAGTTGTTCATCCGGCATGCACTGGTGGAGGGTGAGTGGCGCACCCACCACAAGTTCTTCCACCGGAACCGCTCCCTCCTCCAGGAAGTCGAGGAACTGGAGACCCGCATGCGGCGCCGGGACATCCTGGTGGACGACCAAACGCTCTTCGAGTTCTACGATGCCCGCGTGGGCAAGGATGTGGTGTCCGAGCGGCACTTCGACAAGTGGTGGAAGGAAGCCCGCCAGTCCGACGCCACGTTGTTGGACTTCGATGAATCCTTCCTGATGACCGAGGACGCCGATGACCTGGATGACTCGGCCTACCCCAAGGTCTGGGTGCACAAGGGATTCGAGCTTCCGCTGAGCTACGAGTTCCACCCGGTGGCGCCTGGTTCGGCGCCCAACCCCTCGGATGGCGTCACGGCAGAAGTACCCGTGCTTTTCCTGAACCAGATGGAGGATGCTCCTTTCCGGTGGCAGATCCCGGGCCAGAGGGTGGACCTGGTCACCGCCTTGATCAAGTCCTTGCCCAAGCAGGTCCGGAAGAACTTTGTTCCGGCCCCGGACGTCGCGCGGCAGGCTACCGCTGCCCTTGAAGCGGACTTCGACCCTGCCACGGATGAACTGGAGGCTTCCCTCGAGTTGGTCCTGCGCCGGCTGAAGGGGCACATCATTCCGCCGGGTTCGTGGAATTGGGAGGCAGTCCCCCAGCATTTGCGGGTGAGTTTCAAAGTGGTGGACAGCCGCGGCAAGGTCCTGGGCGAAGGCAAGGACCTCGCGGGCCTCCAGGAAGCCCTGGCCCCGGCCACCCGTCGCGCCATTGCAGAGTCGCTCGGAGCGACGCCGGCCACCACCCGGGCCTCGAACAAGGGTCCGGCCCGCCCTGCTGGCAAGGGTTCCCAACCGGCGCCCGCGGCTTCGAACACTCCGGCCAACGGCGCCGTTGCCGAGCGCGACGGCATCACTTCCTGGGATTTCGGCCCGGTGGAACGCCAGGTCACCAGAACCGTCAAGGGCCATGCCGTCACGGGCTTCCCCGCGTTGGTGGACGAAGGATCATCCGTTTCGTTGCGGGTATTCCAGACGCGGCAGGAGCAGGAAGCCGCCATGCGTGGCGGAGTAATCCGGCTTCTGGCCCTCCGCATTCCTTCGCCGGACCGGTATGTCCTGGAACACCTGAGCAACACGGAGAAGCTGACCTTCAGCCAGAATCCGCACGGCTCGGTCAATGCCCTGATCGCCGATTGTGCCCTGGCCGCCATCGACAAGCTGACGCCCCAGGACCTTCCTTGGGACAAGGGAGCGTTCGATGCGTTGTACGAGGCTGTCCGTGCGGAACTGATCGATACGGTCTTCACCGTGACTGCCGTCGTCGAGCGCATCCTGGCCAGCACGCGCCGGATCCAGAAGCAGCTGAAGGGCAGTACCAGCCTCGCCCTGATCAGTGCCTTGAACGACATGAAGAGCCAGTTGGAGCAATTGGTCTTTCCCGGGTTCGTGGCACAGACGGGCTACGCCCAGTTGAGCCAAGTGCCGCGCTACCTGCAGGCCATGGAAAAGCGCCTCGAAAAGCTGCCCGGCAACGTCCAACGCGATGGCCTCAGCATGGCGGCGATCCAGGGCCTGGAAGACGATTACGACGACGCCGTCTCCGCGCTCCTGCCGGGACGCAGGATCGGCCCTGATTTAACCCGGGTGCGCTGGATGATCGAAGAACTCAGGGTGAGCCTGTTCGCGGTGGAGCTTGGGACAGCCTATTCCGTGTCCGAAAAGCGCATCCGGACCGTCCTCAACCAGGCCCTCGCACCGGCCTGACGGCCGTCGGGGACTGACCGGCGGGCCTGCTCCTGAAAAAGAACCCGGTGGCGCCGAAAAAGCACCACCGGGTTAAGAGGTACGGGATCAGTCCTCCGGAACCACGTCTCCGTGACCGGCGGAGCGAAGTGCCGCGCGCAGCTTCACGGCCGTGGCGTCCATGATGGCCGGGTCAGGATTGTGGTCCACGTTGTGCACCTCGAAGTCTGCCGTCGAATAGGCCGGCCACACGTGGACGTGAAGGTGGTCCACTTCGAAGCCCTCCATGAGGACACCAACACGCTTGGCCTGGAACACGTCTTCCTGTACCTTGCCGATCTTCTGGGCGACGTCCATGACCTTGCCCAGCAGTTCGGGGCTGGCATGGGTCCATGAATCCACTTCTTCGCGTGGAACCACCAGGGTATGCCCGGACGTGATGGGCGCGATGGTCAGGAACGCCACCACCTCCGCGTCCTTCCACACGAAGCGGCCGGGAATCTCCCCGTTGATGATCCTTGTAAACAGCGTGCTCATGCGTCTGCCCTTTCCGAAGGTTCCTGGAGTGTTGAAGTGTCCAGCACGAACCGGTATTTCACGTCGCCCGCCACCATGCGGTCGTAGGCCTGGTTCAGTTGATCGGCTCCGACGATTTCAATATCGCTGGCCACCGAATGCGCGGCACAGAAGTCCAGCATTTCCTGGGTCTCCGCGATGCCGCCGATCAAGGAGCCGGCATAGGCCAAACGGCGCCGGATCAAGAGCCCCGGGCTCACTGGCGGCATCTCCTCCGCGGGCAGGCCCAGTTGGAAGAGCGCACCGTCCAGGCGGAGCGTCTTGAAGTACGGGTTAAGGTCGTGGGGTGCGGCAACGGTATCGATGATCACGTCGATGCTCCTGTTGGCGGCTTCCATTGCTTCGGAATCCGTGGACAGCACCACATGGTTGGCACCAAGCTCACGCGCTGCCTCAAACTTGGCAGCGGAAGTGGTGAAGACCGTGACATCGGCACCCATGGCCTTGGCGATCTTGACGGCCATGTGCCCGAGCCCGCCGAGTCCAACGACGCCCACTGCGTCGCCTTCCTCGACGTCGAAGTAGCGCAACGGGGAGTAGGTGGTGATTCCGGCGCACAGGAGCGGCGCTGCGGCCGCCGGGTCCAGGCCTTCCGGAATGCGCAGGACGAACCGGCGGTCCACCACCACCGAGGACGAGTAACCGCCTTGGGTAACGGCATCGCCGTTGCGGGGATCCTTGGCCCCGTACGTGCCAACATTTCCCCGCTCGCAGTACTGTTCCAGGCCTTCGAGGCAACTGTCGCATTCGCGGCAGGAGTCCACCATGCAGCCAACGCCCACACGGTCGCCTGGCGCAAAATCCTGCACCGCGGAACCGACCCGGGTAATCCGTCCCACGATTTCGTGGCCTGGCACCAAGGGGTACGGGGGGATGCGCCACTCGCCTCGGGTGGCATGGACATCGGAGTGGCAGAGCCCGCAGAATTCGATCGCGATCTCCACGTCGTCTTCCTTGGGCGCCCGCCGGGAAACGGTCAGCGGCACCAATCCGCTTTCCGGCGATGTGGCACCATAGGCAGCAGCGAGCAGGGATCCGGCGAACGACGGCGATGCTTCAGGGGTGATTGTTCTTCCAAGGGGCGGGGGCACAGGGCGTCCGGGGGTCATGCTTTGACGCTACTCCCGGCAGCACTGCCGGTACCACTCGGACCGTCGAGGCGTTCCGCTTCGAAGGGTTGGTCACCCACCGCGACGGGATTCGCGTCGTTGTTCGACCATTGCGAAAACGATCCCGGGAACAACGCAGCCTCGAAGCCGGCGATTTCCAAGGCAGCAATCTGGTGTGCGGCCGTGACACCCGAACCACAGTAGACAGCTACCTCGGATGACGCTCCGACGCCCAACTCCTCGAATCGCTCCCTGAGTTCCACGGCGGGCAGGAACGCGCCCTCGGCGGTCACGTTGGCCGTGGTTGGCGCACTCACGGCGCCCGGTATGTGTCCGGCCCGCGGGTCGATCGGTTCCACCTCGCCCCGGTACCGCTCCCCCGCACGGGCATCGAGCAGCAAGCGGCCACCGTGCCATCGGGCAGCCTCGCCTTCGCTGATCGTCGCCATTGCTCCGTCACCCAGGGTGACCTGCCCGACGTCGGGAGTCACCTCGCCTGCCTCCACGCGGTTCCCTGCCGCACGCCAGGCGGCCAGGCCGCCGTCGAGCAGGTACACCGAGGAGACCCCTGCGTTTCGGAGCATCCACCAGACCCGGGCGGCCGCCATGCTGCCGCTGTTGTCGTAAGCAACCACGGTGTCGCCGTCATTGATGCCCCAACGCCGCGCGGCCTCCTGGAAGCGTGCCACGGAGGGCAACGGGTGCCTGCCCAGGGACGGTTGCGCGTGGTCGGCGAGCTCGGTGGGAAGATCCACGAAAACCGCACCCGGCACGTGCCCGGCCACGTATTCGCTGTGTCCGTCAGTCCGGCCCAGGACCCACCGCACGTCCAGGAGCACAGTACGCTCGCCCGCCTCGAGGCGGTGTTGCAGCCCGGCTGCGTCGATCAGGATCGCCATCATTCTCCTTCGATATGCAGTTCCCTGCTGATGTCCGGTTCCAGCCTAGTCCGGCGGGCGGGGCTGGAACCGCCGGTAGGCTTGACCGGTGAGCAATTCGTGCATTCAGGACAGGGCCTGGGCCCACGAGGCCATCCGCAAGATCGAGGCCGAGAACAACCGATCGGCGGACACGCACCTCTACGCGGTTCCATTGCCCGAACACTGGGGCGTGGACCTTTACCTCAAGGACGAATCGACCCACCGCTCCGGCAGCCTCAAGCACCGCCTGGCACGGTCCCTTTTCCTCTACGGCCTGGTTAACGGCTGGATCACCGAAGGCACCACCATCGTGGAGGCGTCCAGCGGCAGCACCGCCGTCTCCGAAGCCTATTTCGCCCGGCTGATCGGCCTGCCCTTCATCGCCGTCATGACCAAGAGCACCAGTGCCGAAAAGATCGCCTTGATCGAGGAGTTCGGCGGTGCCTGCCTGTTGGTTGACCATGCCTCGGAGGTCTACGCGGTTGCCGAACAGACCGCCCGGACGTCCGGCGGCTACTACATGGACCAGTTCACCTTCGCCGAACGGGCCACGGACTGGCGAGGCAACAACAACATCGCAGAATCGATCTTCGAGCAGCTGGCCCTGGAACGCCACCCTGTTCCGGAATGGATCGTGGTGGGCGCCGGGACCGGCGGGACCAGCGCCACCATTGGCCGGTACCTGCGCTACAACCGGCACAGCACCCGGCTGGCCGTGGTGGATCCGGAGAACTCAGCTTTTTACCCGGCCTGGCGGGACGGAACGGCGGGAACCGCTACGGGCCTGCCCTCCCGCATCGAAGGCATCGGCCGCCCCAGGGCCGAGCCCAGCTTCGTCCCCGCGGTCATCGACCACATGATCCAGGTCCCGGACGCTGCCTCCGTTGCCGCCATGCGGCACCTGAAGAAACTCACCGGCCTGCACGCGGGGCCGTCCACGGGCACCAATCTGTGGGGCGTCTGGCAGCTGGTTGCGGAGATGGTGGCCGAAGGCAGGACGGGCAGCATCGTCTCGCTGATGTGCGACGCGGGCGACCGCTACGCGGGCAGCTATTACGACGCCGGATGGCTGGCCGGCAAGGGGCTGGACCCGACCGCGTTCGAAACCGTCCTGGACAGGTTCCACGAGACCGGGCTCTGGAACTCCGGGTCCTAGACCTCGACGCTCTCGCGCGCAGCCAGTGATGCGTACGTGGTTCCGTACCGCGCACCGATGCGCGTCACATGGCCCTCAACCAGGCCGCGGCCCAGGTCGTTGAGCAAGGCATCGTGGACGGGGAATGCCTGCGGCGCACGGACCGCGATCACGAAGTCCACCACTTCGCCCACCTTGGACCACGGCGCATGGATGGGTAGCAAGAGTGTCTTGACATCGATTCCGTCCGGTACCACGAAGGAATCGCCCGGATGGAACACGTTGCCGTCCACGAGGTAGCCGATGTTGGAGACCACCGGAATCTGGGCGTGGATCAACGCGTGCTGCCCACCAAAGGTTCTGATGTCGAATCCAGCCGCTTCGAAGGCCGAGCCGGGATCGACGGCATGGATGCGGTCTGCCACGTTTCCGGCCGACGCCTCCTCCGCGGCCTTCTTCACCGTGTTGGCCACCCCTGCCGGGGCATACAGCTCCAGTCCGCCGTTGGCTTCCATGGCCTCAAGGACCGCAGGCTGGTCTATATGGTCGCCGTGCTCATGGGTGATAAGTACTGCCTGCGCCCCCTCCAAGGCTTCCTTCGATTCGGAAAACGTCCCCGGATCAATGACCAGGACGTGGTTGTCCTTTTCCAGGCGGACACAGGCATGCGTGTACTTGGTGAGCTTCATGGTCTCAGCCTATGGTCCGCCGCAAAGGGTTTCCAAGCAGCCCGGCTGGTAAAATTGGGACTCGCCAGCACCCCAGGAAACGGAGCCTTCCACAATGCCCCACGGCACCCAGTCCGCCACGAGTGGTTCTTCTGCGCCTGCTTCCGGCGGCGTCAAGGAACAGCGCGTCACCAAGCAACGCCTGGCGGTCAGCGCTGCGTTGGATGAACTGGACGACTTCGTCAGCACGCAGGAGCTGTATCGCCTCCTGCAGAACAAGGGCATCTCGGTTTCGCTGGCAACGGCCTACCGCATTCTGCAGTCCCTCGCTGACGACGGCTTGATCGACGTCCTGCGCAACGGTGATGGCGAGGCCGTCTACCGGCGTTGCGCCGTCACCGGGCACCACCACCATCTGCTGTGCCGCAACTGTGGCAAAGCCGTGGAGGTCGAGGCGCCCGCCGTCGAAACCTGGGCCGCCCGCACGGCTGCCGAGCACGGTTTCACGGAAGTGGCCCACACCGTGGAGATTTTTGGACTGTGCCCGGAGTGCACCGCCCGGAAGGCCGAAGGCAAGCTTTAGAGCGCCCTCGCCGGCTGGTCCCGCGACACGCGTCCGTTGAGTCCCCGCTTGGCCCGGACCCGGCCGATCACCCGGCACACCACGTAGATCAGGAAGGACAACGTGGTGACGTAGGGGCTGATGGGGATGCGGCTGCCGAGTGCCAGGAGAATTCCGCCCACCGTGGCTGTGATGGCGAACGCGACGCTCAACAACACCACCAACCGCGGTGACGTCGTCACCCGGAGGGCCGCCGCCGCCGGAGTAATCAGGAGCGCGAGCACCAGGAGTGCGCCCACGATCTGGATGGACAGTGCCACGCTCACACCCAGGAGCACCATGAAGCCGATGGCGATACCACGCACCGGCACGCCCCGGGCCTCGGCCATGTCCGGATCCACGCTCGCGAAACTCAAGGGGCGCCAGATGGCGGCCATGGCAAGCATCACCACCACGGCCGTCCCGGCGAGGACCTGCAGCTGGACAGTATCCACGGACACGATCTGTCCGGTCAGCAAGCCAAACTTGTTGGCCGCGCGTCCTTCGTAGAGGGCCAGGAAGAGGATCCCCAGGCCCAGTCCGAAGGGCATGATGACGCCGATGATCGAGTTCTTGTCCCGCGCCCTGACTCCCATGAAGCCCAGGAGGACGGCCGCGGCCACGGAACCAATGAGCGAGCCGAAAATGATGTCGGCACCAATGAGCAGGGCGAACGCGGCACCGGCAAAGGAGAGCTCGGAGATGCCATGCACGGCAAAGGCAAGGTCCCGTTTCATCACAAAGGTGCCTACCAGCCCGCCCAGCAGGCCCAGGACGGCGCCGGCCCAGATGGAGTTCTGCACCAGGACCAGCAACTCGCCGTAGTTCTCGAAATTGAAGATCGTCTGCAGGACGCTTCCCCAGTCCATCAGAACTCCTCCCCGGAAGCCGCGTGGGCATCGTCATGGAAGTGCGTGGTGGCGTCGGGAAGTCCCACGACGACGATCCTTCCGTTGGCGTGGATGACCTCCACATGGCTGTTGTACAGATCCGAGAGGACTTCGGTGGTCATCACTTCCTGCGGGGTCCCCACCCGGAACCGGCCGCCGGCGAGGTAAAGCACACGGTCCACGTAGTCGATGACAGGGTTGATCTCATGCGTCACGAACACCACGGCGCTGTTGCGGGAATGGCATTGCTCGTTGATAAGCGAACTGACGGCCTGCTGATGGTGCAGGTCCAATGACAACAGGGGCTCGTCGCAGAGCAGGACCTGCGGTTCGGTGGCCAAGGACTGGGCAACCCGGAGCCTTTGCTGTTCGCCGCCGGACAATTGGCCCACCGGAACCTTGGCGTAATCCGCGGCGCCCACCAGCTCCAGCAGTTCATCCACGCGCTTGTTGACGGCACGCGAAGCCAACCTGAGACCCCAGCGGTGTCCGTCGATCCCCAGACCCACCAGGTCCCTGGCACGAAGGGGCGTGTCCGGCGCAAACGACTTCTGCTGCGGAATGTAGCCAATGCGCCTGCTTCCGCGTTCCACCGGCTGGCCACCGAGGGCCACGGTTCCGGAGTGCAATTCCTGGAGCCCCAGGAGGACCTTGAGGAAGCTGGTCTTGCCGCTGCCGTTGGGCCCGAGCACGGCGAAGAACTCCCCCGGATGGATGTCGAGGTCAAGGTCCTGCCAGAGTGTCCTCTTGCCGAACTTCAGGCTCGCTCCGCGGAGGCTCACTACCGGTGTCAAAAGGTGTCCTCGATCCGTGCACGGCGCTGGGCCGTGGTAGTTGGGTGCCGCGATGGTCCGCGGGGCAGGTGATGGCAAGCGTGGGCCCCGCAGCCATCCTGATTATCTTAGGACGCTTGCGGGGCCTCCGCGGCAAGGCGGCGCAGGTTGTCGGGGCCTACTGCTTGGCCAGTGCTCCCGAGATGGCATCGACGTTGCCGGCCATCCACTGAACGTAGTCCTTGCCCTCAGGCAGCGTCTCAGTAAAGTTCACTACCGGCACGCCGGCAGCCTCCGCCGCCTTCTTGACGGCCTCGGTCTGCGGACCCTCCGTCTGCTCGTTGTACGCCAGCAGCCTGACCCCCGGGACGAGGTCGGTGGTTTCCTTCAGGACGGAGGCGGGGACATCCGTGCCTTCCTCGACGGCGGCGCTGTAGGCTTCCGGCGTCTTGTTCACCAGTCCGGCGGCCTCAAGGAGGTAGAGGGGAACCGGTTCGGTGATGGCCACGGGCGCGTCCTGGTTGCTTGCCTTGAGGGCTTCGAGCTTTCCGGTCAGTTCGGCCAGCTTGCCTTTAAGGGAGTCCGCGTTGCTCTTGAACGTGGCCGCCGATCCGCTGTCCAGGGCCCCAAGCTTTGCCGCCACGGCATCCGCCAGCTTGCCCATGGAGTCCAGGCTGTACCAGACGTGCTCGTTGAATTCCCCATGGCTGTGGCTGTGGGCTCCGTCGGAGTGTGCCTCCTCGCTGTGGCCGGCTTCCTCTGGAGCCAGCCCGGATACCTCCACAGCGCTGATCATGTTGTCATGGCCAATGTTGGTGTCATCGGCGATCTTGTGGAGGAAGTCGTCGTAGCCTCCCCCGTTCTCCACCACAAGCCTGGCCTTGGAGATCACCAGTTTGTCCTGGGCGTTTGCCTCGTAGGAATGGGGGTCCTGGCTGGTCTTGGTGATGATGGCATTGACGTTGACTTTGTCCCCGCCGATCGCCTTGACGATGTCCCCGTAGACATTGGTGGAGGTCACCACCTCGATCGCTCCGGACGACGACGGCGAACCCGCCCCGGCATTGCCGGCGCAGGAGGACAAGGACAGGGCAGCAGCAGCGGCCACGGCGACCATGGACAGGCGGGCGGCGTTACGACGCACGAAAACCTCGGATCTACTCAAAATGAGAATCAAACACAACAAGTGGATGACTCCAGTGTAGCCCTAAATAGGAATCATTCCTATTTAGGGCCAACGGTCGGCCTCGCTTTCCACAGATCGCCTGACGCGATCCCTCCGCTACGACTGCTGTGCGCCACCGCCCAAGCGGCGGATTCCGGTGGCCTGGGTGGCGTCGCGGATTTCGCCCACAAGTTGCTCAATGACATCTTCAAGGAAGAGCACCCCCTGGGTATTCCCACCCGGTCCCACCACACGCGCCAGGTGTGAACCCGTCCGCTGCATCACGGACATGGCCCGTTCAATCTCGTCATCCGGGGACAGGTTGGCCAAAGAACGGATGCGCCCTTCGGCGATGGGGTGCCGGCGCCCTTCATCCGGGATGGAAAGGATGTCCTTGACGTGCAGGTATCCGGCGAGTTCGCCGTCGTCGTCCACCATGGGGAACCGTGAGAAGCCGGTGCGGCTGACCGCCTTCTCCACCTCCACCGGAGTGGCCGCCGTCTTGAGGACGACCAACTTGTCCAGGGGCACCATGATGTGCGAGGCCGTGTGTTCAGAGAACTCCAACGCACCCGTTAGCAACCCGGCCTCGTCATCCACCAGGCCGTGCCTGGTGGACTCCTGCACGATCGACTGCACCTCTTCCAAGGTGAAAGAGGATGAAACCTCATCCTTCGGTTCGATCCTCATGAGCCGCAGGATGTGGTTTGCCAACCAGTTCAGCGTCCAGATGATGGGTTTGACTACCCGGGCAATGAACACCAGCGGCGGCGCCAGCAGCAATGCCGCCTTGTCCGCCACGGATACGGAGATGTTCTTGGGCACCATCTCGCCAAACGTCACGTGGAGGAACGTGACAAACAGGAGGGCGATGGCAAACGCAATCACGTCGGCCAACTCCACCGGGACACCCACCAGCTCAAGTGGCTCAGCCAGCAGGTGGTGGATTGCCGGTTCCGCAACCTGCAGGATCAGGAGCGAACACACCGTGATGCCCAACTGCGCGCAGGCAAGCATCAAGGACACGTTTTCCATGGCCACCAGGGTGGTTTGCGCGCGCTTGGACCCCGCCTCCGCCAAGGGTTCTATCTGGCTGCGCCGCGCGGACATGACCGCGAACTCAGCACCGACAAAGAAGGCATTGCCAACCAGGAGGATCACCAGCCATACCAGGCCTGCCCAGTCGCTCACAGGGTCCCCGCCCCGTGGGACTGTGCGCGGCCATCGTCTGAGGCCTCTTCCGGCTCCTCGATGTGGTGGAAGCAGATCCTGTCGATCCTGCGGCCATCCATCCTGGTAACCGTCAATGTCCCCCCGCCGGCGTCCACCACGTCGCCTGTCTTGGCGATGCGGCCCAGCTTGCTCATGACGTAACCGCCAACGGTTTCATAGGCTGCCTCATCAGGGACAGTCAGGCCGGGAATCTGCTCCGAAACTTCGTCCGGCCGCAGGAGGCCAGGGAAGTACCAATCCCCGGACGCGCTCTGAAGCAGTCCCGGGCGGACCTTGTCGTGTTCGTCGGACACCTCGCCCACGATCTCCTCCACAAGGTCCTCGAGCGTGGCAATGCCCGCAGTACCGCCATATTCATCCAGGACGACGGCGAGTTGCAGGTTTCCTTCGCGCAGTTCTGCCAGGAGCGAGTCCAGGTGGATCGTCTCGGGCACGCGGAGGACTTCAGTCATGATCGCTCCGGCTTCCAGCTTGGCCCTGCGGTCGGACGGTACGGCAACAGCCTTCTTCACATGGACCACTCCACGGATATCATCCGCGGAGTCGCCGATCACGGGAAAACGTGAATAGCCGGTGCGGCGGGCGGCATCGAGGATATCGGTGACAGGCTGGTCGGCATCGATGGTTTCCATGCGGATGCGGGGCGTCATCACGTCGGCCGCGGTCCTGCCGGAGAAGTTCAACGTGCGGGCCACGAAGTTGGCAGTTCCAGCGTCCAGGGTTCCCAATTCAGCCGAACGCCGCACCAGGGAGGCGAGCTCCGCCGGGGTACGGGCACCGGAAATTTCCTCCTTGGCCTCAAGCCCAAAGAGGTTCAGGACCTTGTTCGAGAACCCATTGAGGACCACGATCGCAGGTTTGAAGACGGCGGTGAAGACCAGCTGGGGGCGGGCAAGGCGCTTGCCCAGGGGGAAGGCGAGGGCGATCGCCATGTTCTTCGGCACAAGTTCACCCAAGAGCATGGACAGCAGGGTTGCCAGCATCATGGCCACCACCAATGCCACGGAACGGGCCACCTCGGGAGCCAGCCCCAGCAGCCCCAGCGGGCCGGACAGCAGCTGGCCAACCGAGGGTTCCATAACGAAACCCGTCAGGAGCGTTGTGAGGGTGATGCCCAGCTGGCAACTGGAAAGTTGCGTGGAGAGGGACTTGAGGCACTTGAGCAAGGGCGCCGCGGCCTGGTCGCCGTTGTCCACCGCGCGCTGGACGCTGGCCTGGTCCAAAGCAACCAGGGAAAACTCAACGGCAACAAAGAAACCGGTGCCCAGGATCAGGGCAAAGCCGGCGAGGAGGAGGAGCCATTCCACTTAGCGGATCCCTCCCAGGGCCGGGGCGTGGGTTGGGGCGCCCGCCTGGCGTCGGCGGCGGTGGGCCGGCGGAGGCTGGTCCGGTCCCGCAGGCCTGGAACCTGCCGGACCACCGGCATGGAGGGCCGGCGGGTGATGGGCATGTGAACGGGTGTTGCCGGCTCGCGGGGCACGCTGTGGAGAGTTGCCCTTCAGGCTCCCCCAGCAGTACCCAGGCCGGCACCTGGATTTACTGTCCATAAGGATTCCAGTTTACAGGCCGACCTGACCGTACCTTACTCATTTTCAGGGGTTGGTGACGGCCTGAAATCCTCCGCCGGAAGCCGCAACATGATTTAGGTCACCACTATTGGCAGTTAACCAACGATCCTAACTAGACTGACAGGGGTCTGAGTTCGCGGGACCCGGACCCTGGCGCATTGTTGTGGAAAAGCAACGTGGCCAGCGGGAAATCAACACTCATGGAAGAGGCGTATTTCAAGTGCCAGAGCAGCCCAGCCACCGTCTACCAGAGGAATTTGGCGGAAACGAGTGGCTCGTTGACGAACTGTACGAGCGGTATCAGCAGGACAAGAATTCGGTCGACGCCAAGTGGTGGCCGCTCTTCGAATCCTTTGACACCGGTGACGGCACTTCTTCCAACGGAACCTCCGCAGCCCCAGCAGCTGCCAATCCCCCCACCCAAGTACTTCCGGTTGTAGCCCCGGCTGCAGCGGCTCCGGCACCGGCGCCGGCCGCTCCCCCGGCCGCACCGGCGGCAGCCCCCGCCGCTGCCGCAGCTCCCGCGCCGGCAAAGAAGGAACCTGCCACGGTTGCCCGGGACGGGGCAAAGAAGCCCTCCGGCGGCAACGCAGCACAGCCCATTCCGGCCCAGCTCCCCAAGAGCACCAAGGCGCCCACCGCACCCGAGGAAGACGTCGTTTCCGTCCTTCGCGGACCGGCGAAGGCCATTGCGTCCAACATGGTCACCAGCCTCGAGGTTCCCACCGCTACCAGCGTGCGCGCCGTTCCAGCCAAGCTGCTGATCGACAACCGCGTGGTCATCAACTCCAACCTTGCCCGTGCCCGCGGCGGCAAGGTCTCCTTCACGCACATCATTGGCTACGCCGTAGTCCGGGCACTTTCCCAGTTCCCGTCCATGAACGTGTACTACGACGAGATCGACGGCAAGCCCAGCGCCGTCCAGCCCGCCCACGTCAACTTCGGCATCGCCATCGACATGCCCAAGCCTGATGGCACCCGCCTCCTGATGGTTCCCAACATCAAGAAGGCCGAGACCATGGACTTCGCGGAGTTCTGGCACACCTACGAGGACCTCATCAAGCGCGCCCGCAACGGCAAGCTGACGGCCGACGACCACGCCGGCACCACAGTCTCCCTGACCAACCCCGGCGGCATCGGCACCGTCCACTCCGTGCCGCGCCTGTCCAAGGGCCAGGCAGCCATCATCGGCGTCGGCGCCCTTGACTACCCCGCCGAGTTCCAGGGTGCCAGCGAGAAGATCATCGCCCAGAACGCCATCAGCAAGATCCTGACGCTGACGTCCACCTACGACCACCGCGTCATCCAGGGTGCCGGCAGCGGCGAATTCCTCAAGCTCGTGCACCAGCTCCTGCTGGGCGCGCAGAACTTCTACGACGAGATCTTCGAAGCCCTGCGCATCCCGTACGAGCCCGTGCGTTGGAGCCCGGACCTCCAGGTCGACCCGGCCGACGAGATCAACAAGGTCGCCCGCATCCAGCAGCTCATCCACTCCTACCGCGTGCGCGGCCACCTGATGGCTGACACCGATCCCCTGGAGTACGTGCAGCGTAAGCACCCGGACCTGGACGTCCTCACCTACGGCCTGACCCTCTGGGACCTCGACCGCGAATGGCCCACGGGCGGTTTCGGTGGCAAGCCGCAGCTGAAGTTCCGCGACATCCTCGGCGTCCTCCGCGACGCGTACTGCCGCACCACGGGCATCGAATACATGCACATCCAGGAGCCTGCCGAGCGCAAGTGGTTCCAGGATGAGCTGGAGCACCCCTACTCCAAGCCCAGCCGCGAAGAGCAGCTGCGCATTGTGTCCAAGCTCAACGCCGCAGAAGCCTTCGAGACCTTCCTGCAGACCAAGTTCGTGGGCCAGAAGCGCTTCTCCCTTGAAGGTGGCGAGTCGCTGATTCCGCTGCTGGACGCAGTCATTTCGGACGCAGCCGACGACGGACTGGACGAAGTCGCCATCGGCATGGCCCACCGTGGCCGCCTCAACGTCCTCACCAACATCGCGGGCAAGACCTACGCCCAGGTGTTCCGCGAGTTCGAAGGCACCCAGGACCCGCGCTCCGTGCAGGGTTCGGGTGACGTCAAGTACCACCTGGGTACCGAAGGCACGTTCACCTCGGACAACGGCAAGCAGACCAAGGTCTACCTCGCCGCCAACCCGTCCCACCTGGAAGCCGTCGACTCCGTACTCGAGGGCATCGTCCGCGCCAAGCAGGACCGCCTGGACCAGGGCGAATCGTTCCCCGTGCTGCCCATCATGGTCCACGGTGACGCCGCGTTCGCCGGCCAGGGCGTGGTAGCCGAAACGCTGAACCTGTCCCAGCTGCGTGGCTACCGTACCGGTGGCACCATCCACGTCATCGTCAACAACCAGGTTGGCTTCACCACGGCTCCGTCCTCCTCACGCTCGTCCACGTACTCCACGGACGTCGCCAAGATGATCCAGGCGCCGGTGTTCCACGTGAACGGCGACGACCCCGAGGCCGTGGTCCGCGTGGCCCAGTTGGCGTACCAGTTCCGCCAGCGTTTCCACAAGGATGTTGTCATCGACATGGTGTGCTACCGCCGCCGTGGCCACAACGAGGGCGACGACCCCTCAATGACCCAGCCGCTGATGTACAACCTGATCGAAGCCAAGCGCTCCGTCCGCAAGCTGTACACCGAATCGCTGATCGGCCGTGGCGATATCACCGAGGAAGAAGCAGAGCAGTTGCTCCGCGACTACCAGGAGCGCCTGGAGCGCGTGTTCGCGGAGACGCATGCCGCCCAGACCTCCCCGATCCCGATCATCACCGCGGATTCCGCGGCGGTCTCGGACATCGAGCGCCCCATCGCGCAGCAGGCCGACTTCGGCACCAACTCGCCTGCCTCCACGGCGATTTCCACCGACACCCTCGCCCGCATCGGCAAGGCCCATCTGGAAATCCCGGACGGCTTCACGGTCCACTCCAAGCTCAAGCAGCTCCTTGAGAAGCGCGAGCAGATGTCCCGAGAGGGCGGCATCGACTGGGGCTTCGGCGAAATCGCAGCCTTTGGCTCGCTCATCATGGAGGGCGTCCCCGTCCGCCTCGCCGGCCAGGACTCCCGCCGCGGTACATTCGTGCAGCGCCACGCGGTATTCCACGACCGCGCCAACGGCAACGAGTGGCTCCCTTTGGGCAACCTCTCGGACAACCAGGCCAAGCTTTGGATCTACGACTCCCTGCTGTCCGAATATGCAGCCATGGGCTTCGAATACGGCTACTCGGTAGAGCGCCCGGATGCCCTGGTCCTGTGGGAAGCGCAGTTCGGCGACTTCGTCAACGGTGCGCAGACCATCATCGATGAGTTCATCTCCTCGGCCGAGCAGAAATGGGGCCAGCGTTCCTCCTTGGTCCTGATGCTGCCGCACGGCTACGAAGGCCAGGGACCCGACCATTCGTCGGCACGCATCGAGCGCTTCCTGCAGCTGTGCGCCGAGGACAACATGATCGTGGCCAACCCGACCACGGCGGCCTCGCACTTCCACCTGCTGCGCCGCCAGGCCTACAGCCGCCCGCGCAAGCCGTTGATCATCTTCACGCCGAAGCAGCTGCTCCGCCTCAAGGGCGCCGCTTCCGCCGTCGAGGATTTCACCACCGGCGGCTTCAAGCCGGTGATCGGCGAGAACGAAGTCCAGGCTGCCAACGTTGACCGCGTCATCCTGGTCTCCGGCCGCCTGTACTACGACCTCCTGTCCAACCGGCAGAAGTCCGGCGATACCTCCACCGCGATCATCCGCGTTGAGCAGCTTTACCCGCTGCCCAAGGCCGAGATCGAGGCAGAGCTTGCCAAGTACCCCAACGCGGACATCGTGTGGGCACAGGATGAGCCGGCCAACCAGGGTCCGTGGCCGTTCATGGGCCTCAACCTGGCGCCCGAGCTGGACCGCAAGGTCCGCCTGGTATCGCGCCCGGCTTCTGCTTCCACCGCGGCTGGTTCCATGAAGCGCCACGCCGCCGAACAGGACACCCTGATCAAGCAGGCGTTCGAACGCAAGTAAGGAAATCTGCCCGGCCCGGGGCGCTGTCACGCGCCGCGGGCCGGGCATTTTCTGTTTAATGGGACAGATACCCGGTTCGCTAACCGGCGCTGACCGCATAAGCCGAGCATGGACCGTAACGAGTGTGAAGAGGTAACCGTGGAAGACAGGAAGCTGCGCATCGCGGCTGTAGGAGATGAACTGCTGGCCGGACTAGGCGATCCCCGTGCCTTGGGCTGGCTGGGCCGGGTGCTGGCCCGTACACCGCAGGAATCCGTCTCGGTGGAATGCTTTTCGCTCCCCTGCCCCATGGAAGGCACCGAGGGCCTGGCGGCACGGTGGCAGGACGAGGCCGGCCGGCGCTTCAGCGATACGCACGAGAATCGCCTGGTCATCGGTTTGTCCGGGCGTGATCTGGAGTTCGGCCTGTCCACCGCCCGGAGCCGGTTGAACCTGGCGAACATCCTTGACGGGGCCTCGCACAGCGGTGTGGAGGTTTTTGTCGTGGGCCCGCCGCCCACCCTGGATCCTGCCCGCAACAAACGGCTGGCCGAGCTCAACACCGCCTTCGCCGATGTCACAACCAGGCGTAACCACCATTATGTTGACACTTTCTCCCCGCTGCTCAACCACGAGCAGTGGAGGACGGACCTCGCAGCCAATGGGGGCACGCCGGGACAGGCCGGCTACGGGCTGATTGCGTGGCTGGTACTTCACCGGGGCTGGTTCCAATGGCTTAACATCGCCCAACCTGAATAACCACGGCGTCGAACACGCCAGGGTCCGCAAACCGGCCGCTTGAAGCCACGTGACTGTTGCCAACCCGGGATTCGCGATATATCGTGTTTCTATCAACGCGATATATCGCATCTCTGGAGGGATCATGTCAGACGAGCTTTGGACCGTGACGGGCCCGCAAACCATCGACGTGGACGATGTCCGCTCACTCAAACTGGGAATCGTGAAGGGCCGTTTCGACGTGGTGACCCACGACGAGCCCTTTGTCCGGATCGAGGTGAGCGAGATCAGTGGCGACCCCTTGACGGTCACGCTGGTCAACGGCCGGCTCGAAGTCCGCCATCAACTGCAGGGACCGCAGGGCTGGTTCCGCAACCTGATGGGCACGGTGAACAACACGAGCACCAATTCGGTGATCGTCGGGATCGCGCTTCCACCCGGCGTCGACGTCGAGGCGGGGACGGTGAGCGGCGACGGCCTGGTCTCCGGCATCAGCGGCCGCGTGCGGCTGAACACCGTCTCGGGATCCGTCATGGCCGACGGCACCAGCGGCGAACTGCACGTCAATACAGTCAGCGGCGAGGTCATCGCCCGCAACCACGACGGCGTCCTGACCGCCAAGAGCGTCTCCGGCGAAGTAACCGCCTCGGGCAGGTTTTCGAACGTGCGCGCCACGACTGTCAGCGGCGACCTCAGCTTCGACCTGCAGGACTACACCAGCGATTTCGGCGCCAATTCTGTCTCCGGCGACCTCACCATCCGCTTGCCCCACGACGTAGGCCTCGATGTGGTGGCGAAATCGGCCAGCGGATCGGTTGTCATCGATGATCAGCTCTATGCCCAGCCAGGCAGCAATGTCCACACGATCGTGGGCCCCGACGAGAAGCTCATGTTGTTGCGCACCAACACGGTCTCGGGCAAGACGTTCGTCATGCACGCCACCGCACCGGCAGCGGAGGGCGAGCACCCGTTCCCCGGCGAAGCGGGGCTCTGATGCCCCCGGTCTTTGCCCACGGAGCACTCCGCCTGTACCTTCTTGCCTTGCTGGAGGCAGCGCCCAAGCACGGCTATGAACTCATCAAGGCCCTTGGCGACCGCTTTGGCGGCACCTACTCCCCGAGCGCCGGAACCATCTATCCCCGGCTGGCCAAACTCGAAGAGGAAGGGCTGGTGGCTACCGAGACCGAAGGCAGGCGCACGAAGTACCTGATCACCGACGCCGGCCGCGCGGAGCTTGACCGCCGGCGCCAGGAACTGGCCGATGTGGAAGACACCATCTCGGCCTCCGTCAGGCGACTCGCCGACGATCTGCGGGCAGATATCCGAAGCAACATGCAGGGCCTGCGGGCGGACCTGGCGGCGACGGCCGAAGCTGCGCGGACCAACGCCAGGACGGCCACCTCGGCGCCGGGCCGGCCCTCCGGATACTCACCCGAGGGCCAGCGCATCCTCAAGGAAGCCGAGCTCATGGTGCAATCATTCAGGGACGATGTCCGCGTGGAGCTCAGGAAGCACGGCGCTTCGCACCCGCTCTCCCCCGTGACCTTGGAAACAGTGCGCACCGTGCTGGACCAGGCCCGGATCTCCATCCGAAATTCGCTGCACGGCTGACCAGCACCGTCCCGGTTCGCTAGCCCATGCCCGGATGTGCGAAACTGGAGGGCAGCTTTATTGAGTATCAATCATTGAAGGAGGCCAGCTATGAGCAAGCGTGCACGTAAGCGTCGTGACCGTAAGCGCGGCGGCGCGAACCACGGCAAGCGCCCCAACACCTAAGCACAGGCTTAGCGTCAAGGCTTAACCGCAAGGGCCCCGGAAACCATCAGGTTTCCGGGGCCCTTGGCGTTCAAGGTCCAACCAGCATCAAGGGGCCAAACTCAAGCGTCCACCGGCTTGATCGAATGGATCCTGTCCAGAATGGAGTTCTTGAGGTTTTCCGGCGCCGATTCGGTGCAGGAGCGCTTGACCATGGTGCGGATGAGGCACTCGAGGTCGTACTGCTCGGAGCATTCCTCGCAACCGTCCAAGTGCTGCTTGATCTCGCTGAGGTCCTCGCGGGTCAAGGCGCCGTCGAGGTACTCATAAATACGCTGCATCCGCGTATCGTCGCAATCGCCCAATCCCTGGCAGTCGCTCATTTCTCTTTCTCCTGATTGTTGCTACCGGCCGAGGCCTGGTCTTCTGTCTGGGCACTGAAGCCCCGTTCGGCGGCATAGTCCGCCAGCATGTCCCGCAGCATCTTCCTGCCGCGGTGAAGGCGCGACATCACGGTACCGATGGGGGTGTTCATGATTTCGGATATCTGCTTGTAGGCGTACCCCTCGACGTCCGCGAAATACACGGCCAAGCGGAACTCCTCCGGAATGGCCTGCAACGCGTTCTTCACATCCGAATCCGGGAGATGGTCCAGGGCTTCGGCTTCAGCTGAACGGAGTCCGGACGAGGTATGGGACTCCGCTTTGGCCAACTGCCAGTCCTCGATCGTGTCCGAGTTGGACTGCAGCGGCTCGCGCTGGCGCTTCCGATAGAGGTTGATGTAGGTGTTCGTCAGGATCCGGTACAGCCAGGCCTTGAGGTTGGTACCCGGCTTGTACTGATGGAACGCCGAGAATGCCTTGGTATAGGCCTCCTGGACCAGGTCTTCGGCATCGGACGGGTTCCGCGCCATGCGCATGGCCGCCGAGTACAACTGGTCTACGTACTGCATGGCGTCGCGCTCAAAGCGCGCCCGCCGCTGTTCGGGTGTCTCCTTGGCAGGATCGACGTCGGCTGCCGCCCCGGCGTCGTCCAGCCCGCCGGCTGCCTGGTCCATGGCCGTTGCGGCCGGTTCAATGGTGCTCATCGAAGCCAAGTCTACTGTCAGCTTCAGGGAATCCGGCTGCGCCGGTACCCGGGCGCCCAGTAAATCCAGACGGTCCTCAACCAGGGTCAAAAAACCAACTCCGTTCGCGAAGCGGCAAACACCATGCCGCAGCCCGGTCTTCACCGCGCCTGATGTTCACAACGGGTCCCGGTGGGTAATTATTCCGCAAAGGTGCAAGACTAGAGCAGACTGCACCCCTTGAACACAACGCTCAGTGACTTTTGTGGCAAGCCATCCAGGAGGCAAGACATGTCAGTAATCCGTTTTCTCGCGCGGCCCATGCTCGCGTCCAGCTTTGTCATCGCAGGTTTGGACAAGCTCAAGAACGCGGACGATACTGCCCGGCAACTCTCGCCGGTCCTGCGCCGTGCCTCCGAGTCCCTGCCGTTCCCGGCTGATGAGAAGGTCCTCGCGCGGGTGATCGGCGGCGCGCAGCTTGGCGCCGGCGCCCTGCTCGGCTTGGGTAAGCTCTCACGTTTCGCAGCCACCGTCCTGGCCGTGACGTCCGCACTGAACACCTATGTCGAGTGGCGTTCGGCAGACATCAGCACCAAGGAAGCCCGCGGCGCGCGCCGGGCCCAGCTTTTGAAGAACATCTCCCTCACGGGCGGCGTGCTGCTGGCATCGGTTGACACCGAGGGACGCCCCAGCCTGGCATGGCGCGCCGAACACCTCGCCACGGACGCCCGCAAAGCAACGGGCAAGCAGATCAAGCGCGCAGACAAAGCAGTTCGCAAGGCCGTAGATAACGCAGTTGGAGCATAAGGAAGCATGACAGGTACCACCGCAGCAAACGCCGGCCCGAAGAACGGCACACCCCTCCCCCTGTGGCCAGCACCCTATGCCACGGTTCCGGTGGATGCCACGGTGACGGTACCGGGATCCAAATCACTGACCAACCGATTCCTGGTCCTGGCTGCGTTGGCCGACGGACCCTCCCGCCTGCGGGCACCACTCCATTCCCGGGACTCCGTGCTGATGATCCAGGCCTTGCGCCAGCTCGGCGCGACGGTCACCGAAGTACCCGGCGACGGCGATTACGGCCCGGACCTGGACATCACACCGATGGATCCGTCCGTCGCGGGCGGCGAAACAGCGATCGACTGTGGACTCGCGGGAACGGTCATGCGCTTCGTCCCACCCCTGGCGGCCCTGCGCGCCGGCGTCACGGTGTTCGACGGCGACCCCCACGCCCGCAAACGCCCCATGGGAACCATCATCGAGGCTTTGGTCGCACTCGGCGTGCCCGTCCGCAGCGAAGGCGGCAGGACGCCGTCGGCCCTTCCGTTCGCGGTGGAGGGCTCGGGCGAAGTCCGCGGCGGGCACCTGGTCATTGACGCCAGCGCTTCCTCCCAGTTCGTCTCGGCCCTGTTGCTTGTTGGCGCCCGCTTCACGGAGGGGCTGCACCTGGAGCACGTCGGCAAGCCGGTGCCCAGCCTGGACCACATCAACATGACGGTCGCAGTCCTGCGCAGCGTCGGTGTCCAGGTGGACGATTCCGTCCCCAACCACTGGCGCGTGGCCCCCGGTCCCATCAGGGCCTTCGACCAGCGCATCGAACAGGACCTGTCGAACGCCGGTCCGTTCCTCGCGGCAGCACTTGCCACGCGCGGCACCGTCCGGATCCCCAACTGGCCCCTCGAGACCACCCAGGTGGGTGACCTGTGGCGGAGCATCCTGGCATCCATGGGCGCTGAGGTGTCGCTGGAGAACGGAACCCTGACGGTCAAGGGCGGACCCGAGATCCTGGGCGCCGATTTCGACGAAACCAGCGAGCTCGCCCCTACCGTCGCCGCATTGTGCGCGCTGGCCACGGGCCGCTCCCGCCTCACCGGCATTGCGCACCTCCGGGGCCATGAGACAGACCGCCTTGCCGCACTGGTGGCCGAAATCAACCGACTCGGCGGAAACGCCGAAGAGACGGCCGACGGCCTCATCATCCACCCGGCCGCCCTTCATGGCGGTGTAGTCCACAGCTATGCGGACCACCGCATGGCCACGGCCGGGGCCATCCTGGGCCTCGCCGTTGAGGGCGTTCAAGTGGAGGACATCGCAACAACGTCGAAGACCATGCCGGAGTTTCCGCAGATGTGGGCAGCGATGCTCGGCCGGACCCCGGCTGAGGCTTCATCGGGCGGGGCCACGAGCTGACCATGGGCCGCGACGCACGCTCCTGGGACGAATCGGACGTACGGATCCGGCCCAACAAGAAGGGTTCCCGCCCCCGCACCAAGGATCGGCCCAGCCATGACGACGCCGTGATCGGCAGGATCATCACGGTGGACCGCGGCCGATATACCGCAGTGGTTGGTGAGGACACCGACAATGAGCGGGTGGTCATTGCCGCACGTGCCCGCGAACTGCGCCGGAACCCGGTGGTCCCGGGTGATTTCGTGGCACTCGTGGGTGATGTTTCCGGTGGCCCGGACACGCTCGCGCGGCTGGTCCGCGTCGAGGAACGCCGGACGCTCCTGCGCCGCAGCGCGGACGACACCGATCCCATCGAGCGCGTCGTGGTGGCCAACGCGGACCAATTGGTGGTGGTTGTGGCTGCAGCGAACCCGGAGCCTCGCACCGGCTTCATCGACCGCGCACTGGTAGCAGCCTACGACGCCGGCATCGAGCCGCTGCTCCTCGTCACCAAGGCGGATGTCAAGGATCCTGCCGAACTGCTGGCCAATTACCTCAGCCTCGACTTTCCGGTCATCATCAGCCGCACGGCGGATTCGCAGGCCTCCGGCATCGATGCACGTTCAGACGACGGGCTCTCCGCCCGTTTGGACAGCGACGCCGTCTCCCGCCTGCGTTCCCACCTCGACGGCAAGGTAACCGTCATGCTGGGACACTCCGGCGTGGGCAAATCCACCATGGTCAATGCCCTCACAGGAGCCGAACGGGCGACCGGTGGGGTCAATGCCGTCACCGGGCGCGGACGCCACACTTCCTCCTCCGCCCTGGCCCTCAAACTGGCGGACGCTCCTTCCGGCAGTTGGATCATCGACACCCCGGGCATCCGTTCATTCGGCCTTGCCCACGTTGATGCCGGCCGCATCCTGCATTCCTTCCCCGACCTGGAGCCCGGCACGGAAGCCTGTGACCGTGGCTGCAAACATGACGCGAGTGCAGTGAACTGCGGGCTGGATGAGTGGGTCAACCAAGGCAATGCCGGCCCTTCCGGCGTGGCCCGCCTGGCTTCGCTCAGGCGCCTGCTCGGTGCCGACCCCCGCCTGGAGGCCAAGGAAACCAAGGAATTGGGCACCGTCAACTGAGGGTCGGAGCCTCACCTCCCCCGGGGCGTGGAGGATTCACGATAGTTTGGTGGCATGACCCAACCCGTTTCCAGCTACAACGATGACTTGCGATTGGCCCACGTCCTGGCCGATTCCGTGGACGCCCAGACCATGGACCGGTTCAAGGCCCTGGACCTGCAGATCGAAACCAAACCCGACCTGACGCCGGTCACGGATGCGGACAAGGCCGCTGAGGAAGCCATCCGCGGACAGTTGTCGCGTTCACGCCCCCGTGATGCCGTCCTCGGTGAGGAATTCGGAAGCAGCGGCCACGGTTCACGGCGCTGGGTCATCGACCCCATCGACGGCACCAAGAATTTCGTCAGGGGCGTCCCCGTGTGGGCAACCCTCATCGCCCTGATCGACGAAGGCGAACCCGTGGTGGGCGTGGTCAGCGCACCAGCCTTGGGCAAGCGCTGGTGGGCGGCCAAAAGCATGGGCGCCTACATGGGCCGCTCGTTGGCCTCGGCCACCCGGCTGAAGGTTTCCAACGTTTCCACGCTCGCGGATGCGTCCATGTCCTACTCGAGCCTGTCCGGCTGGAAGGAGCGCGGGAACCTTGACGAGTTCCTCGGCCTCACCGAGGACATTTGGCGTACGCGCGCCTACGGGGACTTCTGGTCCTACTGCCTGGTGGCAGAAGGCGCCGTTGACATCGCCTGCGAGCCCGAACTGAACCTCTATGACATGGCGGCCCTCGTGCCGATCGTCACGGAGGCGGGCGGCCGGTTCACTTCCCTTGAAGGTGAGGATGGCCCCTTCGGCGGCAACGCACTGGCAACCAACTCGATCCTGCACTCCGAGGTCCTGAAACGCCTCAATCCGGGAATCGACGATCTCCTCTGAATTTTCGACGGCGGACACCTCCCCTGGGAGGTGTCCGCCGCACTTTATTCGCCAAATCCGCCCTTTCCGCATCCTGCGTAACAATGCGCTTAACAAAGTGGACGGCTTTGTATCCGGCATGCGGGGTGCCTTAATGTCTACTACAGGTCACGAGTGCCAGCGCTAAACCCCGGTTTGCTGGCCGGCAACCCTCCATTCGCGGTGGGGTGCCCCGGGTGACGACCAGGCCGGTCCGGAACGGATACGGCAAGCGCGGATCCCCCGCAAGGGGGTCCCTCTTGAGTGAGGTCCCATGAGCACTGTTACGTTCGAATCCACCGTCCTTCCCACTGCCACGCAGGAAGCCGCGGCCGCCAGGCCCCTTGCCGCCGTGACTGGCGCCGAACTGCAGGCGCCCCTGATCCAGGGCGGCCACGTCCGCTACGCCAACCTCGACTACGGAGCTTCCGCGCCGGCGCTGACCATCGTGTCCGCGTACCTGAACGAGGTCCTGCCGTACTACGCGAGCGTGCACCGCGGAGCCGGATTCGCGTCCCAAATCAGCACGTCCGTCTATGAAAACTCCCGCGAGATCGTGCGCGACTTCGTGGGCGGGCGCCCCGATGACTCCGTCATCTTCACCCGTAACACCACCGACTCCCTCAACCTGCTGGCCGGCTGCCTTCCGCAGATCGACGGTACGCCAACCGGCGAAGTCCTGTACCTGGACATCGAACACCACGCCAACCTGCTGCCGTGGCAGGGCGTACCGCACCGCAGCGTCGTAGCCGCTTCCACGCTTGCTGCGACCCTCGCCAACCTGCGCCACGAACTGGCCCAAGGCGGAGTCTCCCTGCTCGCGGTCACCGGCGCCTCCAACGTGACAGGTGAAATCCTGCCCATCGCGGAACTGGCCTCCCTTGCCCACGAATTCGGTGCCCGCATCGTGGTGGACGCTGCCCAGCTCGCCCCGCACCGCCGGATCAACATCGCCGAAGCGGACGTCGACTACGTGGTCTTCTCCGGCCACAAGCTGTATGCACCCTTCGGTGCCGGCGTAGTGGTAGGCCGCCCCGATTGGCTCGACGCCGGAACGCCGCACCTTGCCGGCGGTGGCGCAGTCCGTGAAGCCCGCCTCGACTCCGTCAGCTGGGCGACAGGTCCGGCCCGCCATGAAGGCGGATCCCCCAACGTCCTTGGCGCCGCCACCCTGGCCCGCGCCACGCAGGTCCTGGCCGGCCTTGACCAGCAGGCCTGGCACGACCACGAGGCCGCCATCCGCTCCTACCTTGTGGAGGGCCTGCAGGCCATCGAGGGGGTCACCGTCCACCAGATCTTCAGTGATTCCACGGACACCATCGGTGTGGTCAACTTCTCGGTGGAGGGATTCGACGCCGGTCTGGTAGCCGCCTACCTGTCCGCGGAACACGGAGTGGGCCTTCGCGATGGTCGTTTCTGCGCACACCCGCTCCTCAAGCGCCTGGGCCTGCCGTCCGGTTCCCTGCGCGCCAGCTTCGGCGTGGGTTCCCGGCTGGAGGACGCCGCCCGGCTGCTTAAGGGAATCCAGGAACTGAAGGGCACCGGGCTGGGCTGGGACTACGTGGTGGACGAGGGCCGCTGGGTTCCGGCGAACGACCACCGCAGCTATCCCGAATGGGCCCCCAACACGCCCGGTACCGCAGGCGCTGCTCCCTGCACCGTGGACTGACCGCACTTTGCCGTGACCCGGCCAGCCCTGCCTTGCTGTAAATTCGTAGGGTACTTCCGGCGTTCGCGGTAGAGGAGTCTGTACACACCATGCGGTCCCAAGACCCTTCCAAGGGTTCGCATCAACCCAGCGGTCCCAAGCTGCACGCGGTCCGGCGCAAGGAACTGGGGCAGAGCTTCCAGGATGGCGGCGAGCACTACCATGTGGTGCGTCCCGGCTACCCTGCAGACTCCGTGGATTGGCTTCTTCCTGCCGGCGCGAAGTCCGCGGCCGACATCGGCGCGGGCACGGGAAAATTCACCACGCTGCTCGTGGACCGAGGTCTTGAGGTTACCGCCGTCGATCCTTCCACGGACATGCTGGCGCAACTCCGCCTGTCGTGCCCGCAGGTCCATGCGTTGGAGGGCACCGCCGAGGCGAGCGGACTGGCGGACTCAGCTTTCGACGTCGTCAGTGTTGCCCAGGCCTGGCATTGGTGCGATCCCGACAAAGCCAGCACGGAAATCGCCAGGGTGCTCCGTCCGCATGGCGTCCTGGGCCTGATCTGGAACCAATTGGATACTTCCGTCCCCTGGGTGCACCGCCTTTCACGCATCATGCATGCCGGCGACGTACACAAACCGGGTTTCCGGCCGGCCATCGGTCCGGAGTTCACCGGCTTGGAATGCCATGTCACCCATTGGGAGGATGCTGTGTCCCCCGGGGACATCATGGAATTGACCAAGTCGCGCAGCTATTACCTTCGAGCAAACGAGGCTACCCGTGCCAAGGTCATGGGAAACCTGGAGTGGTACCTCTACGAACACCTCGGCCACGCCCCTGGCCAAACCCTGGCCCTGCCGTACGTGACGCAGACGTGGCGGGCCCGCAAGGCCTGAGCCGCCCTCCCACGGTAGGCTTGGAACGTGAAGACCAGTACGCCCTCCTCCTCGATCGAGGACTACGTCAAGGTCATCTACTCCTTCACTGAGTGGCAGGACAAGCCCATCACGTCCTCCCAGCTGGCCCAACGGCTGGGCGTAGCCAATTCCTCGGTGTCCGAAATGGTGCGCAAGCTCAAGGACCAGGGCCTGGTGGACCACCAGCCCTACAGCGCCATCCGCCTGACGCCCGACGGCATGCGACTGGCCTTGGCCATGGTGCGGAGGCACCGGCTCATCGAGACGTACCTTGTGGAGGAACTCGGCTACCGCTGGGACGAGGTCCACGACGAAGCGGAAATGTTGGAACACGCAGTCTCTGACACCTTCATTGAACGCATGTCCGCCAAGCTGGGCCACCCTGTCCGGGACCCGCACGGAGACCCCATTCCCTCATCCGATGGCTCCGTGGAGCTACCGCACGCCTACCGCATGATCGAACTGGACCAGGGACACGCGGGCCGCATCACGCGCATCAGCGACGAAAACCCTGACCTGCTCCGCTATCTGGCCGCCGAAGACATTGCCTTGGACGCCCGCATCGAGATTGTAGGCCGCAAGCCCTTCGGTGGCGCCCTGGTGGTAAGGATCGGCAGCGGTGCCCAGCGGCGCGACTTCGACCTCGCCGATGAAATTACTTCGGCCTTGTGGGTGCAGAGCACCGAGGTGCACGAAGGCTGCGTCCTCGCTGACGTCTGAGCCGGGCACCGCCCCAGGTCAGGACGCCGCCCCCAGCGGCCCGCCGTCGTCGGACGTTTGGTCCGGAACAGCGGCACCTGCCTCATCGCGCTCCGGGTTGCGGATTCCGACGGCGGACGCCACCGCCCCCAGGACGAACAGTCCCGCCGTGACCAGCAACGCGTTGTACAGGCCATCCCGGGTAAAGACCGGGCCCACGATCAAGCCGGCGAAGGCGATGCAGATCAAGCCGGCGATGCGGGCTACTGCGTTGTTGACCGCGGAACCGATCCCCGCCTCTTCAGGTGGAACGGCACCCAGGATGGCAGCGGTGAGCGGGGCCACGAGCGTCGCAAGCCCCAGCCCGAAGACCACTTGGCCGGGGAACACCTGTGTCCAGTAATTGAGTGGCTCCTGGACGGATAAGGACATCAGGAAACCTGTCCCGCACAACAGGGGTCCCGCGGTCATGAACCACCGCGGACCATACTTTCCGGCAAGGCCGCCAAAGTAGGAAGCGGCGAGCATCAGGATCACCGTCCCCGGCAGCAACGCGATTCCCGCCGCCGTAGCACCCATGCCGCCCACCTGTTGCAGGTAGATGCCCAGGACAAAGAAGCCCAGCGAAATGCCTCCGTAGATGGCCAAGGTAGCGAGATTGCCCCAGCCAAAGTTCCGGATGGCGAAGAGCCCCAGGGGAAGCATGGGCTCGGAGGTCCTGCCCTCGTGGAACAGGAAGAACCCCAAAGCCACACCGCCCAGCAGCAACGGAACCCACACGAAGGGGCTGGTCCACCCCAGCCTGCCCTGTTCGATGAACGCGAAGACCGGGCCGCCTAAGCCGATCATGGCCAGCAAGGCGCCCGGGTAGTCGATCCTCTTGCTCTTGTCCCGGGCCGCGTCCGATGCCCGCAGGCCAGCCAACATAGGCCAGATTGCGGCGGCCGGAACCACGTTGATAAAGAAGATCACCCGCCAGGACAAGAGGTCTACAGACACTCCACCGATCAACGGTGCCACGATCGCCGCGGCACTGGTCCACCCGGACCACTGGCCGATTGCCTTGGACTGCGCCGGACCGGAAAAAGACGTGACGATCATGGCAAGGGAGCTGGGCACCAGCAGTGCCCCGGCAATGCCCTGCAATGCCCGGGAGACCACCAACACCTCGCCGTTCCAGGCAAGTCCACACATCACCGAGGTCAGTGCAAAACCAGCCAGGCCCCACTGCAGGATCCGGGCGCGGCCAAAATGGTCGGACAGGGAACCGGCCACCAGGATGAGGGCACCCAGGGTGAGGAGGTACGCATCCACCACCCACTGCTGGATCACCAGCCCGCCGCCCAGTTCACGCCCGATGGCCGGCAAAGCGAGATTGACCACGAAACCGTCGAGGATGGCGATGAAGGAAGCCACAATAGCCACCAGCAGCACCTTCTTCTGCAGGGGCGTGCTCGGCTGTATGGCCTCCGGTTCAGTCATGAGCACAGCCTACGCTTGCCGTATCGTTGAGTGGTGATCAGCAGACGTGATGTGGCCGTTGCCCTCGATATCTCCATGGAAATGGCCCAGCGCCACGGCATCCCGTCGCGCTTGCCCGAGGCAGGCCTCCGGGATCTCCAGGACAACCCGCCGCCATGGCTGGTGCAGTCCCGTGCCAACCGAACCGGGAAGCGTCCGGTCTGGGTACAGCTCACCTGCGCTGTCTGTGGTTTTTCCGAGGCCGCCCGGCCCAAGAAGTGGTGGCCCGACTTCTCCTTCGTCTACTGCGGGCACCACCGGAACTCCGAACTTCCGGAACTGTTCCTGGGTGATGTCCGGAGCGAATACGAGGGCATCGGCAGCCGCTTTGTCGGCGTCGTGGACGTCCGCGAGGACCGTTAGCCGAACTCCCCCATCTCGGACGGGATCGCGAGGAGCTGGACCACCCTGCCGTCGCGAAGCACTGTCAACGGGAAGGGCTGGCCGATAGCATCGGCGAAGAGCAGTTTCTGGAGGCTCTCGGCGCTCGATACCGCCCGGCCTTGCGCCTGAAGCACCAGGTCCCCCGGTTCCAGCCCGGACTGCTCGGCCGGAGAGCCTGCCATGACCTCCACTACGCGAAGGCCTTCCTTTTGGCCTGTGCGGACCACTGCACTGGCATCGAGCGGAATGGGCGTACTGACCAATCCGAGGTAGGCCCGCCGCACCCGCCCGTCCTTTAGCAAGGAGGCGATGATGCGCCGCGTCGTCGCGTTAATGGGTACCGCGAGCCCCAGCCCCAATCCCGCAACCGCGGTGTTGATCCCCACGATCCGACCCCTTGTATCCGCCAAGGCACCTCCGGAATTGCCGGGATTCAAGGCAGCGTCCGTCTGGATCACATCCTCGATCAGCCGCCGGTGTTCTCCCGCACGGACAGGGATGGAACGGCCAAGGCCGCTCACCACGCCCGCAGTCACCGAGCCCGCCAGGCCCAGGGGGTTGCCAACCGCAATCACCAACTGGCCCACCCTCAGGGAGTCCGCGTTGCCCAGCGCCGCTGGCGGCGGCGTTGCCTTCAGCCCACGCACAACGGCCAGGTCGGACAACGGATCAGCTCCCACCAGTTCGACGTCGCTGTGCTTTCCGTTGGCAAACACAGCCCTGCCGGATTGGATCCCGGCCACCACGTGGGCGTTCGTCAGCATGTAGCCATCGTCAGTGAAAACCACGGCCGAGCCACTGCCCATCCGCACCCGGCCGGTGCGGCTCTTGCTGGTCATCTCAATGGCGGCAACGTGGGGCGTGACGGTGTCCGCTACACGGACCACCGTCTCCGAGTAGGCGCCAAGGATCCGGTCATCGTCCTGCTGCTCCTCCGGGAAGAGTTCTTCCGGCTCGGTGCCCATCACATGCCTCCTGCCACCCACCGTGCTTATCCACTACAACCAGCAGGAAGGGACTGGTAGTCCACGTTTGGATACGCCGTGGGTGAACGGGGCTTCCCGGCCCGCCGCCTGGGGCATGGCAGCAAAAAGCCCCCGGACAATGTCCGAGGGCTTTCGCAGGTGGAGATGGGGGGAATTGAACCCCCGTCCGATGTCGTGTTGTCAGGGCTTCTCCGGGCGCAGTTTGCGTCGGATTTTCTCGGCCCCAGCCATCCTGCAAACAGGTGGCTGATCCGGGCCCAGTCATCTAAAAGTCCCGTTTACCCCAATGACAAAGGCAAACAGCAGTGGCTATCTAAATGACGCCAGGAACCGGGGCGATAGCAACCTCGGGCTGACGGACTGTCTTACTGCTTAGGCAGCGAGAGCGAAGTCAGTGCGCTTAGATTCGGCACTTATTGGTTTGCAGACAGCGTTTACGAGATAATTCTGCATCCTCGGCCCGCTTCACCTGTCGCGACTAACATCGTCGAAACCGATCATCCCCGTATTTTGTTACCAAACCGGCGGCCTCACCAAGCTCCGCCGGACTATCCATCATAACGCATCTACCGGAACGTTCATTCCCTGGACACGCCGTGACCGGTCAGCGCCTGTTGCGCTCCCGTAGTTCCCGCAACGACTCGCGTTTGTCCTGCTGCTCACGCAGCGTCTGGCGCTTGTCGTAATCCTTCTTACCGCGGGCTATGGCGATCTCCACTTTCGCGCGGCCGTCAAGGAAGTACAGTTGCAAAGGCACCACGGTGAATCCGGACTCACGGATTTTGTGCGAGATTTTGTCCAGTTCCTCGCGGTGCAGCAAGAGCTTACGACGGCGGCGGGCGGCGTGGTTGGTCCAGCTCCCCTGGTTGTACTCGGGGATGTGGATACCTTCCATCCACAATTCGTCGTTGTAGAACGTACAGAACCCATCCACCATCGAGGCGTGCCCCTCCCGGAGGGACTTCACCTCGGTACCCATCAGGGCAATGCCTGCCTCGTAGGTATCCAGGACATGGTAGTTATGCCGGGCCTTCCGATTGGTGGCCACTACCTTACGGCCACTTTCCTTGGGCACGGTAGAACTCCTTGTTTGATGCGGATTTCCCTTAGTGTACGCCAGGGCCAGCAAGGCCCCGCGCCATGGGGAAACAGTTTCGCTGACGGGGAAAGCCTTTACAGCAGCGTCATGGGGTCCACGGCAACTCCATTGAGCCACGTCTCAAAGTGGGCGTGGCAACCAGTGGAGTTACCCGTGCTTCCCGAGTAGGCAATGAGCTGGCCCTGTGAGACCCGTTGTCCGTTCGCCACCACGATGCTGCTGTTGTGGTAGTAGATGGTGGTCAATGAGTTGCCTTGCACCACACCGTGGGACAGCTTGACGCGCCAGCCGCCGCCGTCCGCCGAGTTCCACCCGGAGTTGAAGACTTCACCGGCCGCAGCAGCGTAGACCGGAGTTCCACAAGGCGCTCCAAAGTCGATACCCGTGTGCATGTAGCCACCGGTGCCGTAGAAATCGATGGTTCCGGGCGGCGTCGCACGCCATCCGAATCCTGAGGTGATGGGAACGTAACTGGCGAAGGGGTGCCGCAGGCCAAAGGACGACGGCGAGCCCACCGGCGGGACGAACGGGGTTTCCGGCGGTGCAGGCTTGCCTTGCGCAGCTGCGGCAGCGGCCGCGGCGGCTGCCGCCTCGGCAGCGAGCCTGCGCTGTTCCGCTTCCCATGCTTCGCGGAGTTTGCGGTCTCGCTCAGCGATCTCCGCCGCGACCGAATCCTGTTCCGACTTCACGCGGGCCAAGTCGGCTTCAATTCCGGGCTTGGCGGCTTGAAGCTGCCCGTTCAGCCGGGTGGTGTCCTCAATGAGTTTATCCACCTCGGCCTTTTTGCTGGCGGCTTCATCGCGGGCCGCCTTCTCCCGGTTCAAGGCCTCGTCCGCTTTCGCCTTGAGGTCCTGGATCTCGGCCTCGACAGCCGCAAGGCGCGCCTGGGAGTTCACGTTGGTGGCGTTCTGCTGCGTCAGCTTGGTCATGGCGGCGTTCTGGCTCCGCATGGCCTGGTCGGCGAGGTCCATGGACTCAGTAAGGCTGCCGGACTCGTTCGAGCCGAACAACAGCGCGATGTTGGTGGGGACGCCGCCGGACTTGTAGGCCTGCGACGCGATCTGGCCGATCAATTTCTTGGTATCGGTGATCTTCTGCTTGTCGCTTTCCAGCTGCTCGGTGATCTTCGCCTTGTTCTGCTGGGCCAGCTCCACCCTTGCCGCCAGGGCTTCAACTTCCTTGACCGCGCTCGCGACCCGGCCCTGTGCCTCCAGCAGCGCCTGCTGGGCACCGGGAAGCCGCCCCTGGTAGACCACCAGGTCAGCAGCTGCCTTGGCGATCTTGGCGTCCACGAACTCGAGGGATGCCTGGACCCGTGCAGCCTCCGCCTCAAGCGCTGCCTGCTGGTCGTCCAGGTTGTCGGCCTGGGCCGCAGGAGCACCTGAAAGGATGCTGGCAGCCAGGCCCACGGCCAGGACTGCGCCGAGAATCCGGGCTTTTCCGCCTGCCAGGTGCCGACGAAGTGAAATCCGGTCCAACGTGGTCATCATGAGTCCTTTGCATTCACCGGCATCGTCTGTGCTGTTCCGTCCGTTGGCCATACTAAACCTTCAAGTAGCGGCGGAGGGTTAACAACGAGGATATCCCGGCCAGGCCACCGCCCAGGGCGATGAGCACGGGAGCGATCACCAGGACCTGGGTGGAAGAGATGAAAGGCGTGTTGAGGAACTGCCTGGAAAGATCACCGTTGAGCCAGAAATGGGCCATGAGCCACAACGTCGCAGAGGCCAGCAACGCACCGACCACGGCGGCAATGACGCCTTCGAGGATAAACGGCAGCTGGATGACCGCCTTCGACGCCCCGACCAACCGCATGATGCCCGTCTCGCGACGACGGCTGAAGGCGGAGAGCCGGATGGTGGTGGTTATCAGAAGCACGGCGCAGAAGATCATCACGGCGGCGATGCCCACGGCCACCACGGAAGCGCCGTTCATCCAGGAGAAGATTCTTTCAAGGACCTGGCGCTGGTCGCTGACCGTTTCCACGCCCGGCTGCGAAGAGAACGTTTCGCTGATGATCTGGTACTTCTCCGGGTTCTTCATGTTGATCCGGAAGGAGGCAGGCAGTTGGTCCTCGGATACCGAGTCAACGATCGGCGAATTGGAGAACTGCTCCTTGAAGTGTTTGTAGGCCTCTGCCTGGGATTCGAATTGGAAGTCGTTGATGTACTGCTTGACCGCCGGCGATTCCAGCATGGCCTGAATGTTGGCCTGTTGTTCCTTCGTAGCCGGACCCGATGCGCAGCCCACTGTGGTTGAGCCATCGTTGCACAGGAAGACGGCCACCTGGACCTTGTCGTACCAGTAGCCCTTCATCTGGTTGATTTGCATCTGGAGCATGCCGGCAGCACCCACGAACGTCAGCGACACGAACGTCACCAGCACCACGGAGATCACCATGGACAGGTTTCGGCGCAGGCCGCTGCCGATTTCCCCCAGGATAAACAGGAACCTCACAGCTGGGCCCCCTGGGCGCGGGTGATTTCCTCGTCGCTGGCATCGCGCAGGCGTCGCGATTCACCCACCACGGGAATCATCGAGGTATACAGCGCCTTGGCTTCGTCCCGGATCACTTTGCCGTCCTTGAGTTCCACAACGCGGCGACGCATCTCATTAACGATGTCGTCGTCGTGGGTTGCCATGACCACAGTGGTCCCATTCTGGTTGATCTTGTCCAGGACACCCATGATGCCCATGGAAGTGATCGGGTCCAGGTTTCCGGTCGGTTCGTCCGCCAGGAGGATTCCCGGACGGTTCACCACTGCCCGGGCGATCGCCACACGCTGCTGCTCACCGCCGGACAGTTCATGTGGCATCCGTCGTTCCTTGCCTTCCAAGCCCACCGTCTTCAGGACCTCGGGAACGGTTTCCCTGATGATGGACCGGCTTTTGCCGATCACCTGCATGGCGAACGCCACGTTGGCGAAGACATTCTTCTGGGGCAGCAAGCGGAAGTCCTGGAAAACCACACCAATGCCGCGCCGCAGTTTGGGCACGCGCCAACTGGAAATGTTGGCCACGTTCTGGCCGGCGACATAGACGGAACCCGAGGAGGCCTTGTCCTCTTTAAGGATCAGGCGAAGGAAAGTGGATTTGCCGGATCCCGACGCCCCCACCAGGAAGGTGAATTCGCCGCGGTTTATCTCAAGGCTCACAGAGTCGAGCGCCGGTCGGGCATTCTGCTCATAGACCTTGGTGACATTCTCAAATCTGATCATGGCCCTTTTGACCCCGCCGGACATGACTGATTGGCCCAGTCCAACAGCCGGAGCGCGGGCTTTCGGTGGGGGAAGTGAGAGCACCGGCCTTCCGACTATACGCACGACCCCACGGTGATTTCGGGGCTTTAGGGGGCGTGTCGCCAAAACGGGGCCAACCCCGGAACCTGTGCTTAGTCGGCGGCGTTGCGGTTGCTGGTCCGCCAGCGGATCCCGGCGTCGATGAAGTCGTCGATATCCCCGTCGAGCACTGCTGAGGTGTTGCCTACTTCGTGCTCGGTTCGCAAATCCTTGACCATCTGGTAGGGATTGAGCACGTACGAACGCATCTGGTCGCCCCATGATGCCTTGACGTCTCCCGCCAGCGCCTTCTTTTCTGCATCTTCCTGCTCCTTCTTCAGCAACAGGAGCCGGGATTGAAGGACGCGGAGCGCGGCTGCCCGGTTCTGCAGCTGCGACTTTTCGTTCTGCATGGACACCACGATCCCCGTGGGAATGTGCGTCAGCCGGACGGCGGAGTCCGTGGTGTTAACGGATTGCCCGCCCGGCCCGGAGGACCTGAAGACATCCACGCGGATCTCGTTGTCCGGGATCTCGATGGAGTCGGTCTGCTCGATCAGCGGGATGACTTCCACCGCCGCGAACGACGTCTGGCGCCGGCCTTGGTTGTCGAACGGACTGATCCTGACCAGGCGGTGTGTTCCTGCCTCCACGCTGAGCGTCCCGAAGGCATACGGAGCCTTGACTTCAAAGGTGGCGGACTTCAGCCCGGCCTCTTCGGCATAGGACGTATCCATCACCGTGGTGGGATAGCCGTGGCGTTCGGCCCACCGAAGGTACATGCGGAGCAGCATTTCCGCGAAGTCTGCGGCATCGACGCCACCCGCGCCGGCCCGGATGGTCACCACGGCTTCGCGTTCGTCATACTCACCGGAGAGCAGGGTGACCACTTCGAGGTCCGCCAAGGCCTTGCCGATCGAGGCCAGTTCCTTTGCGGCTTCCGCCAAGGAGGCTTCGTCGCCTTCGTCCTGGCCGAGTTCAACCAGCACCTCCACGTCATCAATCCGTGCAGAGAGCTTGGTGAGGCGTTCAAGTTCCGACTGCCGGTGCGACAACCGGGACGTGACCACCTGCGCGGAAGCGGGGTCGTCCCACAGGTCCGGTGCTCCGGCCTGTTCGCTCAGCTCGGCGATCTCGGCCTTCAAGGCATCGACATCACTGACGTTCTCGATGGAACTGTAGGTAGCGCGAAGCGCACGGATTTCTGCGGGAAAGTCGATCTCAGCCATGATCTTTCCAGCGTACGCTATCGGCGCCGCTCACCCGGTTGGGCGCCGCTATTGCGTCAGGCGGGACCTCGACGTGGACCGCGCCTCAACGCGTATTCCCTCCGGCAGAAGAAAACTGACCACCGGAGGATGCGCGACGGCGGTGAGAACCACCACCGCGGTACCGCCGGCAAGGCTGCCGGTTCCCGGCGCAACGGACAGCCGATCATGGCTGGCATAGGCGTCGATGTCGATCAGGTACGCCCCTGCCGCGGCCACCACGCGTTCGTCCACCAGGAATGCACCCGGCACCTCCTGGGCGCCGATGTCTTCGGGCCTGAACGTGTCCGCCGCCGCGAGCGCGGCACCATCGGCCATCGAGAGCAGCCGTTGATGTTCCACGTAAACGGCGGAAACGGCCATGACAACGCTCGCAAGGAGCAACGCCAGCAGGATGAATCCGATCGTCAGGACCGTGATCTGCCCTACTTCGCGTTCTTTGCGGAAAGAGAGGCTTCTGCAGGCAGGCGCTGCCTCGTTCAAAGCCGGTACCGAGCTCAACGGAAACGCCCGACTTTTTGGGTTGCTGAAGCATGAAGGCGGGCGGCATCCAGGTGTAAGGCATCCCCAAAAGGCGCCATGGGCAACGGAACAGTGACCTGGATGGAGACCGTAACAGCGGCACCCGCGGACAGGCAGTCGTGACGATCGCATGAGACATCCAAGGCAACGGCGTCCGGCAGGAAGCCGTAGTCCTTCGCCGCAACCAGGGCGGCTTGCTCGGCTGCAGCCCGGGCCGCGCCGGGTTCGGCCTGTTGCACGTAGGCTTTCGCGGCCTGGTCGGCCGCTCCAACCACGGCAAACATTCCCCCTTGGATCTGGCCGATGGTCACGACGAAGTAGATGAGCGGAACCATGAGCAACAGCCCAAGAAGTATGAATTCCACGGAGGCGTTTCCCCGTTCGGCCTCAAGGCACCACGGCATGCCCGACCACTTTCAACGAGCCTCCGGCGCCCAGGAGTCCAACCACGGGCAGCGGCGCAGTGACCCTCACTTCCAGGGTTCGGATGCCCCCTGCTTCGACCACTGCCGTCGTGATGTCCTCCGCGAACCGTTCGTTGAGGACACCGGTGATCAGTTCGGTGGTCCTCTCCTCGGCGTCGGCCGCCGTACGGTCTGCCATGGCCCCGTAGCGGGCGCCGGAAGCAGCAGCGTCAATGAGCGTGTTGCGAACGTGGAGGACCAGCATCAGTTGGACCACGGCAACGAACAGGGCCGTCATCACCGAACCCACCAGGACGAAGTCCACCACGGCAGCCCCGCGCTCGCCCGCCGAGCTCTGGTCGGCGGGTCCCCGCGTGACCTCCCTTCTGTGGACTCCCGTTCCGGCTTTCGCGCAGCTTTCCGGCACTAGTTGCCCACCTTGGACATCGCCTGGTTGAAGAGGTTTTCCAAGGCAGGCGATGCGATGGCAAGGAGACCCGCCACGAGGATCGCGGACATTAAGGTGATCATTACCCACCCGGGCACGTCGCCCCGCTCGGTTTCGTCGTCCATAGGGGTGGCCCGCAGCACAAGTGCCATGGCCCAGGCGGAGAGCTTCCGCGTGCCGGAGGTTCCTGCGGCGCGGGTGGAAAAGTGGGTGGTCAAGGGATCCCCGATTCTTCATGGTTGTGAGTGAAATGAAAACTGTCGTGTCCGCTGTTTGTGGGCAGCGCTCCCTAGAAACTCAAGTCCAAAGCCGTGACTGCCGGGAAGGCAGCAAAGATGACTGTCAGGGGCAGAATGCCGAAGACAAGAGGGACCATCATTCCGATTTCCTTGCGGCCCGCCGATTCCATGAGCTCGCGTTTTGCGGCGTCCCGGACATCAGCTGCCTGCGCCCTCAGCACGTCTGCCAAGGGCGTACCGCGCTCTACCGCCACCACCAAACCATCCACGAACCTGACCAGCGGAGGAAGGTCCGTCCGGGCAGAAAGTGCCTGGAGTGCCTCAGCCAGTGGTTTGCCCGCACGGGTATCCGCCAGGACGGCGGCAAACTCCTCCGCCAGGGCGCCCCGTGAGGTGCGGCAGATCCTGTCCAACGCCCCTGCGGCGCTCTCCCCTGCGGCCACCGCGAGCGCCATGAGTTCTGCAAGGCCGGGGAACTGGGACAACAGTGCTGCATCGCGCCGTTTGATGGCCTGGCCCAACACGTGGTCCCGGAGCAAGTAGCCGCCCAGGGCGGCTCCCCAGATCAAGGCGACGCCACCCACCGGATTGAATCGGCCTGCGGCAGCGTTCACAGCAACACCGATCAGTGCGACTATGAATCCCGCGGCCGCCCACACCAGCTGTTCGGCCCTGAAATCCAGAACGGACTTTGCGGAACCAGCCCGCGCCAACCGCTTGGCCAAGGCAGCCCCACCCGGGTTGAAACGGCTGACGAAAGCCAATCCATCGCCGATCACGGGGCGAAGAATCCGCTCCAGCGCACCAAAGGGGCTACCAGCGGTGGTCGTGGCCCGAAGTAATCTCGATTCGAGGTTGACCGTCCTAAGCTGCGGTTCCACCCTGTCCGAAAACGTCATAGGGCGCATGAATGGCAGTCGGGCAACCACCAACCATGCTCCGGTTCCCAACAGCAGGCCCAGGAGGACAGCGGTGGTTGTGGAAGCGTTCATCCGAGCACCCTTTCGTCCTCGGGAAGGGCACCAATACGCATCATGGCGGTATAGCAGACTGCGGAAACAACAAGGCCGCCCAGGAGGACCATGGCCCCGGTCGCCGTGTTGTACGCGAGCATGGCTTCAGGCCTTCCGGCCATGACCACCAGGACTATCCATGGCGCAGCCACCGCCAGCCTTGCCCCGTTGACGGTCCAGGACTGCCGCGCTTCCAATTCATTGCGGGTCCGGGCACTTTCCCTGAGGAAGTCGGCCAGGGTTCCCAGCATGCGGCCGAGGTCGGATCCGCCAACCTCGCGTGTCATCCGCAGGGCTTCGATGATGCGGTCAGCAACGGGATCCGCCAGTCTCGCTTTGACAGTGGTCAAAGCAGCATCGAACCGTCCACCGGATCTGTAGTCGGAGCCGAAGTCCGTGAAGACGTGGCGCAGTTCTTCCGGGCCCTTGGTGCCAAGCTGGATCAAGGCATCAGGAAGGGAAAGTCCTGCGCGGATAGCCGAACGAAGGTGGTCCACAACATCCGGCCACAACTGCCGCAGCACAGCGCGTCGTCTCCGCGCCCGCCTGCGGACAACAGCCAGGGGCAGCCAGGCACCAAAGACACTGAAGCAGGCGGATACGGGCAGCGATCCCGTGACCAGGAAGAAGACCAGGAACGCCGCCAGGCCAACGCCCGCGCAACAAAACAGCAGGCCAGCACTGGAAACCTTTTCGATTCCCGCGGAGAGCAGCAGGAGTTCCAGCTTCCGCGGAACGTGGTTTCGACGCGCCTGCGTGTCGGGCTTCTCCCAGGCAGACCACCACACCAGGAACATCCCTACGCCACCCACAGCACCCAGCAAGGGAGCCATCAGTTCAATTCCAGCAGGGCCGCGACGTCGAATCCCGAGCGCGCGAACTTGTCGATGGCGGGCAACGAGGTGCCGTTGGGCACCAACCGGCCCTCGGCCATCTGGAACACCGGCGACGATTCGATCACGCCGTTCTCCACCCGGCGGCCAAGGGCCAGGATTTCAGTTACCTGCCTGCGGCCGGTGGAATGCCGGCTGCAATGCACTACGAGGTCAAGGCACGAAGCGACGGTGGGCACAACAAAGGCATTGGAGATGTTTGCTCCCGCAAGGAGTGGCAGGGTACAGATCTTGGTCACGGCATCATGGGCGGAGTTCGCGTGCACAGTGCACATGCCAGGGAGTCCCGAGTTCAAGGCAATGAGCATGTCCAGGCTTTCGGCTTCCCGGACTTCCCCCACCACCAGCCGGTCCGGCCGCATGCGCAAGGCCTCCTTGACCAGCCGCCTCATGGGTATTTCACCCTCCCCTTCGAGGTTAGGCTGCCGGCACTGCAGCCCCACTACATCCCTCAGCGGCAACTGCAGCTCGAAGATCTCTTCCACAGTGATGACCCGTTCCCGGGAACCGATGGCCGCAGCCAAGCAGTTCAAGAGCGTCGTCTTTCCTGCTTGGGTTGCCCCGGAGACAAGGATGTTCAGCCCGCTGGCCACCGCTGCGGAAAGGAACCTCGCCGATTGTGGCGTCAGGCTTCCCATATCCACTAAATGGTCCAACTTGCTGGCCCGTGCAATGAACTTCCGGATATTGACGGCCCAATGCTCTCGTGTGACATCCGGAATGGCCACGTGCAGGCGGGACCCGTCGGGCAGGGAGGCGTCGACAAAGGGGGTGGACAAATCCAGCCTGCGCCCGGAGCTCTTGAGCATGCGCTCCACCAGATCGCTGATCTGTTGACCGTTCAAGGTGATGGCTGTCAGTTCGGACTCACCGTTGCGGGCCACGAAGATCTGGCTGGGTGCATTAATCCAGATTTCCTCGATGCCGGGATCGTCAAGCAATGGCTGTAAGGGGCCGAATCCAGCGACGGCGTCAAAAACGTGCCGACGCGCCTCTTCCAATGGGCCAAGCGGAGGCAACGATCCCAGGAGGGACCTGTCGTCGTAGTCGCGAACTGCCGCATCGACCAGTTGCCGTATATCCGACCCCTTGTCCAAAGGATCCAGACCGCTTCGCCTGATGAGCTCACGGACCTCTCCCTCGACGATCCGCAGTGCTTCCATCAGTCCCCCAATAGCCCAATAACCTGTAAACGAGAGGCGCATCTCGAGTTACTTACGCTAGGCGAGCACGACCGCCCTTCCAAGCAGCCCGGTGGAAGCTGTGGATAAGTCCGCATCATTTACCCCTTTGGCAGCTCCAGCACCACTAGTCACTCCAGTTTCGAAGGTGTTAGGGTAATGCCCGTTAGGAGCTGGCCTTTGGTCTCATGCGCAGGCGCCCGCCCCGGAGCTTGTCCGCAAGCCATCACCATGCGCCGCTGAGCCGCGGCACAGGGCCGGAAATGTGGATATGACAAGCAACCCAGTACGGTCGATCCGTCGCATTCCCCTGGCCAAAGCGGGGTTTGCCCTTTCACTTGCCCTCGCGGCCGGTACCTTCCTGGTGACGCCGGCCTGGGCTGACGACTCCGGCCCGCGCCCGGTTCCGCCATCGGTGAGTGGGCAACCGACAGTTCCGAAGGCGGAGTATCCTCCCATCGGTTCGTCGCCGACCGTGGACGCCCCGCAGTCCGCGAAGACGCCGGCGGGTAACTCGCCCGCCGCGAATACCGCCGTCGAACCTTCAACGGCCGGGAGCCCGGCAGCTGCGCCACCTTCTTCCGATACCGCGCCCACTCCCTTGGCCGAGCGCGCGAAGCCTGGCGCAGCCCCGGATGCGGAGGCCCTGAAGGCCGCCATGAGGGCGGCCATTCCGGCCGGCGGTGCCGAAATGGGCCAACGGTCGCCACGTGTTGCTTCTTCGAAGCAGCAAGCCGGAACTGCAGGCCCCGCTGGAGCGCGCGGCGTTGGCAGCGTGGTGCCCATGGCTCCCGATCCCGGCCACTGGCAGCCGACAGTGGGCGTCCAGGGGCAGGACGTCAGCGCCCACCAAGGCAACGTGGACTGGCAAAGCCAGTGGAACCAAGGTTCCCGTTGGGCGTACGTCAAGGCCTCGGAGGGCAATTACTACGTCAACGAAAACTACGCGCAGCAGTACAACGGCTCCCGCAACGTGGGCATGGTCCGCGGCGCCTACCATTTTGCAATCCCCAATTGGTCTTCCGGCGCGGACCAGGCACGCTATTTCGTTGCCAACGGTGGTGGATGGACAGCTGACGGCTACACGCTGCCTCCTGTGCTGGACATCGAATACAACCCCTACGCCGGCCGAACCATCAACGGCTTCTACTTCGGCAACACGTGCTACGACATGTCCAAGGCCCAGCTGGGTCAATGGGCCGCAGACTTCGGCAACACGGTCAAGGCCCTGACAGGACGCTTCCCCGTCATCTACAGCACCACCGACTGGTGGAATACCTGCGTCGGGAACACGACCTTCGGCAGCTACCCCCTATGGATCGCCTCCTACTGGTCCAACCCCACCAACTCCCCCGGCACCATGCCGGCAAGCTGGGGCAACTACACCATGTGGCAGTACAGCAGCACGGGCCCCTTCCAGGGCGACTCGAACATCTTCAACGGCAGCTATGACCAGCTGCGGACCTTCGCCCGCGGCGTTTCCTACCCCTCAAATCCATCCATCAAGTCCGGCGCCGACATCCTCACCACCAGCGCGGCGGGCAGGCTCGACAATTTCCCGGCAGATGGCAGCGGCAGGATCACCGGCCCGGTCACCATAGGTTCGGGCTGGTCCGGAGCGAAGGCGGCCTACGTGGTCGACTGGAACCAGGACGGCGTCCAGGACATCCTTTCGCAATGGTCCGACGGCACGTTGAAAGTGTTCAGGGGCGCTCCCGGCGGGGGTTTCTACGCCCCCATCCAAGTGGGTTCCGGCTGGCAGGAAATGTCCCTCACCGTCGGCTGGTGGAACTCGAAGGATCCGTATCCCGGCGTGATCGGGCAGGACTACCTTGGCAACCTTTACCGGTATCCGAATTCCGGCGGCGGGGCCCTGGGCAGCGGTGTCAGGATCGGCACCGGGTTCAGCGGGCACCAGCTGAACCAGATCGACTTCGACGGCGACGGCAACCAGGACTTGGTCACACGAACCGCAGACGGGACGTTGCGCCTCTACAGGTCCAATGGTGTGGGCAGCTTCATCAACGAGCCCGCGAGGACCATCGGTACCGGATGGTCCGGCATGAGCGCGGTCAGCTCCGCCATCAACTTCAGCGGCGCAGCTTCCCAGGGCCTCCAGGCACGGGCAGCCAACGGCGACCTCTACTACTATCCGGCCATGTCCGGTTCCTGGGGCAACCGCAGCCTTATTGGCCTCGGATGGAACGACGCCAGCCTCATCAGCGGGGCACCCCTCGATGTGGAGACCACGCTGGGCATCGATGAAGAGGACATCCTGGCCGTCCGCCCGGACGCCAACCTTTACCGCTACCCCGGAACGGGAACAACTGCACTGCTGCCCCAGGACCTCCTGGGAACCGGGTGGGCCGGGCTGCAAGCAGGCTTCGTTACCGACTGGAACGGCGACGGCGCGCTGGACATTGTGGCCCAGTGGTCCGACGGACGCCTCAACGTCTACCCGGGCAGGAACGGCAGCGGTTTTGGCGCCCCCATCTCCCTTGGAAGCAACTGGAAGAACTGGACATTGACGGTCGGCACATGGAAAAAGGCCGATGCGAATCCGGCCATCGTGGGCTATGACGCCACCGGCCGCCTTTACTACTTCGCCAACCCCAGTGGCAAGACGGTTTCCACCGGAGTCTCCATCGGCGTCGGTTGGTCCGGACTGGACATCGCCCAAATGGACTTCGACAAGGATTCGAACGCCGACCTCGTGGCCAAGACCACCACGGGTGACCTCAGACTGTACCGAAGTAACGGAACCGGCAATTTCATCGCCGAAACCCCGCGCGTGGTGGGCACAGGCTGGGATGTCATTTCCAGTTTCGGTGCGATACGCAGTTTTGCCGGGGCAGGGTCCACCGGGATCATGGGCCGCACCACTGGCGGCGAGCTCCGCTATTACCCGGTTGGTTCCAACAGCACCTGGGGTACCCCGTCAAGGGTCGGAACCGGATGGAACGGCCTGACGATCCTCACCCCCGCGGCCAGGTAACCACCCGGCGGCACGTCATGAAGGGCCCGTCCACGGTAATTCTCCGCGTGGACGGGCCCTCGTGCGTTTGTCCTACAAGACGGTGGCCGCACGCGATATTAATCCGGCCTCAACCGGCCTAATTTCCTCCATCACATGTTCTAATGAAGGTGGTCTCACGTATTGGCTGTTCAGCGCATTCGGGAAACGGACTTTGTTTGGGGGCAAACGAAGAACGTCCCGCAGCGCGCAATCAAGGAGTGATCTTTTATGGCGTTTAGAGTTGGAACTGCCATCGCTGACATTACGCCGTCCCTGAGCACCAATCCGTATATGGCGGGATATGGGACTACCGATGGCGGGCGCGAAGCCACCAGCAGTTCCCCGTTCGAGCCCCTCTACGCCCGGGCCATCCTCATCTGGGAAGACGCCAGTCCCCACATCATCATCAGCCTGGATGTACTGGCCTTGCCGCGGGCCATGCACCAACGCATCAGGGACCGGATCCTTGATCTCGCGGACTGGTCCACCAGTGACATCCTCATCCAGGCCACGCACACCCACAACGGCCCTGCCTTGATCGACACGTTGCATCCTTTCATGGCCTATGGGCTCGCGGACCTGGGCTTGGTCCGGTCCTACAGCGCGGACCTTGAGGACACCATCGTGAATCTCGCCCAGGAAGCCCTGGACGCTGACGAGACAGCCGTGACCTTCGACTACAAGGTCTCCACCCAGAATTTCTCGGCCAACCGCGTGGGCCTGCCGTATACCGAGACGGCAGTGCCGATCCTGGTAGCCAGGCGGGGTAACGGCACCCCGGCAGCCGTGATCTTCAGCTATGGCTGCCACCCCATCAGCGCGGGGTTGCGGACGCTTTTCGACGGGGACTTCGCCGCCGGCGCCTGCAACTATATCGAGAACCGCAATCCGAATTGCTTCGCGATGTTCATCCAGGGACCCGCCGGCGACCAGGATCCCGGCGGCGTCCGCAGTTGGGAACTGCGGGACCAGCATGGCGATGCACTGGGAGCCACGGTCAACAACAATATGCAGTCCGCAGGCCGTGCCTTGGCCGGCCCCATGGTCACCAGGTACCAAGAGGTCCAATTGCCACTGGACATCACTCCAACGGCGGCAAACCTCGCAGCCGTGCGGGCAGCCTACGTCTCACGCCTTCCGAACCCTAACGGGCAGCCGCAGTGGTACCAACGGCATGCACAGGTGATGATCGGGCGGATCGACAGCAACAGCTACGCCACATCCGTGCCGTCCCCCTTCCAGGTCTGGAAGTTCAACGGCAGTCCCCAATTGAAGATCGCCATGATCGGTGGCGAACTTGTGAGCGGCTATGCCGCCTACTTCCGCAACAGGAACGGAGGGACCAACGGAATCATTGTTGGTGGATATGCCAACGAGTCCTGCTGCTACATTCCCAGCAATGAATTCTTTCCGCCATCAATGCCCCTGGGCAGCTACGAGGGTGGCTGGGAGCCGGATTATCCGGGAATTGCTGGCGGCTCCATGACCGTCTATGGCCACATTGCCCATTTCAAGGCCGGCGCAAATGGGGTGGAAACCACGCTGATCAATGCCATGAATTCACTGCTGGCCTAGAATTCAGGCAGCGGCAATGGCGCGGACCCGAAAGGGTCCGCGCCATTGTTTGTGCACCAGGAATAATTGCTAGGAAACCACGGCGGTCTTCAGCCACCTCGTAAAAATGGCCGCCTGTGGCGCCGAGGGCGCCAGGGTCAACGCCCCCTTCACCACGGGAACGCCATAGGCGGCCAGGGAGGCGGCCAGGTTCCGCGGATCGGTGCGGGTAGAGGCACGGATGATCCGGAGGCAGAGCGCGGAGGCCTGTCCACCCGGGGCTCCCGCGGCCACCGCTGCGTTGACGGCGGCGGTCTCTTCGGATGTCAGCACGTGCGGCCCCGAACCGACATAGGCCACCTGGCAGTCCGTGATGTGCATGTAGCGGGTGGATGCCCACACCTCTTCCAGGCTTGAGAACTTGCCAATGAGGCTGCCGTCTGCGGACAGGCACGTGAATTGGTACCTCACCAACGGCTCGGGCTTTTCCCTGGCCACATGGTCGTCCTTCGCGACGGCCGGCGCCACGTCAAGGGCGGAGGTTTGGGACGTTTCTACTTTGGTTCCTGAGCAACCGGCCAGGGCAATTGTTGCCACACCAAGCTGAAGAACACTGCGCCTGCGCATGTCCACCGAGGGATCCCCACTTCATTCGGATGCTCCCCAGCTCCGCATGCATTGGTTATTCGCCCCACGCCGTTTCCGGCTGCGTCTTAGTACATCTTCCCCCAAATTCCGCATTTGTCACTAGTAAAGTTTTGGCCGGCCGCCAGGTCCACCGTTTTGGCGGCCTCGGGAAGGCCACCGCTGGCTACGACGCTTCCGCCTGGCGCCGCGACCGACCAGGCGCATCCGTCGGTGGAGGTCCCTTGCTTGACCAGCTGGTAGCTGCCCGGCTCCATCTGTTCCCCAACGGCATGGGTACCATCGCCGACGCGCGTCCCGTTGGCCCAGCCGGCGAGGATCTTGCCCTGCGGGGCGTCGGGGCAGTACAGGGCCGCAGCAAGGAGGGTTGCCCGGGCACTTCCTGCAAACCCGTCCGGCCCCGCCTCGTCGCTGATCCTGGTGCACAGCCGGAGGATGTCCAACATGACGGCCAATCCACCGTCTCCCGCGTCCTGCTGGCCGGCGGCAGAAACCGCTTCGGCTTCTCGGGGTGTCGCTTCGAACGGCTGCTGGCCCTCGTAGCCGACTTCGCAGGAACCCATGCGGGTGTAGTTGGTTGCGGCCCAGACCTCGGCAAGGCTGGACAGTTGCACCTCCGGCGATGCGTCCAGGCTGGTGCAACGGAAGGAGTACCGCCCGGGTTCGTCGTCACCGGGGCCGACGTCACCTTGGCTGGGTGGGTCACTCAACGGAACGGACGACGGCGATGGGCTGGGTGCCGCGGTCACGGTGCCGCCCGTGGAAGCTGACGGGCCGGAACTGGCAGAAGGCTGCGGCGCAGGGGCGGTGCATCCGCCCACGAGCATCACCAGGAACACTGCCAAAGGGATCATTCTGCGCATCGCTACCTCCACCTCAATCGTCCGTGGCACGCAAACGGCGGTCAAGACAAGATGTGGTCAAGGCCGGCGGACGGGGTTCGGGTACGGTGCCGAAAAAAACCCACTAGTGACAAATGTGAAAATTGGGGGAAGATGTACTAAGACGCAGCCGGAAACGGCGTGGGGCGAATAACCAATGCATGCGGAGCTGGGGAGCATCCGAATGAAGTGGGGATCCCTCGGTGGACACGCGCAATCGCAGTGTTCTTCAGCTTGGTTTGGCATGCCTTGCCCTCTCCGGTCGCTCAAGAACCTCTCATGAAACCTCCCGCCATCCTGCCCTGGGCACCAAGGGTGAACGGCTGCGGCGACGCAAAACGACCGCCGTCATTGCGGCCGCAAGCCTTGCCACGGCGGCACTGACGGGAATGCTGTCGGCTGGTCCCGCCGCAGCTGACCAGGCCCGCCAAACCGTGGCCGTCGGCCTGACCAAGGCTGCCGGCGCAGTTGTCGACCCGAAGGGCCGGATCTGGGTATCCGATTCCAGGGCCGGCTTCTGCCGTGTCACCGAGACGTCCGGTGCAACCAATGGCGGCCTCGAAACCAGCACGTGCCTCGGCGGAACCCTTACCGGCCATAAGACTGGACCCGCCCTCGCCGGCACCCCGGCAATCATCGATCCAACGCCGGGCAACCCGGGCAGCGGTGACGAAATCGCGTTCATTCCGGATGCCGCCGTCGGAAGTTCCGAGGTATACCGTGCCGTGTGGAACGCAGGGAGCAGCGTCTTCAACTACGAGAGCCAGCTGACCATTTTCGACGGTGACCTCCGGCCGAACGCTGCCAGCGACGGCCCTGACGGCAACATCTACTTGTCCTTTGCCAATGCCAGGTCCATCGTCAAGATCGTCGATCCAACGGCGCTCCACCCCAGCATCGAGTCCATTGCCTCGGTCAATTCCAGCTCGCTGGGGATCGCGGCAACGCACCGCAACAGCGGCGGCAACGTCGTAGTGTATGTCGCGGAAACATCGGGCCTGACGGTCTTCACTGCACCGGACGACGGCGTCTTGACCAACTACGTACCTTCAGCCCTGTACAACGTCGGTAAGCCCACGGCCATCTACTACGACTGGCAGACGCCACTGGTGCTCTACACCGGAACCGGCGGCGGCACCGGCATTGCCGGTGCCGGCAAGGACACCATTTCCCGGATCGACCTGAGCAACGACTCAGTGGACAACCAGTGGGCGCTTGGCTTCAGCAAGGTCGGCGGAATCACCATGCGGGACGGCAAGGTCCTGGTCATGGACGATCCCGGACAACTGGACCCGGCCAAGCCGAGCGGACAGGGCAGGCTGCAGAGCCTCGGCGGCATCGTGCCGTCCATCGTCAGCGGCCCGACGGCGGCAAACGGCACCCAGGCCGCCAACCCCGCTTTCACCAATGACTCCACGCCCACCTTCACTGTGGCGTCGACGCCTCCGGGCGGCGCCCTCGACTGCAGCCTGCAACTGAGCACGGCCGCACCGGTTTGGACCGGCTGCACCAACGGAAGCTTTACGCCCGCCACCGCGTTGGCGGCAGGTGCTTACACCTTCTCCGTCAGGGCGGCACCATCCGGCGTTCCGGTTTCCCGTTCCTTCACCATCGACCTGACGGCTCCGAAGGCGCCGGTCATCACCGCACCGGCCGACGGGTCAACGGTCAACGGCTCTCCAGTTCTGGGGGTGACGTCGGATCCGGACTCCGTACTTTCCTGCTCCATTGATTCCACTACCGCGTTTACGGCCTGCACCAATGCGCAGACACTGAACCTTGCCACGGCAGGCCAGCATGTGGTCCGGGTCCGGGCAACAGACATGGCCGGAAACGTCAGCACCGTCGCCTCGGTGACAGTGACGGCAGACCTGACCGCCCCCCAGGTGAGCATCACCTCACCGGCGCAGGGAGCAACGGTGGGCGCCTCGCCGTCGTTCGTCTTTACGTCGACGTCAAGCGACATCGCAGGCTACCGCTGCAAGCTCGGCAACAATGCCTTCACTGAATGCACGTCGCCCAAGGCGTACACCAACTTGCCCAATGGAACGGCAACGTTCACGGTGGAGGCCAGGGACGCAGCGGGAAATACGTCCACTGCCACCCGGACGGTCACGGTGTCCGCTGCGGACACCACGGCCCCGGTGGTTTCGGTCAATCCAGCGGGCGGCACCTATGGTCCCAACAAGACCGTGACGTTGTCCGTCAATGAGGCCGCAACCATCTACTACACCACTGATGGAAGCACCCCCACCGCGACAAGCTCCGTGTACTCGGCACCCCTGCCATTGCAGACCATGTCCCTGAAGTACTTCGCCAAGGACACGGCCGGCAACTCCTCAGCCGTCGCCACGCAGGCCTACACGGTGGACAACACCGCCCCTGTGCTGACGGTGTCCCCGGCGGCCGGCGGCTATCCCTCCGGCCAACTCGTGACGATGACATCCAGCGAGGCCGGCAGCATCTTCTACACCACCGACGGCACCACGCCTGGTACGGCAGCCGCTGGAAGCACCAAGGCGTACGCCGCGCCGTTCGCGCTGACGGGAAACACTACCGTGAAATCCCTCGCCGTGGACGCCTACGGCAACACCTCAGCTGTCCAGTCCACCACCTACACAGTGCTGGATACAACGCCACCGGTGGTCACAGCCAATCCGGCCGCGGGGAGTTACCCCGCGAACCAGCAGATCACGCTGACGGCCAATGAAGCCGGCTCCAGCATCTACTTCACCACCAATGGCACCACCCCGACTGCTACGGCTGCGAACAAGTACTCCGCGCCGATCACGCTGACGACGGCCATGACGCTGAAGTACTTTGCGGTGGATCCGGCCAACAACAGTTCGGCAATCGTCAGCCAGTCGTACACGGTTGCAGCGCCACCGGCCAACACCTGGAAGGACTACACCGGGGACGCCAAGAACGATGTGATTGCCCGCGATAACGGCGGCACGCTCTGGCTCTACCCGGGCAACGGGGCCGGCGGATGGTTGACCCAGAAGTCCCTCGGAACGGGGTGGAACTCGCTCACCGCGATCGTTCCCACCAAGGACTTCAACGGTGATGGCCGCAGCGACGTCTTGGCCCGGGACGCCAACGGTGTCCTCTGGCTGTACCCCGGAAACGGTGCCGGTGGACTCCAACCGCGGATCCAGGCCGGAACAGGCTGGAACGCCATGACGCTCATCCTGGCGCCGGGCGACTTCAGCGGCGACGGCAAAGCAGACCTCCTCGCACGGGACTCCGCCGGCGCCCTCTGGCTCTACCGCGGGAACGGGACTGGCGGCTTCGGCACTGTGACACAAGTCGGCTCGGGCTGGAACGCCATGAACGCCATCCTGAGCACGGGCGACTTCAACGGTGACGGGAAAACAGATGTGCTGGCCAGGGACACCTCCGGCATCCTCTGGCTGTACCCGGGCAACGGTACCGGCGGCTGGCTCAGCAGGGTGCAAGTGGGCAGTGGCTGGTCCTCGATGACTGCCATCCTGGGCCCCGGTGATTTCAACGGGGACGGAAAGAACGACGTCCTGGCCCGGGACGCCGGTGGCAACCTGTTCCTCTATCCGGGCAATGGAACGTCCGGCTGGCTGTCCCGCAGCCAGGTCGGATGGGGATGGGGAGGCTTCACATCGCTCCCCTGACCAGAGCCACATAGGGCAGGACGGGGCTACCTGCCCTGTGGCTCATAAGAAAACGGCCCGGACGCAGTCACTGCGTCCGGGCCGTTTTTGGTGCGTTATCAGGCACGTTCCTTCATGGGATGCATGGTTGGCCTGTCAGGGCTGGCCTGGATGTCCAGCTGGAGCGAGACCAGCAGCATCTGAACACCCAGCACAAAGGGCACCACAGCAAGCATCACCGACCCCGCCGTCGGCGACCCGACACTGGCAGCGAGGACCCAGGCACCAACGCCGAGCCCCATGACGATCAGGACGAGTCCGGCGATCAGGAGCAAGGCCACGGCGGAGAAGGACCACACCATGTATTTCCACCAGACCCGGCGCCAGAAGCCACCGAACAACATGGCCAACAGTTCCGGAATGACCTTGCGCAGCTTGATGCTGGAGACTTCGTTTCCGTAAACAGCCGGAATCGGAACGTCGACGATCGGCACATCCAGGATGTTCAAGTGGATCAGGAGGTCGTTCTCGAAGCTGTAACGGGCCGCCACCTTGTTCATCGGCAGGCGGCGAAGAACCTCTGTCCGGATCGCGGTGTAACCGTTCTGGGGATCGAAGATGTGCCAGTAACCGGAGGCAAGCTTGGTCATGAAGGACAAGACGATGTTGCCGAAGATCCGGTAGCCGGGCATTCCTGCGAAGGATTCACCGGAGAAGAACCTGTTGGCCTTCGCGAAACCGTAACCGTCCACCACGGGATCAAGCAACTGGGGAAGGTACTCCGGGTCCATCTGGGCGTCACCGGCCATGACCACATTGATGTCGGCACCGAGCTCCATTGCAGCCTTGTGCGCGGTCAGGACAGCACCGCCGACTCCCTGATTGACTTCGTGACGGATCAGGGTGACCCTGCCGTCGTCGGCGCGCCGGGCAGCGCCGGAGGTGTCGTCGGGGCTGCAGTCATCGACGATGACGATGTGATCGACAAACTCCGGCATGGTCTGGATGACCTGCGCGATATGGTTCTCTTCTTTGTAGGCCGGTACTACCGCGGCAATTCGAACGCCTCGATACATCGCTTATCCTTCGCTGCTCTTTGGTGTGAGGTTCTGTGGTGGCGCGTCGGTGTCTGTCGCGCCATCGGTCTTGTGGCTGGTGTCCTTCGCGTGCTTCTTCTGCGGGAAGACCCAGTGCTTGTAAATGAAGTAGTTCCAGGCCATGGTCACCGCGGTCGCCACCACTTTACCGGCAACGTAGCCCGCGCCCAGGAACTGGAAGAGCTCCACGATTCCCATGACCGCCAGGGTGTTGAAAACCAGGAGCCCCGAATAACGGAGCACGCCGCCAATGGCCGTGCCTCCGCCGCCGAAAGCGAAATGCCGCTGAAGGAAGTAATTGAAGAAGAAGCTCCCCCAGAATCCGGCGCCCGTGGCGAGCCAGAGCGGCCAGCCAAAGACCTGGAAACACAATGCGAGCAGTCCCAGGTCAACCAGGAAACTCAGGCCGCCGATCAAAAGGAACCTGAAAAGGCTCGACGCCAGGAACTTAGCGATGAATGCCTTCATGGTCAGCAAATCCTTCCGAGCGGGGCGATGCCGTCAGGGTTCCGGTTTTCGAGGATGCCCGGCACGCCGTCAAGCTGGACCCTGTCCTTGGCGTCGGCGTCAAAGGCTTCCTTGCCGCCGGGCAACTGGGACCAGTCGATCTGGTAGAGCGCGGCGTTGCCTTCGCGCGTGACCAGCTTCAGGTACGGGATGGAATCCGGCTGGGTCAGGCCGGGCTTCGGTTCATCCCAGGCGCGGATGCGTCCGTCAGCGACGTAAACCCACTCGATGCCGAGCTCGGAAGCGGCCGCACGCGCTTGGGCATCAGTGGCCAGTTCCGGAAGTTTTTGCAGGACCAGAAGCTGCCTGTTGGTGGGAAGGACCTCGAAGTGCCGGATCATGGGCATGCGGTTGCCCAGCGCGTACATCCACACAGAACCGTCACACGAATCGTTGAGTACGGTGGCGTCCTGCGGGACGTACTGGTCCATTTTGCTGAGGAGGTCCACCTCCGCAGCACTCAGCGTGGCGCCATCCACTTTGGTGTTGATGTTGATCCGCTCGGCGTTCTGCTTGAAGTACGGCGTGGCCCCGATTCCTGCGGCCAGCAGCACGACGAACGCCGCCGCCACCGTCACCAGGCGACTGGGCCGCCGTCGAGCGTCACTGCCGTCCTCCGACGGCGACGACCGCCGCGCACGGATCCTGCCTGCCAGCCATTCGACTGTCTCGGCGGCCTGGGCAACGCCCAGACCCGCCAACGGCACCAGCAGCATCACGAGGATACCGAAGATCCGCCACTGGTCATCGTAGAAGGGGGCCGTCAGGTTAAGGAACCGGGGACTCTCACTGCCCATGGTGTAAACCGAAAGGAAAGCGAACGCCAGGACCGGCCCGAAATACCACCACATGCGGATACGGAGCACCACGGCCAGGCAGCCCAAGGCCACCAGGACGGTGAGGATCGGCATGGCAATGGATCCATGGTGCAGGAAGATAATGTTCTGGATGGCCCCGTTGCGGTCGGTATCCGGCGCCCACATCATCTTGGAGACGCGCTCGGACTCCTTGAGCATCTGCTGGATGATCGGCAGGCCAAGCACGACGGCGAGCACTCCGGCAACTGCCAGGTAGACCGTGATGCCAACGATCCGGCCCCTTCGCCTGATCGCTGCCGAAAGGAACCAAAAGACCAGCAACGGCAGGACGACGAATGCAAGGGAGGGGTGGACGGCAATCAGGCCCACGGCACCGAAGGCGATCCCGGGGATCCAGAACTTCCGGCCCTCCAGTGCCCCTTTGATGGCAAGGAAAGCGAAGGGACCCACCAGCAGCATGCCGGCGAAGAACGGAATCAGTGGACCACGCCACAGGAGGTCGTAGGGATAGACCGTAAACCAACCGGACACGGCTCCCGCAGCGGCAACGGCAATCGGACGGCGCGTTACCACCATGGTCAAGGCCATGGTGCTCAGCGGCAACTGGACCGCCATCATGACCAAAACGAAGACGTTCAGGAAAACAGGGATGCTCACGCCGGTCAGGGGCCATACCAGGGACAGCAAAGCATGGAACGCTATGGGATAGCTGCGGATCGGCGCATCGGCAATGGACGTGTCGTAGTAGGCAAAGTTACCCGCGATGCCCGGATCCCACTCATGGTTGACCGAGATCAAGCGGATCATGTTGGCGTGCCAGGGAATGTCCCAGTCCTGGTTGATGCCAAGGAGCCCCTCGGTACCAACAGTCCAGGACACTGCCGCCACAGCCCCGCCGGCCACCAGGCCGGCAAGCAGGATCCACCAAGCTCCCGAAATGTGGTGCTTGCCGAAAATTCCGGGACCGGCCGGGACCGGCAACCCGAACCTGGCGGGGAACCGATGCTGCAGCGTCAGGCGCAAGGCCAAAAGAACTCCGGCCAGAATCACCAGCACGCCAGCGACAGGCAGCAGTTGCCAGCTCATGCCAAGCCCATGGCCCATGACGCCGATGACCGTCAGGGCACCCATTCCCAACAACGGCGCAACCACCGGCAAGATGGTCCGACGGACTCCCAGTGCCTCCCCGAGCAGCCAGCCGGGACCCCACCACAGCACAACGATCAGGAGTACACACAACAGCAGAGGGCCGATAGCCATTCCTACGGTCGCCTTTCTTAGATGCTTCCACCAGCCATCCGGTGACAGACGACTTATGCAGTTGGAGGCCGGACTAGTTGCGTTCCCTCAACCAAGCCACGGCTTGGTCTGCTGGACCTTCGAATTGCACGGTACCGGACGAAAGGACTACTCCCCTGTCACAAATGCGGGCGATCATGTCCAGGTCGTGGCTGACCACCACAAGGGTGCGGCCCTCATCGGACAATTGCTTGATTTTCGCCAGGCATTTGCGCTGGAACGGTTCGTCGCCCACCGCAAGGATCTCGTCCACAAGGAAGATATCCGGCTGGGTGTGCACCGCCACGGCAAAGGCCAGGCGCAGGAACATGCCCGAAGAGTAGAACTTCACTTCCGTGTCGATGAACTGCTCGATCTCCGAAAATGCGACGATCTCGTCGAATTTCGCATTGATTTCTTCCTCGGTCATCCCAAGGATCGCAGCATTCAGGAAGACGTTCTCGCGTCCCGAGAGATCCGGGTGGAACCCGGCGCCAACTTCGATCAGGCCGGCAACCCGGCCCTTGGTACGGACCGTCCCTTTGTCCGGCAGGATCACGCCCGAAATCAGCTTCAGCAACGTTGACTTGCCCGAGCCGTTGAAGCCCAGCAAAGCAACCGTCTCGCCCGGCTGGATCTCGAAGCTCACGTCATGCAGGGCGTCGAATTTCTTGGTCAGCTCGCCCTTGCGACCCTTGACCAGCCAAACCAGCGTCTCCTTCAAGGAGTGTGAATGGCGGAGGTTGAAGGTCTTCTTCAGGTTCTTGACAATGATTGCGGCGCCCACTCAGACCTCCTGCGCAAAGTGGCCCTCAAGCCGGCGGAACACCAGCTGGCCAATGATAAGGAACACAGCGGCCATCCCCAGCCCGGCGAAACCAGTCATGAGGAGATGCGGCGGCAATTCAACCGGCTTCGTGACGGTCGGGTACCAAAAGGCCCAGTGGAACAATTCCACGGCAACGGTCACCGGGTTCAGCTGGTAGATCGTCAGCGCCCAATCGGGAGCAAGGCGGCGGATCATGGTCCAGTCATAAAGGACCGGGGACGTCCAGGTAACAACCATCATGAGCATGTCCACGATGTTCTCGGCATCACGGAAAAACACGTTGATGGCACCGGCGAGCAGCCCCAGGCCGGTGGCCGTGACGGCGACGATGATGAAGCCGAGCAACGCTCCGAAAAGCTGGAGGGCGTCCGGGTGCCACCCGTTGAGCAGCGCTGCCGCCAACAGGACCACCAGCTGCGGCAGGAAGTGCACCGCGGCAACCCAGACCGAAGCCACCGGGAACAGTTCCCGCGGGAGGTAGATCTTCTTCACCAAGGCGGCATTCCACACAATGGAACGCGTGGCGTTGGAGAACGCTTCGGTGAAGAAATTCACCACGATCACACCCGAGAACATGTACAGGGCGTAGTTGGGGATCTGGTCCCCCACCCGAAGGACAATGCCCAGGGCCAGGAACAGGACCAAGTACTGGACCAGGGGTTTGACGTAGGACCAGGCCAGTCCCAGCACGGAACCCCGGTAGCGGACCCGCAGTTCCTTGCGGACGATCAGTTTGAGGAGATACCGGCGCCGGAAGACATCCAGCAGCCCGGCACCAACCCCGGGAACAGCATATGTATCAGTCGACTCGGCCATCGCTACTGTTTGGGCTCCGAAGCGTCGAAGGTTTCGCGCCATGAATCCATCGAAGTGATCTCATGCAAGGCCTCGCGGTACTCTGCGCGCAGGGCCTCCCAGTTCGAGAAGAGCTGAGCGTGGAGTTGGGCGCTTTCCACAAGCATGCGGCGGACAAGCTTCGGATCACGCCGGTACCAGGAAGCACCCGTGCCGTCAGCGTTCGACACGACGGCACTGTCAAGGTGCGCAAGGCTCCACCATTTGCCGTCCTGGTGCGCCACGTGGGCTTCGGGGTTGGTTCCGGCCGATTCGCGGACCGGTGCGATGGTCTGCTTCAGGACAGTCTTAACTGCCCACGGAAGGAGGCCCAGGGCACCCGGCTGCTTGTACGTCTGGGGCTTCTTCGGGGGACGCTTCCGGAACACCTCCGGGAACGCTCCCGGATCGGTCTTAACCTGTGAGTCGACGAAGTCCTCGCGCATGGCCCGGAGCTTGGGCATGGTTGTGGGCAACTGCTCGTGGAGCTTGCCCGGTCCCTCAAGGACGTCCTTGAGGGCCATGATGCGCGCTTGCTCCGGGTAATACTGCATGGACACGAGGTGCTTGATATCGGTGTTCAGGCTTTCCCGGAAGATGCGTCCGCCCTTGGGGAACGGGGAATGCAGGAGCGTCGCGATGAGGCGGTTGCGCTCGTGGTAGTAGGCCTGCCAGTCCACGGAGTCGTCCTTGTCAGCCCAGGAAACGTGCCAAACGGCTGCACCGGGAAGGGTGACTGTCGGGAACCCGGCGGCACGGGCACGCAGGGAGTACTCAGCATCGTCCCACTTGATGAAGACGGGCAGCGAAAGGCCGATCTTCTCAATGACCGCCTTCGGAATCAGGCACATCCACCAGCCGTTGTAGTCTGCATCCCAGCGACGGTGCAGGAGCGGCGTGGAACGCAGCCCCTCAGCCGAGAAGTCGTGGTTGCCAAGGCCCTCGACCGGACCCCAGAGGAACCGGTAGAAGTTGACGACTTCGGCGTAGGCGTGGAGCACCGACTTGTTGTACATGTCGAACATGTGGCCGCCAACGATCGTTGGCTTGCGGCAGAGGTCGGCGAAGGCAACTGCACGGAGTACGCCCTCGGTTTCCAGTTCGATGTCGTCGTCGAGCAACATGACGTAGTCGCTCTTGTCGGTGACCAGGGTCTCGTACATGTTCCGGGCGAAACCGCCGGAACCGCCGAGGTTTCCCTGGTTGATGATGCGCAGCTGGTCTCCCATGGAGGCTGCTACGGCATCAAACCCGTCCTCGTCGGCGACTTTCTTGTTGCCCTGGTCCACGATGATCAGCTCGGCCAGGATCTGGCGGAGTCCGGCGTCGGCGTCGATCGACTTGATGGTCTCGAGGCAGTAGTCCGCACGGTTGAAGGTGGTGACACCAAGGGTCACCTTGCCCTGCGGACGGCCCTCGGACGGAACGGCCCAGTGGGCAGTCTTCAGCGTCATTCCGTCGCCGCCGGCGATCAGGTCGAACCAGTACCAGCCGCCGTCTCCGAAGGGCGCCAGGGTCAGTTCAACGTCGTTGGACGCCTGGCCCTCCACCAGGATGGAGTCCACGCGCTGCGAGGCTCCCCTGGCGTTGGAGCGATAGACGATGACCGTGCCTTCGCCTTCGGTTTCGATGTGCAGGACCGTCTTGGTGGCAATGGTCCATTTGCGCCAGTAGCTGGCCGGGAAAGCATTGAAGTACGAGCCAAAGGAGAGTCGCTCGCCCCTCCGGACCTGAACGGAGCCACGGTCCAGGATGTCTTCCGGGTGAAGCTTGCGGGCCATGCCGACGGCCTGGATGACCGCTGTGCCGTTCTCGTCCTGTTTGCGGACCTTGTTCGTGTCGGGGTCAACGTACAGAGGCAGTGTGTCGAGGTCCCGGTTGGCGGGGAAGACCACGCGCTGGACGATCCGAAGGTCCTGGTCGCCGGCCTCGGCTTGGGCAACGGTCATGGAAGTCTCCTGACTTTCGTTAGTCGTGGCGGTCATGCGTCCACTCCACCGCTTTCCAGCTTGGCGCCGCCCGTGAAGTGCGGCTTGATCTTGTTGTCGAACATGGACAGCGCAGAGCCAATGGCCATGTGCATGTCCAGGTATTTGTAGGTTCCGAGCCGGCCGCCGAACAGCACCGACTTCTCGCCGCGTGCCAGGTCGCGGTAGGCAAGCAGCTTGCTGCGGTCATCGGAAGTGTTCACGGGGTAGTAGGGTTCGTCGCCCTTCTCCGCAAAGCGCGAGAATTCCCGCATGATGACTGTGGCGTCCTTCGTGTAGTCCCGCTCGGGGTGGAAGTGACGGAACTCGTGGATGCGGGTGAAGGAGGCATCTTCGTCCGGATAGTTCATGACGGCGCAGCCCTGGAAGTCCTCAATGGGAAGAACTTCTTCTTCAAGGTCGATGGTCCGCCAGGACAAATCGCCCTCCGCGTAGTCGAAGTACCGGTCCACGGGTCCCGTATAGATGACCGGAACCTGGCCCAGGACGGAGGAGCGGCCAAATTCGCCGTCGTCGAAGAAATCGGTGTTCAGGATGACCTCGATGTTCGGGTGGTCCGCCATCCGCTCGATCCATGCCGTGTAGCCGTCAACCGGAAGGCCCTCGTAGGTGTCGTTGAAGTACCGGTTGTCGTAGTTGTAGCGGACGGGGAGCCGGGAGATGATCTCTGCGGGCAGGTCCTTGGGATCCGTCTGCCACTGCTTGCCCGTGTAGTGCTTGATGAATGCCTCATACAGCGGTCGCCCAATAAGCTGGATGCCTTTGTCGTTGAGGTTCTGCGGGTCCGTTCCGGCAAGCTCGCCGGCCTGTTCGTTGATCAGGGCACGGGCCTCCGCCGGGCTCATCGCGGAACGGAAGAACTGGTTGATGGTGCCCAGGTTGATGGGCATGGGGTACACCTCGCCCTTATGGCTGGTGTACACCTTGTGCTGGTAGCTGGTGAACTTGGTGAAGTTGTTCACGTAGTCCCAAACACGTTCGTTGGACGTGTGGAAGAGGTGCGCGCCGTAGCGGTGGACCTCGATTCCCGTCTTCTCTTCATTCTCGCTGTAGGCGTTTCCTCCAATATGGTGGCGGCGATCAAGCACCGCGACCTTCAGCCCCAACTCGGTAGCGGCGCGTTCTGCAATGGTCAGGCCAAAGAAACCCGAGCCGACGACGACGAGATCAGCGTTCACAAACTCTCCTGTGTATTGGCGTGCGGGCACAGAAGTGCCCACGTCTACTGGTCAAGGCTACCCGACGAGACGCGGGTTCCCCGTATCCGGGGGACTGCCGGGCAGGGACCTGGGAGGTCCCTGAACAGCAAAGGGAGGCTGGCAAAAGCCAGCCTCCCCCACAACCCTCAGCCGGGTTGGCAGCTCAAAGAGCGATGACGGAACCCGACTTTGCCGAGTCCAGGACGGCCTCCGCAACCCGCAGGGTTTCCAGTCCTTCGGCCATGGTGACAATATTCAGCGACTTGCCAAGCACGGCGTCGCGGAAAGCCTCGTGTTCCATCTTGAGGGGCTCCCGCTTGGCCAGGGCGAAGCGCGTGGACGATCCCTCGGAGACACCGCGGAATGCCGCGATGGAATCCCAGTCAGTCTGGAAGGTCCCATTCTCCACAAACGTGAGGTCTGCCGAGATGGTGTCTGCGATGAAGGCTCCACGCTCGCCGAGGACCACCGTGGTGCGCTCCTTCATGGGCGACAACCAGTTCACGATGTGGTTGGTGACGACGCCGCTCTTGAGGTGGCCGATGGCGGTAACCATGTCCTCGTGCTCGCGGCCGCTCCGGGAGGTCGTGTGGGCCACAACGTTGACGAAGTTGCTCTGGGCAAGCCAGGCGGTGAGGTCGATATCGTGCGTGGCAAGATCCTTGACCACGCCAACGTCCGCGATGCGTGCCGGGAACGGTCCCTGGCGACGGGTGCTGATCTGGTAGACCTCGCCGAGGTCTCCGTTTCCCAGCCTGTCGCGGAGGCTCTGCAGGGAGGGGTTGAAGCGTTCGATGTGACCCACTGCGCCAATGAGGCCCTTGGACTCGAACGCCTCGGCAATGCGCCGGCCCGACTCGGAGTCGTTCGCAATGGGTTTCTCCACCAGGCAGTGGATGCCCGCGTCAGCCAACTGGAGCGCCACTTCCTCGTGCAGAATGGTGGGAACGGCTGCAACTGCCATGTCGATCCCCTGCGCAATGAGCTCCTCCACCGTGTTGTATACGGTGAGGCCATCGGCAACATTGTGCGGATCACCAAATGAATCCGCCACGGCAACGAGGTCAACGCCTTCGAGCTCCCGAATAACGCGGGCGTGATGGCGGCCCATCATGCCCAGCCCGATGAGCCCCGCGCGAAGGTTCGCCACTAGCTACCTGCCTTCGCAACAGCATTGACCGCCGCGACGATGCGCTCGAGGTCATCCTGGCTCAGCGAAGGGTGGACCGGAATCGACAGCACGTGGGTGGCGGCTTCCTCGGTGACGGGGAGATCGTCCGATGTCCGGAACGGGGCGAGCTGGTGGTTGGGGATCGGGTAGTAGACACCGCAGCCCACCTGGTACTCCTCGCGCAGCGCCTTGGCGAAGCCGTCCCGGTCGTCAGCAATGCGGATGGTGTACTGGTGGTACACGTGCTCGTAGCCTTCAGCGACCTTCGGGGTCACAACGCCTTCGATGTTGGCGTCGAAGAAGGCTGCGTTTTCCTGACGGGTCTTGGTCCAGGCTTCCACCTTGGTCAGCTGGACGCGCCCGATTGCCGCATGGATGTTGGTCATGCGGCAGTTGAAGCCAACCAGTTCGTTTTCGTACTGGCGCTCCATGCCCTGGTTCCGGAGGAGGCGGAGGCGTCGTTCGACGTCGGCCAAACCGGTGCTCACCATGCCACCCTCGCCGGAGGTCATGTTCTTCGTCGGGTAGAGGCTGAACATGGCGAAGTCACCGAAGGTACCAACCTTGCGGCCGTTGACAGCCGCCCCGTGGGCCTGTGCTGCGTCCTCGAAAACCTTGACGCCGTGCTTGGCAGCCAAAGCGCCGATCGCGTCGACATCGAAGGGGTGTCCATAGAGGTGGACCGGCATGATAGCCGCGGTGCGGTCAGTGATCCTGGACTCAACCGAAGCAGGGTCAAGCGTGTAGTAATCGGGATCGACGTCCGCGAAAACGGGTGTTGCTCCCGTGAGAGCGACGGAGTTCGCAGTGGCCGCGAAAGTAAAGGAGGGAACGATCACTTCGTCGCCCGGACCAATGCCGGCAGCAAGCAGGCCAAGGTGGAGCCCCGAGGTGCCCGAGTTGACGGCAACTGCTGCCCGGCCATCCAGGAGGACCTGGGAAAACTCCTGCTCGAACGCCGCAACCTCGGTGCCCTGGGCGAGCTGCCCGGTGGCCATGACAGCCGTGACGGCTTTTGCCTCGTCGTCGCCGATGATGGGCTTGGCGGGGGGAATGAATTCGGGGCTCATGCCTCTACCTCTCGAAGAGTCTCGTTCTGTTCAACATATGTGGCGCCCGTTTCTGGACATACCCAGTGCTCACCACTGCGCTTCAACGGGAAACCTGCCTTGCCAACCCAACCATGCCGCTTCGCGGGAACGCCAACCATCAAGGCAAAGTCGGGCACGTCCTTGGCCACGACTGCTCCCGCGGCAACGGTGGCCCACCGGCCGATGGTTACCGGTGCCACGCAGACAGCGCGGGCGCCGATGGACGCACCCTCGCGGATGGTCACCCCCACAGGTTCCCAATCGTGGGCACTCTTCAGGCTCCCGTCGGGGCCAACTGCACGGGGGTAGGTATCGTTCGTCAAGACCACGGCCGGACCAATGAAGACGCCGGCTTCAAGCTCGGCGGGCTCATAAACGAGCGCGTAATTCTGGACCTTGCAGTTGTCTCCCATTTTTACTCCGGTGCCGATATAGGCACCGCGACCGACAATGCAATTGGTGCCCAATTCGGCCTTTTCGCGGACTTGTGCGAGGTGCCAGATCTTGGATCCCTCACCAATTACGGCCTCGTCTGAAACATCGGCGCTCTCTGCAACCACTATCACCGGTGAAGGTCCTTCCTCATTGAGCACACGCGACAACGAGTTTCATCTTAGCCGAGACACCATGCACCCGCGTCAAGCCGGCTTTGCGCGGCAAGACACAGCAAAGTTGTCCACATAGCCGCTCCCAGTACGGGAATACAAGGGCATTGCCTGCGTAGCGTCGAAGGCAAAGGTCCCGCTCCCTCCCCGGCGCAATCGAAAGGAACAGCCGATGCCCCTTGAGTGCACTCTTGTTCGCGGCCCTGCAGCGGCGTTTCAATCGCAGTCCGAGGAGCTTTCCATCGATGTCGCCGACGGCACCCCGGGTGACCGGCTGCAGAATCTGCTGACAGTGGCGCGCGACGCCGGCGTGATCTCCGTTGCGGGAGTGGACGTGGCGACGTTGACAGTGGGAAAGCCCCCGTTGGTGAATGGCTCGGTGTTGGTGGACGGCGCTGTCAGCAAGCGTGGGACAGGTGCCCAAGCAGATATGGCTCAGGCGTCGGCGTTGATGCTGCTGGCGCACTCGGGGCCGGACGCCGGTGCCGTGTTCGTCCTGGAGCGTGGACGGTACGCCATCGGCCGGGGAAGGTGCGATGTCTCGCTCCCGGATCCTGGTATGTCGCGTGATCATGCCCTGTTGGAAGTTTCGGCAACCGCGCTCCGTCTGAAGGAGACGTCCGGCTTAGTACATGTAGACGGTAGGCGTGCCCGCCGCTCCGTTTTAACTTCATCGTCGAAGGTGCGCTGCGGCAACTCGGAATTCTCGATCCACGCGTCCACCGGGGGCAGCCCGGGCCTACCGCCCGAAGCCGGCAGATCCGTGCAGGAACCGCTCGATGTCAACCGAAAGACTCCCCCGCGAAACCGTTGGGCGACTGCCATCGGCGCCTTGCTCCCCCTCTTTGTTGGAGTGGGGCTCGCAGTGGCAACCGGCATGTGGATGTTCCTCGGCTTTACGGCCATCTCCGCTGCCAGTCTGCTGGTTCCGGCTATCGCGGGCAGGAAGGGGCACCAGGAATTCCGGACAGCCCTGGAGCGGGCCGTCCGCGAAGACGCAGATCGACGACGGCGGTGCTCGCCCTCCGCGGGAGAGATCAGCATCGCTGCTGGCCAGGTGGGAGAAGGCCCCGGCTGGAAAGTTACCCCCTTTCCCCTTGCCGTATCCTCCTCCGCGCCGGAGACCGGCGTGGCAGACCCTTGCCTCGGCACCTTGGACGTCCCCGTCTGGCTCCGGCTTGGTGTGGGAAGGGTGCTGTCCAACGTCCGGGTGGTACCGCAGGACCCCTCTTTCAGTCCGCCCGCACTTGAAGCCGCTCCCGTGACGTTGGATCCGTCCCTATCAACAGTGACCCTCCTTGGACCACGCCGCCACATAGACGGTCTGGTCCGCTTCATGGTGGTGCAACTGGCCAGCTTTCCCCTGGCCTCGGGCATCCCCGCGATCCTGCTCGGCAAAGCCCACCGGCTACCCTTGTCCGCCCGGTTCCTGGACGGATTTGTTCTAGTCTCAGACAATTCCTCGGCATTGAACGCCCTCCGCGGGTTTGAGGGCAGGCGTGCCGGGAAACTGATCATCCTGGACCCCTTCCCTCTGTTCGACGACTACGAGGCCCTGATCTCTGCGGCGAAAGCTGCCTCCTGGCAGCTCATCATCCATGCCAGCGGGGCGGACGATGAACCAGGCAACGTCGTCCAACTCGATGCCTCCGGTGTGTCAGCCAGAATCAAGGCCGGTGGAACGGCGCTGCCATTCGTTCCCGATTTGGTTTCGGAACTCACTTTCGATCGGGCATGCCGGCATCTCGCAGGCAGGGAAGCGCGGGAAACCACCGGGCAAAACCCCGTCATACCCGCACAGTGTTCACTCGAAGAACTTGCATCAACGAGGCCCCGGAGCGTGATCCGGCGCTGGACATCGGAAAGCCGGAACAAGAACCTGGAGGCAATCCTCGGCAGGGACGCGCACCGTCCCCTGACGTTCGACTTCCACGTTGACGGACCGCATCTGTTGATCGCCGGTACCACGGGCTCCGGCAAGTCGGAATTGCTTCGGACACTCGTAGCCTCATTGGCGCTCAAATACACTCCGGAGCACGTCGTCTTCATTTTCATCGACTTCAAGGGCGGCTCAGGGCTGGGGCCATTGACATCACTGCCACACTGCGTCGGCATCTTCACGGACCTCGCCAGTTATGAGCTGGAGCGGGCGTTGACTTCCCTGCGGGCTGAAATCAGGTACCGCGAGGAACGCCTGTCCGCAGCCGGAGCTGCGGATCTTGCCGGGTACCTGCGCTCGCAGCACGCGGATGCCTTGCCCATCCCCCACCTGATGCTCGTTGTCGACGAATTCCGGATGCTGGTGGACGAGGCCCCTGCGGCCCTGAGCGAACTTATGCGCATCGCCACGATCGGCCGGTCGTTGGGCATCCACCTGGTCATGGCCACGCAGAGACCCCAAGGCGCCTTGACCTCCGATATCCGCGCAAACGTAACGTCCAGCATCGCACTTCGCGTCCAGTCTGACGGCGAATCCATGGACATCATCAATTCCAAGGCCGCAGCGGCCATCCCCGTCCGTATCCCAGGCCGCGCCTTCCTGGTCCGGGCGTCCGGAGCCCCGGAGGAATTCCAATCAGCCTGCCTGGATGTCAGCGGAGGGGACTCCCCCGGCACTGCCGGCGACGCGTCATTGGTGAAGTCTGCGCGCAACGCCCTGAACACGGGACACCTACCCTCGGCACGTCCTGATGGACCTGGCCAGGCCGCGCGCACTGGCCTTGCCACGGTGGTGTCCGCCATAGGGACGGCATGGCAAGCTCATGGCGGGGGTACCCCGCGCCCTCCCATACATGTTCCGCTCCCGTCCGGCATTCCCTGGGACACGGACTTGTCTGCACTTGCCCCACCGCGTGGTCCGGAAAGCCAGGGCGACGCGTCGTTGCCCCAGGACTCCGCGCTGCTGGTCGATCTCGGCCTGTTGGACAGGCCTGAATGCCAGACGGTTCAGATCCTTCAATGGGCACCGCAGTCCGAAGGCCATCTGGCCATGATCGGCAGTGGAGCCAGCGGCATGCACCAGAGCTTTCAGGCAGTAACAGCCGCTCTTGAAACCCACCCGGGCAGTCCCCATCTCTACATCCTCGACGCCGTTGGCATGCTCGGGCCGGCCGGAGAGTCACGCCAGTTTGGCGCTGCCGCCGGCCTCCACGAACTGCCGTTGGCAGTACGGGTCCTGGAGCGGCTGTCCCAAGAGATGGCCGAACGACGCAGTTCCGCGCATTCCAAGAGGCAACAGTCGCCCTTGGTCCTTGTTGTGGCGGGCTGGTGCGCGTGGCAAGCCGCCTTCAGGGCCAGCCAGTGGGCCGGGGCGGAAGACCTTTTCCGCGATATCGTCAGGGATGGCACAGCGCTCGGCGTTACCGTGTTGGTCTGTGGCGAGCGCGAACTGCTCGGCTCACGCTTCTTTGCCGCCATTCCAAACCGTGCTTTCTTTCCCACGGCATCAACAGACGAATCACGGTTTCATTGGCCCCGGCTCCCGGAGACACAGCCGGTCCCGGGAAGGGCCGTGGTCTTCGGTACCATCGCGCATGGTGAACCCTCCACCGCCCAATTCCGCGACGCTCCGGCGGGACCCACAGAGCCATTTCAACGACGGACCAGCACATCAGAACCACCGTTCCGCATCCGGGCCCTTCCACGCCGGCTCGATCGGGAACTGTTTGAGCTCAGGGTTCGCGGCGCTGCTTCCCTTGATTCGCCGAACCTCTGGATCGGGCTGGGCGGAGACGAGGCAGTTCCGGTGGCACTGCCCCTCAGGCCGCAGGGCCTGAGCCTTGTGCTCGGCACACCCGGCTCAGGAAAGACATCCATCCTCAACACGCTTCAGGCCCTCAACCCCCGCGCTCAGTGGATCCGCCCCGGGCCAGGAGAACAACCCGGACCGTTCTGGGCCAAGGCAGCCTTGGGTTTCCTGTCCGGAAGTTGCGATCCGGAGTGCCTGTTGCTGGTTGACGACGCGGACACACTGGATCCGGAGGCACGCCAAGCACTGGCCAGCCTCGTGGGAAAGACGCGCGGCATCATCATGACCGCAACCACAAGCCCGGCTTTGCACCGTAAGTTACCCCTTATTGACGACGTGCAAGCCAGCCGCATGGGGATTGTCCTGGCACCCGGGTCTCCCCTGGACGCCGATATCCTCGGCGTCCGATTGCCCGTGGATGGCCAGGCCATCCCCGGCCGCGGTCTGCGGATCAGCGGCAAGGAACTGGTGCCCTTCCAAGCGGTCTTCGACCAGAGCCGGCAGTGCTAAATGGCGCCCTGCGAACCACCGGTCCGTGACGCGTAGGAAATCACTGGACGCTGGAACAGGAACACCAGCGCGGCAAGTGCCGGAACAATCATGGCCAGGCCAGGAAGGATCAACCCGCCGGACATCGTCGGGAATCCAATGGTCAGGACGAACAGCTGCGCAACCAGCGCAGCTGCCCTGGTCCACCTGTACCCGCGGAAGAGGAAGTGTCCCACCGCGAACAACCAGGCTGAGAACGCCAGCAGCAGCCCCAAAGTGAAGACAGCCCCCCAGAAGGTAAGGACGGGCGCACCACTCAGCAGTTCAAAGGCATACCAAGCCGCAGCTCCCAGGAGGGCAAGTGCCTCAAGCACCACGACTATGGAGATGACCACGATGCCTGTCGGCCGGCCGGCCCGGTCCTGTTCTGGACCAGCGGATTTCGCCGTGGCCGGAAGGCGGGTTGAATCGTCGTTTCCATCGTGGCCTGAGGATGGCTGGGCAGGGTTGGCGGGAGGTCTTGACACACTGGCACACTACCCGAGATAGTCATTGAGCAGTGAGGGCACTGGCAGCTGATGTGATGCATCGCTCACGGATTCCGGGCATTTCACCAACTAAAACCCCTTGTTTACAAGGCGTTAACATGAAACGCTTGACTCAGATGACCAAGGGGGCCCGTGCGGGCCCCTTTCCTTTGGGGCCTCTCGTGAATGTTTTCACAAGAGGCTCTCACCTAGTTCTCACACGAATGGAGTGACTGATCAGCATGGATTGGCGTAATCGCGCAGCCTGCCTCGACAAGGACCCGGAGCTCTTCTTCCCAGTCGGAAACACGGGACCTGCACTTCTCCAGATAGAAGAAGCCAAAAGTGTTTGCCGCCGCTGCCCCGTTGTGGACACCTGCTTGCAGTGGGCCCTTGAGTCCGGCCAGGATGCCGGCGTCTGGGGCGGCATGAGCGAGGACGAGCGACGCGCCCTCAAGCGCCGCGCAGCCCGCGCACGTCGAGCTTCCTAGGCGCGCGACACACAAAGCGAAAGACCGCGGACCAATCTGGTCCGCGGTCTTTCGGCTTAAGCATCGACACCCGGCTTAGCCGCGGGCCAGGTTGAGGACGATGTCGACGGCGGTACCCCCACCGTCACGCGGGCTCCATTGGATGGTTCCCCCCAGTTCGCTTGTCACGAGCGTCCGCACGATCTGGAGACCCAGGCCTTCGGCGTACTGTCCATCCGGAAGCCCCACGCCGTCGTCGGCGACGGTTACGGTCAGGAATTCGTCGTTTCCGTCGCCCGCCGCGCGGTCGGCCAACAGCCAAACAGTCCCGGTCCGCCCTTCCAAGCCATGCTCGACGGCGTTGGTCACCAACTCGTTGATCACCAGGGCCAGGGGTGTGGCGAAGTCGCTGGGCAGCTCACCGAACATCCCTGACCTTTCGGTGCGGACGTGTTGCGATGGCGACGCGACCTCCGCCGAGAGCCTGAATTGGCGTCCAATGAGTTCATCGAAGTCCACACTCTGCGTCAACCCCTGGGACAGCGTCTCGTGAACCAGCGCAATGGTCGCCACGCGGCGCATCGCTTGCTCCAAACCCTGCTTTGCCTCGTCGCTGACCATGCGTCGGGATTGCATCCGGAGGAGTGCCGCCACCGTCTGGAGGTTGTTCTTCACCCGGTGATGGATTTCGCGGATCGTGGCGTCCTTGGTCACCAGCTCCATTTCCCGCCGCCGAAGTTCCGAGACGTCGCGGCACAAGACCAGGGCGCCAAAGCGATGCTGTTCGTCCCGCAAGGGAATGGCCCTCAGTGAGAGGCTGACGCCGCGGGACTCAATTTCGCTGCGCCAGGGCATGCGTCCGGTGACCACCAAAGGCAGCGTCTCATCGACCATCCGGCGGTCCTTCAGCAGCCCGGCCGTGACCTCGGCCAGTGACCTGCCCTCGAGGGATTCCACTTCGCCAAGCCGGCGGAAAGCGGAGACTCCATTAGGGCTCGCGTACTGCACCACGCCGTCGGCATCGAGCCGAATCAAGCCGTCACCCACACGCGGAGCGCCGCGGCGGGAACCCGTTGGCGACGCGAAGTCCGGCCAGAGCCCAAGGGTTCCCATGCGGAGGAGGTCATAGGCGCACTGGCGATACGTCAGTTCAAGCCGCGACGGCATACGGGAACTCGACAAATCCATGTGCGAGGTCACTACAGCGAGGGTCCGGCCGTTGCGGACCATCGGAACGGCCTCAACACGCAAGGCCATTTCGCTGCTCCAGCTTGTTTCGCTGGAGCGCTCGATCGAGCGGCTGTTCCAAGCCTTGTCCACCAAGGGACGCAGGTCGGAGCGGATGCCCTCGCCAACGAAGTCCGCGTGGAACACCGTGTGGGATGTCGACGGACGGACGTGGGCGAGGGCTATGTAACCGAGCTCGGGATGCGGAAACCACAAAGCGAGGTCCGCGAACGCCAAGTCGGCGACCATTTGCCAGTCGCCGACCAGGAGGTGCAGCCATTCAGCATCTCCCGGCCCGAAATCAGCATGTTCCCTGATGGGGTCCGTAAAGATTGCCACTGCACCTCCAGTTACGACGCGGGCACCACGCTAGCGTCGGACGATTGACCTCAAGAGCCTTAATGCTACCGACAGTGAGGCCATGTCGTCGGCTTCGAGGGCATTCACCTCGTCGAACATGGTCTTCGCGCGTCCGAGTTGCTCGGCGTTCTGTCCTTCCCACGCCTTGAGGCGATCCTCGGCGGCGGTTCCCGCGTCGCTCGACTCAAGGACCGACGTCGTCATATCCGCCACGGTGGAGTAGAGGTCATCGCGCAAGGCAGCGCGGGCCAACGCCTGCCACCGGTCATCACGGGGCAATGCGCTGATGCGTTCCAGCAGCGAATCAGCGTGGAACCGGTTGAACACGGTGTAGTAGACCTGTGACACGTCCTCGACGCTGGTGTCGCGGGCCTGTGCAATCCGTGCGATGTCCAAAAGCGCATAGCTTTCGAAGAGCTCCGCCCACCTGTGTGCCAGGTGATCCGGAAGTTCCCAGCCACGGGCCTTGTCCAGCCAACCGGAAATGCGTTCCTTGTCCTCACCGCGCAGGTAGTCAAGCAATCGGCCGCGCAACGGTGCCATCATCGGTTTGAAGGATTCCACCACCTCGGCAATCGGCTGCGAAGCGATGCTCTGGCCCAGTACCCAGCGGACGGCGCGGTCCAGGAGGCGCCGGATGTCCAGGTGGACTTCGCTCCAGTGCTCAGTGGGGAACGAGGCCGGGAGGGCATTCAGTTCGTCAATCATCGAATCGAGGTCGTAGATCTCACGCAAGGCCACGAACGCCTTGGCAACAGCCACCTCGTTGGCCGAGGTCTCCTCGATGGCCCGGAAAGCGAAGGTAATGCCGCCCAGGTTGATGATGTCGTTCGCCACCACCGTTGCGATGATCTCCCGACGCAGCGGGTGGGTGTCCAGTTCGGCGTCGAATTTGTCGCGAAGCTGCTTGGGGAAGTACGAGCGGATGGTGTCCTTGAACCAAGGATCATCCGCGAGGTTGCTGTCGCGGAGCGCCGCTCCGAGTTCGATCTTGGCGTAGGCCGCCAGGACGGACAACTCCGGCGACGTCAGTCCTTGGCCTTGTTCGAGCCGCTGCCGCAGCGTCTCGGTGGACGGCAGTGCCTCAAGGTCGCGTTTGAGGTCGGCCGACTTCTCGAGCCAGTCCATGAGTCGTTCATAGCTGGGGCTCCATTCGGCAACACGGGTCCGGTCGTTGAGCAACAGGATGTTCTGGTCGATGTTGTCCTGCAGGACCAGGCGTCCCACCTCGTCAGTCATGTCGGCCAGGAACGCAGCCCGTTCGGACGCGTCCAGCTTGCCGGCCGAAACCATGCGGTCCACGAAGATCTTGATGTTGACCTCGTGGTCCGAGCAGTCCACTCCGGCTGAGTTGTCGATCGCATCGGTGTTGAGGATGACGCCCTGCAAGGCGGCCTCGATGCGGCCTCGCTGGGTCAGGCCAAGGTTTCCGCCCTCGCCGACAACCTTGACCCGCAGGTCCTTGCCGTCCACGCGGATGGAGTCGTTGGCCTTGTCGCCCACCACGGCATTGGTTTCCGTGCTGGCCTTGACGTAGGTGCCGATCCCGCCGTTGTACAGCAGGTCTGCCGGCGCCAGGAGGATCGCCCGGAGCAACTCCGGCGGGCTGAGTTGGGTGGTGCCTTCAGGCAATCCCAGCGCCTGGCGGACCTGCCCGGAGACGGGGATGGTCTTGGCCTGGCGCGCGTAGACACCGCCGCCCTCGCTGATGAGCGAGCGGTCGTAGTCATCCCATGACGAGCGCGGCAGTTCGAACAAGCGCTGCCGCTCAGTAAACGAGGAGGCTGCGTCAGGTGCAGGGTCGAGGAAGATGTGCCGGTGATCGAAGGCAGCCACGAGCCTGATATGGCGCGACAACAGCATGCCGTTGCCGAAGACATCGCCTGACATGTCGCCGACGCCCACCACAGTGAATTCTTCGGTCTGGGTATCGAGGTCGAGTTCGCTGAAGTGTCGCTTGACGGATTCCCACGCGCCACGGGCAGTGATGCCCATGGCCTTGTGGTCGTAACCCACTGAACCGCCGGACGCAAAAGCGTCACCAAGCCAGAAACCGTATTCGGCGGCCAGCCCGTTGGCTGTGTCGGAGAACGTTGCCGTTCCCTTGTCCGCCGCGACCACCAGGTAGGAATCGTCGCCGTCGTGACGGACAACGTCCGACGGCGGGACAAGCCGCTCGCCGTCGGAGGAAGTCACCAGGTTGTCTGTAATGTCCAGCAGCCCACGGATGAACGTCTTGTAGCTTTCGATGCCCTCAGCCATCCAGGCCGAACGGTCGACGGCCGGGTTCGGCAGCTTCTTGGCGAAGAATCCGCCCTTCGCTCCTGTCGGGACAATCACTGCGTTCTTCACGGTCTGCGCCTTGACGAGGCCCAGGATTTCGGTGCGGAAGTCCTCCCGGCGGTCCGACCAGCGCAGGCCGCCACGGGCCACCTTGCCAAAACGAAGGTGGACGCCCTCGACACGGGGTGAGTAGACCCAGATCTCGTACATCGGACGCGGGAAGGGCAGCCCATCAATAGTGGTGGGATCGAGCTTGAAGCTCAGGTACCCCTTGTCCTGGAAGTAGTTGGTCCGCAGCGTCGATTCGATCAGGTTGACGAACGTGCGCAGCACCCGGTCGGCGTCAAGCGTGGCGACTTGGTCGATTGCCTCGGTGAGCGCCAAGCGGGCGGCGGCCTGCCGGGCGGGGCGCTGCCCGTCTTCCACCGTCGGGTCGAACCGGGCCGCGAACAACGCCATCAACCCGCGGGCAACGTCCGGATTGGCCAAGAGCGTGTCGGCGATGAACCCAAACGAGTTGGTGTTGCCCATCTGCCGCATGTATTTGGCGTAGGCACGCAGCACTGTCACCTGCCGCCAGTGAATGCCTTCGCGAAGCACCAGCCGGTCAAAGTTGTCCGATTCGACAGAGCCCGTCACGGCAGCACCGAAGGAATCAGCAAGGAGGTCACCAGTTGCGAGCGGATCGATCCCCGAGGGGTACTTCAAACCTAGGTCGTAAAGGAAGAAGTCGCGGTGGTCGGCGGTTTCGATCTCAAACGGACGCTCGTCCAGGACTTCCAAGCCCAGGTTGTGGAAGTACGGAAGTATCTGGCTCAGGCTCTTGGGCTCCATGAGGTAGAGCTTTACCCGGGCGTCTTCCTCCAGGGACTCCCCTGCCCCTTCCGGGAGGTAGACGTGCACACCCGGACGGATCCCGGCGTCAGCCCCGCCCGTACGTTCGGCCTGGGCTCCATAGTTTTCGAAACGCTCAATATCCTCAAGAGCGTCTTCCACCTCGTAGTCCACGCGGTAACCCGCCGGGAAAGCTTCGGCCCACAATGTTGACAACACCTCAGCATCGTCGCCGGGCCGGTTTTCCCGGAGGACCTCGGCAATGCCCTCGCTCCAGGAACGGGATGCACGCATCAGCCTGTGCTCCAGCTCCTGGACGTTGACGTCGGCGAGTTCAGCGGTGCGGGGCAGCCGGATTCGGAAGAACACGCGGGCGAGGGCTGATTCCGTAATCCTGGCCTCGTAGTCGATGCTTTCTGCGTGGAAAGTCTCCCGAAGCTCCTGCTCGATCCTGAGCCGAACGCTGGTGGTGTACCTGTCACGTGGGAGGTACACGACGGCGGACATGAACCGACCGTAGATGTCCGGCCGGAGGAAGAGCTTGGTCCGGCGCCGTTCCTGGAGCCTCTGGATTCCCGTGGCGGTCGCCGCGAGGTCGGGGATCTCGATTTGGAACAACTCGTCGCGGGGGTACGTTTCCAGGATGCCCAGGAGGTCTTTGCCCGAGTGCGAATCGGTAGGGAACCCGGCATTGCGAAGCACGGCGTCCACCTTGTCCCGGACAATAGGGATGCTTCGGACAGATCCGGTGTAGGCACTGGTGGCGAACAAACCAATGAACCGGCGTTCGCCGTTCACGTTGCCCGCGGCATCAAAGCTCTTAACGCCAATGTAGTCAAGGTAGGCCGGGCGATGAACAGTTGACCGCGAGTTTGCCTTGGTGATGACCAGGGCACGCTTTTCACGTGCCCGTTTGCGGCCGGCATCGGTCAGGTGTTGGATTTGACGGGTGTTGTCGCCCGCGCGGAGCAGGCCAAGGCCGCTGTCTTCGCGAAGTTCCAGGACATCCTCGCCATTGTCATCAATGAGGTCATATTCCCGGTAGCCGAGGAAGGTGAAGTTCCCGTTGTCCAACCACCGCAGCAGGTCCTGCGCCTGCCGGAGTTCCGCGATTTGCTCGGGATGGGAGACCGTCCCCAACGCTTCAGCCAACTCACGGGCCTTGCTCCGCATCTTGGGCCAATCCTCGACGGCGGCCCTGACGTCTCCCAGGACCCTCACCAGTCCGGCAACCAGCTCACCGCGGGCATCGTCGCTGACGCGGTCAACTTCCACTGCAATCCACGACTCCATGTGGGAAGCGTTGTCACCGTCGCCAAGCAGGTGGGCAACGCTGGGCAGGGCGGCCGTGTCGCCACTGGAAATACCAATGTTGGACGGAACCCGTGAGACCTTGCTCAAGGCGCCGGACACGCGGTCGCGCGTCACCACGAAGAGGGGGTGCATCACCAGGCGGATGGCGCAGTTCTGACGTACCAGTTCGGCGTTGACCGAGTCCACAAGGAAGGGCATGTCGTCGGTCACGATGTAGACGACACTTCGGTCGGCTTCGCTGTCCACTTCGACAATCGGACTGCCGGGCCGGCGGGACTCCGCGATCTTCTTATGCTTGTTGGCCCGGGCAATCAGCAGTTCCGGGGAGTAACCCCGGGAGTCATCTTCGGCGAGGTGCTCGTAGTAGTCACCGAAGAACCCCTCCCGGACAACTGCTGCATCGGACCGATCCTCCACGCTGGACCCTGACGACATCTACAAACGCCTCCATTACCTGTCGATTGCTGCGACTCTGCAGCCCACATGGTGAGCCTAGCGCTTAAGCAGGCGCATAGCTCTGGTAGATCGTCCAGCAGATTCGCGATTTTGCTGGTTGGGTGCACAGACCAATCCGGCGATGGCCAATCTCAGGGCGGAACCGGGAGCAGACTCCAGCAGGACAGTCCCGGAGAGCATGGCAGCATCACAGGCCGGAAAGTCCGCCGGGAGGTATGCCTCTATGCTTCGCAGCGGCCCAAAGCGCTGCCACGCCTCAGCCAATTGACGTCGGGGCGACCTCCCCACGGATGCCTGCCGGACTTTGTTCAGGACAATCCTCGGTGAGACGTGCGGAGCGGCAATCTCCAGATCGGCAAGGCCACGGACCAGCCTGGGGACGCCAACAGCGTCGGCCGCACCAACAGCTATCACCTCGTCGGCCAATTCCAGGCACCGGAGGGTCGCTCCATTCCTGCGTGGAGCCATCGTGTCAAAGCTCAACTCCTCGTCGGCTTCAAGGCAGAATCCCACGTCCACCACCACCACGCTTGCCGCGTGCCTTGCCCGTTCAAGGACTACGGACAAGGCCGGGGCCCTCAGTTCCGTCCAGCGGTCCGAGCGGGTAATGCCACTGAGGATCCGGAAGCTCCCGGCCGAGGTGTTCACATGGGTGGCCGCGCGATCAAAGGCGGCCCCATCCAGGACTCCCTGGTCCGCCAATCGACAGGCCTGGGCAAGTCCTGCCGATTCGTCGAGCAGGCCAAGCATTGCTGCGGCGCTGGCTCCGTAGCTGTCAGCATCCATCAGGATCACGGTGTCTCCTGCAGCAGCAAGTTCGGCAGCGATGTTGACGGCAACCGTGGTCCGCCCCGGCGCTCCCGCAGGCCCCCACACCGCGATGACGCGACCAGGCTCCGGCGTATCCTCCGGAGGGGCCGGCTCCACCGGATCCGACGAGTGGACAGACAGTTCGGCGAATCCCGCATCCATGACGGACTTCTGCCAGCCCCGCTCCCGGTGCATCTCCACGGCTTCGGATATCTTCCCGGCCAACTCGCTGGGTCCGATACCCACCGCGGCCGGAGTGACGCCAAAGGATTGCAGGCGCGCGGCCTCGGTCGGATCGTCAGTCAGGGCAACAAGGGAAACCCCGACAATATCCAGCCGGGCCACCAAGGAAGCAGTCAGATCGCCCGAGCTTTCCGACAACACGGCCGCCTGGGCCAGCCCGCTCTGGCAGGCCGCCAGGAGCTCAGCCAATTCGGAGCAACGCCTGACAACCGTGACCGGTCCGTGCAAGCGTTCAAGTCCGCCCACCAGGGCTTCGGTCGCCTGGCCGAAAGTGACAACTGCAATACTCATCGGCCTACGCCGGAGGGGTTCCAGACCACCGACACCTTGGCAGCATTGGCCTGGGCCCCGAGCAACGCCGGCATCTGCTGGTCCGTCACGAGCACCAGCACAACAGTGGCCTTTGAACCGCCCAGAGTAGTAGAGCCCGGCGTTACCTGCGATATCTCGGCCCCAGGCAGCAACAGGGTTGGCTGGTCGTAAGCCCGCTTGGAACCCGGCATCGCCACCCAGACGTCCACCCGGGCCCCCGCGACCACCTGCACAGGCAGCGGCTCCTCCACGGAAATGGCTACCGGCTTGCGGTTGAGGGACTCCGTTTGCCCAAGGCTCCGGCGCGGAACGAGTTGGTCTTTCTCTATCCGCTGAAGCGCTACCTTGCCTTCCGTCAATCCATCCGCCACGGCCATGTACTCCGGTTCCACCTCGTCCAGGCGCACGTTGACCACCTTGAGGTCATCACGGGTGATCTGCTGGCCCACGGCGATTGGTTCCCTGGCGGAAAACATCGGTGTGGTCTTGTCCGCCGAACCGACAACCGCAATGACGCCCGATACCGACACGAGAACCAGCAGGAGTCCAATGAGAAGGCGCGGATCTTTCCACGAGGGCTTCTTCAGCCTTCCACCGGAACTCGTGTTGTTTTGGTCCATTCGTGGCGCTCCCCCAGTCAGCTCATGCAGGATGTCGTCGGGCCTATCTATTCTTGCCGGGCCGATCGGGAGCGCCAAAGCCAATGGCTGCAAAGTGCGCGAAACTGTGGATAAGTGCACCAAATTGGCCAGCCAGTGGCAAAATATACCCATGCCCCGTTTCTTGACCCTGGCGGATGTCGCCGAACAATTGCAGATCAACTCACCCCAGGCGTATGCGCTGGTGCGCAGCGGAGAATTGAAGGCCATCCAAGTGGGAGGCCGCGGCCAATGGCGCATCGAAGAGAAGATGCTCGAGCAATACATTGAGGAGCGATACGCCGAAGCCAGCCGGATGATCGAAAGATCCAGGACCAAAAGCGCTTAGCCACTCACGGCGCGGGGCTGCCTGACAGCTGGAAGGCAGCCCTAGTAATCCTGTCCACCCAGGGAACAGACCGCCGCCAAAGCCGTAAAAGGCACGGTGACAACCGAGACCACAGCCCCTGCCCGCCGCGCCTCGCCCCTGGTCACGGCCACATCAAGATGGTCTGGCCCCACCCTGTCGATGACACCCTCGAAGACGCGGCCGGCCTGCCCCGCCGAAGCTACGTGCACGGCAACCCCGGCCCGGTTCCTGGCCAAGCCCCTGAGGGCACCCGCCATACCCAGGCTTCCTCCGACACCCGGAGACGGCTTCCGGACCAACCGACCCAAGCCTTCGAGAAAGCTGACGGACCACCAAGGCAGCAGCCATTGCCGGGCGCCCTGGGACATGAGCAACCAGTCCTTGCCCACGTGGCTGAGGACTCCGGCGATGCGCCCGCCACCGTGAAGTACCAGCACCAGTTCGTGGCCAATGGCACCCCGCAGCCGGTCTCCGAGGGCGATCTGTGCCACTTCAACGCGGGCACGTTCCGAGATTTCCGCTTCCTGCACCCGCGTGCGTTCCCCGGAAAATTGTGCTTCCAAGTCCTCAAATAGAGAGTCCCATCTCATCTGTCCAGAGTAGGCTCTACAACAGGACTGCACCAAGGCGACGTCCAAAGCCTGAGATGACGATTGGACAAACCGCGCTAAACATGCCAAGAATGGCCTAAATTTATCAAACAACATCAAAACGCATGATGCGGGCAGGGACGGAATGGGCCGGGATAAAGCTCCACAACGGAACGACGTTGCTGTCGCCGGGACGATTCTCGCCTTGGGCGTCCTCCTGGTACTTGCGGGGCAGTTCCTGACGGACCGGGGCCATGCCGGCGGACCGCCAGCCCTCGACGTCGAACAGCTTCTCGGCTTCACGGCCAACGTCCTCGGCCTGGTCATTGTTGCCTGGTGGCTCTTGACCTTCGTGCTCGCTTTCCTGGCCGCAGCATTGCAAAGGTCGGGTCGGAGATCCAGGGCCAGGGTCGTAGCGAAGTACAGCCCGGGGTTCATGCTGCGCCTCACGTTTGCTTTGCTGAGCGTCAACCTGCTGGGCGTGGCAGCAGCGCACTCCGCCACACCACCGGATCCAGGCTGGCAGCCCGGCTCCTCAAGGACAACAGCACACGGGGCGGCCGAATGGCAATGTTCCGGAGGTCAGACCGCCCCGCAGTGGATGCCACGTCCGCCAGTTGTCGAACCCGGGCTCCTGAGCCGCTCGGCTTCCCGGGACGCTTCAGGCACTCCCGGGAAGGCAGGCGTCGTTGTCAAGGATGGCGATACCCTCTGGACAATCGCGGCCCGCCGCTCCGGACCGTTGGCCACTGACGTGGACGTCGCAAGGGAGTGGCCGCGCTGGTATGCAGCCAACCGGTCCACCATCGGCGATGATCCCGCCGTCCTCCATCCGGGTCAAGTGCTGCAGCCACCGCCAATGGACTGAACCACCATCATCAGCTGAAGACTGTCCGCTCAGGGACACCGTTCACTCACCCAAAGCCAATCCCAGAAGAAACCACTTGAGCCAGGCAATCCCCACGCCGGGCTCTGAATGCCTACTCCTGAGGATTGACCATGACTGCAACCACGGCTCGCCGTCCCACGGATGTCCCGACACCGACACGAACGCCCGCCACGCAGGGCGCCGGTGCGGCGAATGTCGATGTCCGCCTGGTGGCACGCAGCATCGCACAAGCAGCGGTCGAAGTCCTGGCCGGCACCCGGCCTGTGCAACAACTCGCACGATTCCTGGACGCCGACTGCTATCTGGCGCTCCAGCACAGGGCTGGCCTGACAAGGGACTTCGTCGTCCGGTCTCGGGCACAGCAACGGGTCCACCTCAGTCCAATGGTCCGTTCCGTCCGTGTTTGCCACATATCGGACGAGATCCACGAGGCCACAATCGTGGTTGCAGAGGATCTCCGGTGCCGGGCCATAGCCATGAGGCTGGAACTCTCCGCCGGTACTTGGCAGGTTACAGCGCTGGAGATCGGCTGAGCTACGCGTGGGGGATAAAAAGGAAGGCCCGTGACCGTCCAACGTGGACGGTCACGGGCCTTCTGCTTTTCACGCAAGCAGTTGGTAAACAGTTACCGGCGCTTCTTCCTGGCAGGCTTTCGCTGCTCCTGGGCAGCTGCCTTGGCAGGATTTCCAGAACGCCCGGAGGACCTGGCTTCGATGCGGGTCTGGGTAGCCCCGTCTTCACCGGGAGCGGTGTACTGCAGCTGCGCGGGGCGTTCGGGCGCTTGCAGTCCAGCCGCGCGGATCTGAGGATCGTGGTGTTCCGTGTGGGCGCCTGCAGCCGTGTCGTCCGCCACAACGACGTCTTCGGCCGGGGTAACTTCCACCTCCAGGTTGTACAGGAATCCAATGCTCTCCTCGCGGATGGCTTCCATCATGGCTTGGAACATGGTGAAGCCCTCGCGCTGGTACTCCACCAACGGATCGCGCTGTGCCATCGCCCTCAAGCCGATGCCCTCCTTGAGGTAATCCATCTCGTAGAGGTGTTCCTGCCATTTGCGGCCCAACACGGAAAGCACCACGCGACGTTCCAGCTCACGCATGCTCTCGGCGCCGATGGTCTCTTCGCGTCCCTGATAGACCAGCCGTGCGTCAGAAAGGATCTCCTCACGAAGGAACTCAGGCGTGACCTTTGACTTGCCACCGGCCTCCTCAATGATTTCCTGTGCAGTGACCGTTGCCGGGTACAGCGTCTTCAGGTTGGACCACAGCTGGTTGAAGTCCCAATCGTCGCCCGTTCCCTCTGCTGTGGCAGCGTCGATGAGGGAATTGATGGTGTCTTCCAGGAAATACTGGACCTTCTCGTGCAGGTCGTCACCTTCAAGGATCCTGCGGCGGTCCCCGTAGATTGCCTCACGCTGGCGGTTCAGGACATCGTCGTATTTGAGGACGTTCTTGCGCTGTTCAGCATTGCGGGCTTCCACCTGGCCCTGGGCCGACGCAATGGCACGGGACACCAGTTTGGACTCCAACGCGACGTCGTCCGGAACCGAACTGTTCATCAGCCTCTCAGCGGCGCCGGAGTTGAACAACCGCATGAGGTCGTCCGTGAGGGAGAGGTAGAAGCGGGACTCGCCGGGGTCGCCCTGCCGGCCGGAGCGTCCACGCAGCTGGTTGTCGATGCGCCGGGACTCATGGCGTTCCGTGCCCAGGACGTACAGGCCTCCGAGGTCCAGGACTTCCTCGTGCTCGTCCTTGACAGCCTGCTTGGCGGCAGACAGCGCCTCAGGCCAGGCGGCCTCGTAGGCTTCCGAGTTTTCCTCCGGGTCGAGGCCCCGTTTGGCCAGTTCGGCGATGGCGGTGAATTCCGCGTTGCCGCCCAGCATGATGTCAGTACCGCGGCCGGCCATGTTGGTCGCCACGGTGACGGCGCCCTTGCGACCCGCCTGCGCCACAATGGAGGCTTCCCGCGCGTGGTTTTTCGCATTGAGGACCTCATGGCGAATGCCCTCCTTGGCCAGCAGCTTGGAGAGGTATTCGCTCTTTTCGACGCTGGTGGTGCCTACCAGGACCGGCTGGCCGTTTTCGTGCCGCTCCGCGATGTCCTTGACCACGGCGTCGAACTTGACGATCTCGTTCTTGTACACGAGGTCCGACTGGTCGATGCGCTGCATGTCACGGTTGGTGGGAATAGGCACCACACCCAGCTTGTAGGTGCTCATGAACTCGGCCGCCTCTGTCTCGGCCGTACCGGTCATGCCGGAAAGCTTCGAGTACATTCGGAAGTAGTTCTGCAGCGTGACCGTGGCCAGGGTCTGGTTTTCGGCCTTGATCTCAACGTTTTCCTTGGCCTCGATGGCCTGGTGCATGCCCTCGTTGTAGCGGCGTCCAGCCAGGATACGGCCTGTGTGTTCGTCAACGATCAGGACCTCGCCGTCGAGGATGACATAGTCCTTGTCCCGCTTGAAGAGTTCCTTTGCCTTGATGGCGTTGTTGAGGAACCCAATCAGCGGAGTGTTGGCGGACTCGTAGAGGTTCTGGATGCCCAGGTAATCTTCCACCTTCTCGATGCCGGCTTCCAGGACGCCAACGGTGCGCTTCTTTTCGTCCACCTCGTAGTCCACCTCTGGCTGGAGGCGCAGGACCACCTTGGCGAACTCGCTGTACCAGCGGTTGGTGTCCCCTTGGGCCGGACCGGAGATGATCAGCGGTGTACGGGCCTCGTCGATCAGGATCGAGTCCACTTCATCCACGATTGCGAAATTGTGGCCACGCTGGACGAGTTCACTTGAGTCCCACGCCATGTTGTCGCGCAGGTAGTCGAAGCCGAATTCGTTGTTGGTACCGTACGTGATGTCCGCGGCGTACTGCGCGCGGCGAACAGCGGGGTCCTGGTTGGCCAGGATGCAGCCGCTGCTAAGTCCCAGGAAGCGGTAGACACGTCCCATGAGTTCGGACTGGTATTCCGCGAGGTAGTCGTTCACGGTGACAACGTGCACGCCCTTGCCAGTGAGTGCGTTCAGGTAAGCGGGCGCGGTGGCCACGAGCGTTTTACCCTCACCGGTTTTCATCTCAGCGATGTTGCCCAGGTGCAACGCGGCGCCACCCATGAGCTGGACGTCGAAGTGCCGCATTCCCAGGGTGCGCGACGACGCCTCGCGGACGGCGGCAAACGCTTCGGGGAGGAGGTCGTTCAGGGCCTCGCCGTCTTCATGCCTGGAGCGCAGGCGATCGGTTTCCTCGCGGAGTTCGGCATCGGAGAACGTCTTGAACGACTCTTCAAGGGCATTGATGGAATCGGCATAGTTCCGCAGTTGCTTGAGGGTTTTTTTATCACCCGTACGGAGAAGTTTTTCGATTAGTGATGCCACGTGAAATTGCTCCCAGTCTCATGCTGCCGAATTCTGGCTGTTTCAGTCTACGGGAGAGACCAAGGCCACGTTGTCGGTTTTCCCTGTCAGCGGATTGTCTGCGGCGACCAGCCGGGAAGGCCTTGCGGACACCGCGTCGGCGAGCCCGGCGGCAAGGTCGCCAACGGGCTCCACCACGATGTCCTGCAGTCCCAACCATTCGGCCATGAGGTTGAGTTCGGCAGAAAGCTCGACGGCGGTGTCCGCCGGGGCGCCCGGCTCGCCGAACGCCGAACGGACCATGAGGCGTCCGGTAGCCCTGTCCGCTTTAAGGTCCACCCTGGCAACCATTTCCTCTCGAAGCAGGAACGGCAGGACGTAGTAGCCGAAGCGTCGTTTGGCCGCCGGAGTGTAGATCTCAATGCGGTAATGGAACCCGAACAGTTCCTCGAGGCGGCGCCGCTCAAATACCAGGGAGTCGAAAGGACTCAACAAGGCCCGGCCCTCGGCCTTGCGCGGGACCCTCGCTTCGACATGCCGGTAGGTATCCCGTGCCCAGCCCTGCACCGATACTTTCTCCAGGCGTCCCGCCTCGACCAGCCGCTGGACGGACGCCGCACCGGCTTTCACGGGCGTCCGGAAGTAGTCCGCGAAACACCGCACTGTCCCGATTCCGTGGGCCTGGGCTGCGGCCTCGATCAACCGGTCCATGGATTCTTCCAGGTCCGTGGACGCGGCAGGTTCCCCGGGGTACACCCTTGACGTCAGCGTGTAGCGCCGTTCGAATTGGGTGGTCCTGGACGCGGCCGAGATGCGCCCTTCCTCAAACAGGTGTTCAAGCACCCGTTTGACGACGTTCCAGTTCCAACCCCAGTTATCCCGTCCCGGCTCCTCGTCATGTCCCAAGGTGGCGGTCAACTCAGCGGCCGTCATTGGCCGGCTTGCTGCCAGTACGGCCATGATCCGTGCCTCCATGTCCCCTCGGATAGCCGGGTCCATGCGGTGGGCGCCAACCCAGGCGCGTTTCTGCCACAGCAGCAGGTCCCGGAAATGCGCCGGCCTGATGAAGCTGGCCTCGTGCGCCCAGTACTCCATCATCTTTCGGGGTGGTCGCCCCGCCATGGCCTCCAGGATTGCGGGGTCATAGCTGCCCAGCCTGGAGAAGAAAGGCAGGTAGTGGCTCCTCGCCAGAACGTTGACTGAGTCGATTTGGACCAAGTGAAGTTGGGCAAAAGTCCGGCCCACCGCCCGTCTTGTGACAGGTCCGGTGGGCCGGGCTTTTGCTAATCCTTGGGCTGCCAATGCCATCCGCCGTGCCTGGGACAGGCTCAGCGAAGCGGTCATTGAAGTCCTTTCATGGAGGCGGCTGTGCCCTACTTGGCTGTGGCCGCCTGATCATCGGAACGGTAAGCGTGGATCTTTTCCTCAACAGCGTCCTCGCCGGGTTCGCACGTTGAGTCAAGGGTAATCACACCATAGGTCCAGCCGCTTCGCCGGTAAACCACGGATGGTGCGTTGGTTTCCTTGTCCAGGAACAGGTAGAAGTTGTGTCCCACGAGTTCCATGTTGTCCACGGCGTCGTCGAGAGTCAGTGACGCTGCGGGGAAGACCTTCCGCCGGATGAGGACCGGTGAGTCGCCGGCCGGAATGTCGTTCTCGATGTCGTACGGCGACGCTTCTTCGGCCTGCAGCACGGGAGCCTGGTGGTTGCCTGCTTCGGCGTAGATCGGCTCACTGGCGCTGGCGGGCTCAAGGGATGCCGTTGCTTCCCGGACTGCCTTGGGCGTGTGCCGCCCGTGGTGCACCTTCTTCCTGTCCTTGGCACGACGCAGCCGCTCAAGGAGTTTGTTGTAGGCGAGATCGAAGGCAGCAAATTTGTCAGCGGCTGTGGCCTCTGCGCGGATAACGGGGCCGCGGCCCAGGACGGTCACTTCAACGGTGAGCTGGCCAGGTATCTGGCGCGGGTTGGTTTCCTTGGAAACCTTGGCGTCTACCCGCTGGACTTTATCCCCAAGCGACTCAATCTTTGAGATTTTCTCGCCGGCGTATTCGCGAAAGCGATCGGAAACGGTCAGGTTTCGTCCGCTGATCATGAACTCCATGGTGCCCTCCAAATAACTCAGGTGACACGACAACGACTCTGTTTGGGGCCGGTCTGACGGACAGTCGAGCCCCTTTCCGAGCCGCTATCGACAGGTACATCTGTTCTTGGTACCCATAATCGACGTTAGTTCATCGGCACGAGTTATTCATCCTTTGGCCACTTATTTTTTGTTTGCGTCTTCTTCACTGTGGAGGGCTCGTCTCCAGCAGCGAAAGAGGCGTAGGCTGGTGGCCTCGTGGCCGCCAGGACAATGGCACCGCAAACTGTCGCCCCTGCCGCTTGCAAGGCCCTGTTTGCTTCAGCCAGCGTCGCCCCTGTGGTCAGGACATCGTCAACAATGATGCACTTCCGCCCACGGACTTTGGACCGGAAGCCCGGCTTCACAACCATGGATCCGGCCACCCGCCGCGCCCGTTCCCCACGTCCGAGTCCTTTCTGGCCACCGGTGCTTTGCCGCGTGGCCTGGCCTGCAACCGCATCCATGGCCTTGGCGACGAGCAAAGTGGCCTCATGCAGCTGGAATCCAGAACGTGGAACGACGCCCTTCTTTCGCAGGGCATCCCACGTGGGGCAATTCTCCAGGAGACGTCGACGCCGCACCGCGGCCAGCAGGACGCTGACGGGACTGAATCCACGCTTGCGGAACGCTTTTCCGCTGCTGGGCACCGGAATCAGGATGAGCCCCTGCTCCCGGCCGACGGCAGCTTTGACCGCCCTGCCCAGGCAAGGTCCCAAGACCGCAGCCATGCGTCCCTGACCGGCCTGCTTGAACGACAGAATGGCCACGGCAAGCTCGTCGCGGTATGGCCCCGCAGCAACCACTCCGAGTTTCGCGGTTCCGTCGAGCTCCATCAGGAAGGGCGATTCCTGCTCGGCGCGGAATGGATTCCTGCACAGCAACCGGATGCGCTTGGAGCAAACGCCGCACAGCACGGTGTCTTCGACCCCGCAGCAAACGCATTCCACCGGAACCAGGACGTTGAGGACCTCGCAGAGGCCCAGCTGGAACGCCGAGACCATACGGGCAACCGGGCGGGCATGGGAACCCCGCCTGGCCGCCATGACGGGGAGCCTTCCTTCAAGGTCCGGATCCACCCTTGCCGTCCGGCGGTTGTGCACGTCAACGCCGGAGTTCCATGGGCGAAGGCGTTGGGAGGACATGCTCCAAGCTTGCCTGCGCAGGACAAACCCGGCACCGACGCCCGGCCACTATGTGGAAAACAAGCGCTTAGCCCGGGAAGGCGGGTTCCGTCGGACCCTTCAGCTGCAGTTCCCAACCGTTGCCGACGCGTTGGAAGACCCCGGCCGCCGACTGGCCATAGATCTGCTCAGAACCGTTTCCGGCGCTCAGGCTGGTGAGCCCGTCCCACGGCGCCAGTTGCTGCGGATCCCCCGAGGCGAGCGAAAGCAGTTCGGGTACAACCGTTCCCGTCGCTGACGCCGCCATCACCACCACCGTGGACCCGTTGACCCATGCCCCTTGGTCCGGAGACGAATTGGTGAAGAGGGTAACCGGAGCCGTAAGGTCCTTGGGCGTCCCATCGGGGTTCCGGACGATGCCGGCGACTTGGACCGCCGTCTTGCCGTTGGCCACCGAAATGATCAGCGCCCTGGCGCCCTCGCGTGAAACCCTGAATTCCTTGACGGTCCGTCCGGAAAGCCAGGCAGGTGTGATCGTGGTGGAAGGGATGGCCATCCCCGGCGCTACGCCCGTCGGTTTGAACGCCACGATTTCGGTAGCCCCGTTGGCCCCGGGACCCGACGTCCACACCCAATCCTGTGGACTGAACGATGGACCGGTGAGGGTACTCCGTGTTGTCAGCTGACGTGCCGGTTGGCCTGGCTCGATCGAGTAGAGGGTTGTCCGGTCTCCATTGAGGAAGGCCGCCGTTTGCGAAACGGGTGACTCCGCCGGCGAATGGGGTCCCAGCCCCGCCACCGATTGGATGTCAGGAAGGGGCGAGACCCTGTTGTTCTCGTAGCGGACCAGGTCTCCGTTGTTGACGGCGATCTGCCGCGCCGGAACACTCTTGTCCACCACCGGCGGCAGGACCGAACCGTCGTCGTCCACCCGTACCAAATCCTGGTCCGCGCGGAGCTGGACGTTAATGACATCCGGCTGGCTCCTGAACGTCAGCGCCAGCTGGTTCTGCATGCGCTGCCGGTCTTCGGCCGAGGCATCGAAGAGCTCCTTGGCGGACAAGTCCACCTGGGCAGCACCGGAAACCACGGGAACCGATTCCCGTGCGAGTTTGATTCCCGACGGGAAGGCACTCACGACGGCGCCGCGCAGGTAGGGTGCCGGACCGGCCAGCAAAGCGCTGGTCATCGACTTGACGGTCTTCTTCTTGATGAACCAGCGGTAGTCGGGCACCGCATAGGTGAACGTGGGGTCATAGAAGTAGATGGGATACGCCCCGTAGATCACTTTGAAGGTCTCCTCGGGGATGGCCGTGCCATCGGGCACTTTGGAGATGCGCCACTCCCCCTCCACCTGGTCGAGCGTGACAGGTATGGATTCCTTGGTCCCCGGCGGGTACTGGGTGGCGATGCCGTCGGCATCCACGGAATAGGCGAGGTCGAGTTCGTAGACGTATTCGTTTTCGACCGCGGTTTTGACCACCTGGGCTTCACGGAACACCAAAGCCCGCTTGTCCGGCTTCCAGGTCACGGACTGCGCCTGCGTCAGGTACTGCCGTGCCACAGGGTAGTCGTCTTCATAACCGCTGCCGGCCATGTAGAAGTCCTCGATCACGGCTTCCGGGCTGGCACCGGCCCGCGGCGCGGCCGGGAAGAAAACCGGGGCGTTCGAATTTCCGGCGCTCTCGTCCTTGCTCTTGCCCACGGGCCCGGACCGCGGAATCTGGGCGCAGGACGCCAGGAGGACCACCAAGACCGCCATCACCGCAATGGCTGCCCGCCGGAGGGACTTTGCAGCACTCATTCCTTGCCTCCCGGCGTGCTGGGCGGGAGCTCAGGATCGGCGGAGTAGCCGTGTGTTCCGGAGGTGTCCGACCCCGGGCCAGGATCCAGGACGAGCAACTGGTGCTCGATGCCGGTGTCCGGGAGGTCTATGTCCGCCGGCTCCAACTGGAGCGGCGATTTGAGGATGGTTCCGCCTTGGCGAAGGGGCAGCGTCAGCCGGAAGTTGGAACCGGCCCCCTTGCGTCCCCAGGCCTGCAACCAGCCGTTGTGGAGTTTGGTGTCCTCCGCCGCGATCGAGAGCCCCAGGCCGCTGCCGCCGGTGGTTCGGGCACGGGCTGGATCCGCCCGCCAGAACCGGTCGAAGACGCGGGCGGCCTCGGCCTGGCTCATCCCGATTCCGTGGTCACGGACAGCCACGGCAACGGCATCCTGGTTGGCCGCAACCGAGATGTGGACCGGCCGGCCTTCACCGTGTTCCAAAGCGTTGAGCAGGAGATTGCGGAGAATACGGTCGATCCGGCGGGAGTCCATTTCCACGACGATGGCCTTGTCCCTGGCGTTCAGGCGGACGTCGGAGCCATACTCGGCTGCCACCGGCGCGGCGCCCTCCATGACGTGTCCCAGGACCTGGAAAATATCCTGCGGCTCGGCATCCAGGATGGCCGCCCCTGCGTCGAAGCGGGAAATCTCCAGCAAATCGGACAGCAGTGACTGGAACCTCTCCACCTGGTTGTACAGCAGTTCCGCCGACCTCTTGTTCATGGGGTCGAAATCTTCGCGGGCATCGAAAAGGACTTCTGCCGCCATGCGGACAGTGGTCAGTGGCGTCCGGAGTTCGTGGGAGACGTCGGAAACAAATCTCTGCTGCATCTGGGACAACGTGGCCAGCTGTGTAATCTGCTCCTGCAGGCTTGCGGCCATGTGGTTGAACGAGGCTCCAAGGCGTGCCACCTCGTCCTCGCCCTTGACCACCATGCGTTCCTGGAGTTGTCCTGCCGCCAATTTTTCCGACACTACTGCAGCGTGGCTGACAGGGCTCACGACATTTCGCGTCACGTACCAGGCGATGGCACCAATCATGAGGACCAACGCGGCACCGCCGGCCCAGAGGACGTTCTGGATTTCGTCCAGGGTTTTCTGGGCGGTGTTGAGGTCGTAGATCAAATAGAGCTCATACATGGTCCCGTTGAAGGTGACCTTGTTTCCCACGGCAATGCCCGGCCGGTCCTCGTTCCCCACGGGAAACTCCATCGATGCCCAGAACTGCTGCTTACCGCCGTCCTGGACGGCCTTCCGCAGTTCGGGGGGAATAACCCGCACGGTCAGTTGGTCGGACGCCCGGGACTCCACCCACCGGTTGCGTGGCTTGGTTTGCTCGGGAACTGCTTCGAAAACGTACCGCCGTTGAATAACGGAGCCCCGGCCCTCGACTGCCGTCAGGGTGTCGTAAACCAAGGTGATGACGCTTGACTGGTCCGTGACCTGCGCGCCGTCGAACGTGTCCTGGACCTGTTTGACGTTGTAGCGCGATTCCGATTCCGCCTGGGCCAGGCGCTCCTGGAAGAGGTTGTTGGCGATCTGGTTGGAGAGGTAGGCACCAACGATCGCGAAGGACGTGACGGCCAGCAGCAGTGTGGTAAGCACTGTCCTGAATTCGAGGGACCGACGCCAGCGCCGCAACAGCGACCGCCACAGGAACCGGACTCCCGGCCGGATCTGGCGTATGCCGATCGCCACGAGACGGGATACCCGAAGTACCAGGATCAGTCCACGCCGCGTCCAGATCCTGGCCCTGCCGGCCAACCATTTCACGGTTCCACGGCTGCGGCGGGAGCCGGGGACCGTTGGTTCTCCAGGCGTTTCCCCAGGGCTCGCCAAAGGTGCACCGGTGGTATCCGGAGCTGAGGGTCCGCGCTTGGCCCCGGCCTTTTCGGCCTCGCCGGCGGGTGAGTCAGGAACCTGCTTTATATCCGACACCACGCACCGTCAAGACGACCTCGGGCGCTTCCGGATCACGCTCGATCTTGGAACGCAAACGCTGGACATGGACATTCACCAATCGGGTGTCGGCAGCGTGCCGGTATCCCCACACCTGTTCAAGGAGCAACTCCCGGGTGAAGACCTGCCACGGTTTACGGGCCAGGGCCACCAGAAGGTCGAATTCGAGAGGGGTCAGCGAGATGCGCTCCCCACCACGGGTTACCAAGTGGCCCGCGACGTCAATCGTGACGTCGGCGATGCGCAAGGTCTCCGGCGCCTTCTGCTCTCCCGGACGAAGGCGGGCACGGACGCGGGCAACGAGCTCAGCAGGCTTGAAGGGTTTGGGCACGTAGTCGTCTGCGCCCGATTCCAAACCACGGACAACATCCGATGTGTCAGACTTCGCGGTGAGCATCACGATGGGAACATCCGACTCGCCACGGATCTGACGGCACACTTCGATTCCGTCCGAACCGGGAAGCATGAGGTCGAGGAGGACAAGGTCCGGCTTGGACGAACGGAAGACGTCAAGGGCTTGGCCGCCGTCTGCGCAGAATACGGGCTCGAAGCCGTCATTTCGCAGGACGATGCCAATCATTTCTGCGAGCGCTTCGTCGTCGTCTACTACCAGAATGCGTGCCTTCATAGTTATATGTTCCCTTATCGACAACCCTTTGTCCTGTTGGCGGGGGCGCACGGCATGGCGTCCCCCAGGAGCACTTCCACCGTACTGCACTGGCCGGAACACCTCGTTCCGGCGGGGAATCATGCGAATGCTAGGAGTGATGGCAAAGGGATTATAGGCTGGGTTCCAGGTCCGTTTGGGGGACGTCGATGGTCGGCGGTCGGGGCCTCATGGGGAGGAACTCGTGACACAACCAGAGCATGGCCAGCCGCCGCAGGCGGGCGGGCAGGCGGGGTGGGGAAGCCAACCGCAATGGGGCGGTCAACCGCAGTGGCCGATGCCTCCCGGGCACGGTCCCTGGCAGGGCCAGGCACCCAATGGAATGCCCGGCGGACAGACCCCGCCGTACGGTCCACAGCACGGCCAGCCATACGGTCAGCACCCTGGCCAGCCTTACGGCCAGCCACTGTACGTCGCTCCGCCCAAACCCGGGGTCATTCCCCTGAGGCCCCTGCAGTTCGGCGAGTTCCTTGACGGTGCCTTCCAGACCATCCGCCGGAATGCCGCGTCGATGGTGGGCTCGGCCCTGATTGTGCAGGCAGCCAGCGGGATCCTTACCGGCGTCCTGACCGTGGCAGTGCTGCCGGCCATGGAGTCCCTGCAATCCGTGAACCGGCGCGCAGACCTCGATGACTTCCTGGGCCCGGTCATCGGCTTCATTGCCGCCATTATTGGCGTTGCCATCCTCGCCGCCCTCCTCGGCTCGGTATTGCAAGGAGTCTTCGCCGTGCCGGTCCTGCGCTCAGTGTTGAACCGGCGGACCGGCTTCCGTCAGATGTGGAAACTTGCGGCGCGGCGCATCTGGCCGCTGCTAGGCGTGGCGGCACTTCTTACCTTTGTAGGCCTCTTGGCTGTTGCCGCAGTGGTGGGAGTAGCCGTGCTCCTGGTGATGGCCATGGGACCTGCAGGAATCGCCTTGGTTATCCCGTTGTGGATCGGCGCACTGGTCCTGTTCGTCTGGATTGGCTTGAAGCTGATGTTCGCTCCTGCCGCCATCGTGGTGGAACGGGTGGGCGTCTATGACGGCCTGCTGCGGTCATGGCGATTGACCAAGAACAGTTGGTGGCGCATCTTCGGCATCACCCTTGTGGTGGCCATCATGGTCGGTGTCATTGGCAACGTGGTCCAGATCCCGGTGAACCTGGCAACCGAAGGCGTTGGAACGGTGTTCTCCCCACACCCGGATGCTTCCTCCACGAGTTCGGGTTTCCTGGTGGCCACCATCATTTCCACCATCATCGCGGTCCTTGTCGGATCGGTGACCTTCGCCTTCCAGACGTCGGTCACCGCGCTGATCTATGTGGATCTCCGGATGCGGCGCGAGGGCCTGGATGTGGAACTGATGCGCTTGATGGAGACTGGCGCGGACCCTGACGGCGTACCGGGTGAGCCGCTGGCCCGTCATGCCGGTACGCAATGGCCCCCACACAGTGGTTCGTGGCCGGTTCCCGGTTCACCGGCGCCGGATGCCCCCTATGGGCCACGGCCTCCGGTATGACCGGACTCCTGACGCTGGCCGTCACGCAAGAACCGCCCGTGGCGCCGGACCGGGACGAAGCCCGGCGATGGGCTGCAGAAGAGCTCAGCAAGAGCAAGTATGCAGAAGCGCGTCCCAGCTGGCTGGACCAAGCATGGCGCGACTTCCTTGACTGGCTCAACTCCCTGGGAGGCGACGGCACCCCGGGTGGGAATGGTGTGGCCGTCCCCCTCATCATCACCCTCGCCGTGGTGCTCATTGTGGTGGCCGTTATGTTGGTCCGTCCACGCTTGAACGCACACCGCAAGGCGCCCGCTTCCGGGGTGTTCGGCAATGAGCCGGTCGTTGGCTCGTCCGCGTACAGGCAACGCGCCGCAACTGCCGCAAGGGACGGCAACTGGCGGGCCGCCGTCGTCGATCAATTCCGCGCCCTGGTGCGCTCGGCGGAAGAACGCGACGTCCTCGAGTCGCGGGCAGGCAGGACTGCCGATGAAGCTGCCGCCCACCTGGGCGGGGCATTCGCAGCCATCCGCCATAGCCTGGCCGACGCCGCAAGCGTTTTTGACGCAGTCCTGTATGGCGACCAAGCGGCGCGGGAGCAGGACTTCGAGGCCCTTCGGCAACTGGACGCGGACATGCAGGGCATGTCCCCCACCTACGCTGGGCCTGCCGGCAGTGGATTGGCTGTGCCGCGATGACGCTCACCGAGACGTCCGCCAACGCGCCGTCGCCGAAAGTCCCCACCACCGGGAGGTCCGGCACCATCCAAGGCAAGTGGTTGCGGAAGAACGCGAAGTGGGTGGCGCTCGCTGTCCTTTTTGCCGCGCTGGTGACGTTCCTCGTGGTGCAGCGTCAAGCGCCCACAGCGGACTCGCGGCCTTTGTCGGCCAACAACCCTGGACCGGAAGGCGCCATGGCCTTGGCCGAACTCCTGGGCCAGCACGGAGTTCGCGTCACCAGCACCGACTCCCTTGCCACAACGTTGGACGCCGTTGAGGACAACCCGGAGTCCACTGTGCTGGTCTACGACCCGCGGGGTTTCCTGGGCCGGGAACAGCTCACGGAGTTGCGGGACTCAGACGCCGCCAAGGTGGTTGCGGTGTCACCACGGCTGGGGTCCGTGCGCGGTCTCGATGCCCAGATCCAGGCCAGCGGCGTGGTTCCCGATTCGAGCGGCGTGCTGGCTCCCTCCTGCAGGCAGGCCGATGCCACAGCGGCCGGCAACGTTGCCGCCAAGGGCACTGTCTACACGGGCCCGGTCACGTGCTACACCACCAAGGCCGGGGGTCCCGGACTCTACGCAGCCTCCGCCACGGGCAAGGTGGTGGTGCTCGGAAGCAAGGACCTGCTGAACAACGCACACCTCGCCGAGGAGGGCCACGCCGCGCTCTCGCTCCGCACGCTGGGCACCACTGGTCACGTTGTCTGGTACCTGCCTGGCGTCGCCGACCTGGAATCCGACGCTTCCACCCCCACCCTCAATGATTTGGCGCCGCCGTGGCTGGCAGTCGGGGGTCCCTGGCTTGCCCTCGTGGCGGTACTGGCCATCGCCTGGCGGGGACGCCGGCTGGGGCCCCTGGTCCACGAGCCGCTGCCCGTGGTGGTGAAAGCGGCTGAAACCGCGGAAGGCCGGGCGCGGCTCTACCAGGACTCCCGGGCCGTGCAGCGGGCCGCGGACAATATCCGGGCCGGGACACTGTGGAGGTTGGCCAGGCACTTCAACCTCGGTGCCGAAGCCACACCCGAAGCCGTCGTTGAGGCTCTGGAGCGACGCTTCGGAAGACCCGTTCCGGAGCTTCGTTTCACCTTGCTCGACGCAGAGCCCCAAACTGAAGGACACCTTGTGCAATGGGCACAACACATGGAACGAATCGAACGGGAGGCGACAGCCCAATGAGCAACCAGCCAGGCAGCTACACGGAAAGCGCCGAGCGATACTCCGGCACTGCGGCGCCGGAAGCCGGCCACACTGGAAGGGATGCCGCGTCCGCCAATCATCACGGTGGCCACGCGGCGGCCAGTGGCGCCGGAGACCCGGCCCGGCAGTCGCTCCTGAACGTCAGGAACGAGGTAGGCAAGGCCGTGGTGGGCCAGGATCCCACGGTGACGGGAATGCTCATCGCCCTGTTGTGTGGCGGCCATGTCCTCCTTGAAGGAGTCCCGGGTGTAGCGAAGACGCTGCTGGTGCGGGCATTGTCCACCGCCTTGAGCCTGGATACCAAGCGTGTGCAGTTCACCCCGGACCTCATGCCTGGCGACGTCACAGGTTCCTTGGTCTATGACGCCCATTCCTCGGAATTCTCTTTCCGGGAAGGTCCTGTCTTTACCAATATCCTGCTGGCTGATGAGATCAACCGGACGCCGCCCAAGACCCAGGCCTCGCTGCTGGAAGCGATGGAGGAGCGGCAGGTCTCCGTTGACGGTGAGTCGCGGCCCCTTCCTGAACCCTTCATTGTGGCAGCAACCCAGAACCCTGTGGAGTACGAGGGCACGTATCCGTTGCCCGAGGCCCAACTGGACCGTTTCCTCCTGAAGCTCACCATGCCTTTGCCTGGCAGGGCCGAAGAGATCGAGGTGATTCGCCGCCACGCCGCAGGTTTCGATCCCCGGAACCTCGCCGCCGCGGGCGTGCGGCCTGTTGCCGGCGTCGCTGAACTCTCGCAGGCACGCCACGCTGTGGCCCAGGTTTCCGCTGCACCGGAAGTCCTTGCCTACATCGTGGATGTGGTCCGGGCAACGCGGTCTGCCCCCTCGTTCCAGCTCGGCGTTTCCCCTCGCGGGGCCACCGCTTTGCTCAACACCTCAAAAGCGTGGGCCTGGTTGTCCGGGCGTTCGTTCGTGACTCCGGACGACGTCAAGGCACTGTCCCTCCCATGCCTCCGGCACCGTGTGGGCCTGCGCCCCGAGGCCCAGATGGACGGAATCAACGTGGACGACGTCCTGGGCAGCATCCTGGCTTCCGTTCCGGTTCCGCGGTGATCCGGCTTCCGGCCCGGCGCAAGCCCGCTGTGGTGCCACCAAGGAGTGCCGAATGGCCGTAACGGGTCGCTTCGTCCTTCTTGCCTTCGCTGCGTTGGCCCCCCTTGTGTTGTTCCCGGCCTGGTCAACGGTGCTGGTGGTCATCGCAGCCCTGCTCCTGCTCGTCGTTGTTGACGTGGCCTTGGCAGCTTCCCCCGCCAAAACCACGCTCGAGCGTATACAACCGGCGAACGTCACCCTGGAGAACCACGTGGAATCCGTGGTGGTTATCACCAACCCAGGTCACCGAAAGCTCCGCGCGCTGGTCCGTGATGCATGGCAACCCTCCGCCGGCGCTGTCAACGCCGTCCAGAACCTGGTGGTTCCGGCGGGCGAGCGACGACGGATGACCGTCACGCTGGTCCCCCGGCGGCGGGGCGAACTCGCTGCACCGCACGTGACCGTCCGCTCCCATGGGCCACTGCGGCTCGCCGCCCGCCAGCGGACCCGGCCGCTGCCCGGCCACCTCCGGGTCCTTCCGCCGTTCCATTCCAAACGACACCTGCCCTCCAAGCTGCGGAAGCTCCGTGAGCTCGATGGCAGGGCGGCTGTGCAGATCCGCGGTGCCGGCACCGAGTTCGACTCCCTCCGGGACTATGTCCGCGGGGACGATGTCCGTTCCATCGACTGGCGCGCCACGGCCCGGCGCAGCTCCGTTGTTGTCCGCACCTGGCGGCCGGAGCGGGACCGCCGCGTGGTGATTGTCCTGGATACGTCCCGGACGGCCGCCGCGCGGATCGAGGACGAGACGCGGTTGGACACGGGCATCGAAGCTTCCCTGCTCTTGGCGGTCCTCGCTGAACGCGGCGGGGACCGCGTGGACTTCCTCGCCTACGACAGGCGGCTCCGCGCACGGGTGGAATCGGCGTCGAAGGGAAACCTCCTGGGACAACTTGTCCAGGCCATGGCGCCGCTGGATGCGGAACTGATCGAACTCGACTGGCAGCAGATCCCTGGCCAGGTTCGGGCCGTTTCGGCCCACCGCTCGCTGGTGGTCCTGTTGACCGCGCTCGACGGCGGGGCCCCCGAAGAGGGCCTGCTCCCCTTGGTTGCCCAGCTGGCTACCCAGCACGTGGTGATTGTGGCGTCGGTCCGTGACCCCGTGCTTGCCACGATGAAGGAAGAACGTTCGACAGCGAGCCAGGTTTTCCGTTCGGCGGCCGCCGAACGGTCCCTGCTGGAACGGGCAGCCGTCACGGCACAGCTCCGGCAGCTGGGGGCAGAAGTGGTGGACGCAGATCCACAAGACCTGCCTCCCCACCTCGCTGACACCTACATCCGGCTCAAAGCTGCCGGACGCCTCTAGGAAGGACTCCACGCCATGGGCGACGCCATCTACCAACTGGCTCTGCGCGGCGACTTTGACCGCCTGCAGCCGGAAGTCCGCGACTACTTTTCCCTCGCTGCAGGCTCCGGCACCTACGGGATCGGACAAGGAGTGTTCGATGTGGTGGGCTGCCGGCAGAAATGGCTCCGACCCTTGCTTGCCCTGACGGGCAACGAAGAGGCCTTCTTTCCCGAATACGGAGAGGGCATTCCGTTCCGGATCGAAAACCATGCCCACGTGGACCCCTTTGGCCGGCCGGCGCTGACTGCGCGACGCGAGATCCATTTCCCTTCCGGTACCCGGCTGTTCCACGACACCACCAGCGCCATCGCGGGTCCGACGGGTCAGCCGGACAGGCTCGTGGACCATCTGGGCCGCTACCGGCGCCTCGTCACAGACCTGGAGGTCAGTGTCACTCCGGAAGGAAGGCTGCGTGGCGTGTCGAAGGCCAGCCGGCTCTTCCTGGGTCCGCTTCGCATTCCCCTGCCGGCCGCCCTCGACGCGCGCGCCTATGCCGAGCAATGGTGGGACGAAGCCGAAGGCAAGCACCGGATCCAGGTCAAGGTGATCCAGCCGCAGGTTGGTTTGGTCCTCGTGTACGCCGGCCGCTTCGACTACCGGCTGGTCCTCTACCTCCCGGGGAGCGCGCCCGGAACGGCCCTGCCCCGCTATGCCGAGCCTGACCGGTGGGAAGAACGGATCTAGCCCTGGGCCAGCTGGTCCAGTCCGTCCGCGACGTGTGTCAGCTTGGTCAGCACTCTCTTGGCCTCAGCAGGTTTCAAGTGTGCCAGGCCCGTCGCCGGGGTTACCCGCAGCCCGGACAGCGCCGATGCCGGCAGGCCCACCTGCCGCCAAGGCCGCCAGAGGCGTTCCACGATGTCCGCTGTCCGCGGCAAAGACGGGCCGTCGGTAGGCAGGGCGCCCGCCCACACCCGCTTGCCGGATTCCACGGCTGCGGCCAAGTGCTCCCACTGGCGTGTGGTCAAGGCTTTCAGGGGGACGGCGACACCGTCTGCTCCCGCTGACAGGATGCGTTCGATCGGCGCTTCGATCTCCGGTACCGAAATAACGGTTTCGACGACGCCGGCCTCCTTAAGTGCGTCGAGCACCAGCCGCCATGCTGAGCTGACTTCGTCCCCGGCGATCGACCGCAAGGTCCGGTAACCGCTCGCCGTCGGGATGGTTCCGCCCATCACTGCAGCAATGGCAGGTTCATCCAGTTGGACCACAATACCGGCCCCGGGGGCCGCTGCGCGGATCTTCTGCACGTGATCGGCCACTCCGGCAGCCAAGGACCCGGCAATGTCACGACGCGCACCGTAGTCGAGGAGCGCCCGCTCGCCGCTGTGCAGGTACAGTTCCGAGGCCAGGGTGAGCGGTCCCACCAATTGGACCTTCACTTCCGTGGCCGAAACGTCTTCTGCTCCTGCGACGTCGGCAAGGACGTTGATGTCCGACGCCAGGGCCGACCGTGCCCGCAGGTGGTCCTTTCCGGGCCTGTCCACGAGCCGCCAGCCATGCGGTTGGACGTCGATGGCCAAATCCACCAACAGGCTGCCGGTCCGACCTATGGCGTCGGAACCAACACCGCGGCCGGGCAGTTCAGGGAGGAAGGGAAGGTGCGGCTCGCCCAGCTCCCCGCGGATGGTTCGGAGGGCTTCCGCAAAGTCATTTCCCGGCCACGGGCCAAGAGCCGTGGCACTGGCCCGCAGAGGGTGCGTTTCCGCCACGCCTAGGCCTGCTGGCTGGAGATCTGGTGGTTCTCGGCGATCGCCTCATGGTGCCGGATGACTTCACTGATGATGAAGTTCAGGAATTTCTCGGCAAAGGCCGGATCCAGGTGGGCGTCCTCGGCGAGGCGCCGCAACCGTGCGATCTGTGCCGCCTCCCGGCCCGGGTCCCCGGCAGGAAGCTTGTGGGTGGCTTTGAGGATGCCCACTTTCTGGGTGGCCTTGAACCGCTCGGCGAGCAGGAACACCAACGTGGCATCGATGTTGTCGATGCTGGACCGGATGGACAGCAATTCCTCCATGATTCCCCGGTCCACCTGGCCGGACAGGGAACTCGCTGCCGGGTCGAAGGATTCGGTGTCATCGGGAAGGGCGTTGCTCTGCTCGGTCATGCCTCCCAGTCTATGGTGTGCGGCTGGTGGCTCCGTTGTTGTTACCTCCCGGCGAAGCTTCTTCGGGACACCAGGAAGGGCAGTGTTGCCGCCACGCAATCGGGTGCACAATGGGCTCCATCACCTGCGGATCGGCAAAGGAGCTCCCATGAAGATCGCCGTTTTGGGAACGGGAATGGTGGGGCACGCCCTCGCCGGAAAGTTGGTGTCCTTGGGCCACGAGGTCACCATGGGTTCCCGTGAACCGGGGAATCCCAAAGGCCTCGCCTGGGCGGAGGATGCCGGAGGCCTCGGGCACGCAGGATCCTTCTCGCAGGCCGCGGCAGGCGCCGAATTGGTTGTCAATGCCACCCCCGGAGCGGTGAGCCTTGCGGCGCTTGCCGAGGCCGGCGAAGCGAACCTGGACGGCAAGGTCCTCCTGGACGTATCCAACGGCCTGGACAACTCCAGCGGCTTCCCGCCGACGCTGACGGTGTGCAATACGGACAGCATCGCCGAAACCATCCAACGCACCTATCCCGGCGTTCGCGTGGTTAAGTCCCTGAATACGGTCAGCGCGCCAGTCATGGTGGAGCCCGGGCGCCTGCCTGGAGCGCACCATATCTTCATGGCCGGCAACGACGCCGGGGCCAAGGCCACAGTTTCCGCCTTGCTGCAGGCCTTTGGTTGGCCCCAGGAACACATCCGCGACCTTGGTGGACTGGACGCCGCCCGGGGAATGGAAATGTGGCTTCCCCTGTGGCTGCGCATCTTCATGCAGCAGCCACAAGGGAAGATGTTCAACATCGGGATTGTGTCCGAGTAGCGTCAGCCGCCCAGCAGCGCCCGGTGCGCCTCCCGCCGTCGTGCCTGCTCCTCCGGGTCCGGTACCGGCAGCGAGGCGATCAACCGCTTGGTGTAGTCGTGCTGCGGCGCGCCCATGACGTGGTTGCCGATCCCTTGCTCCACAAGCTGGCCTTTGTACAACACGCCGACCCAATGTGAGAGCATGTCCACCACGGCGAGGTCGTGGCTGATGAAGAGGGCCGCGAAACCGTACTCTTCCTGGATGTCCTTGAAGAGGTCCAGGACTTTGGCTTGTACCGAAACGTCAAGCGCAGAAGTCGGTTCGTCGGCAATCAGGAGCCGGGGGCTCAATGCCAGCGACCTCGCCAGGGAAGCGCGCTGCCGCTGCCCGCCGGACAGCTCGTGCGGGTAGCGTTGCGCGTACGACGCCGGCAACTGGACTGACTCGAGCAGCTCGCCTACCCGTTTCCTCGCCTGTGCTGCGCTCGGCTTGGTATGGATGAGGAGCGGTTCAGCGACGCACTCACCGATGGTGAGGTGGGGGTTGAAGGACGCTGCCGGATCCTGGAACACGAAGCCGATGTCCTTGCGCAGCGGGCGGAACGTCCGCTCCTTGAAGTCCAGCATCTCGTAGCCGAGGACCTTCAAGCTGCCACCGGTCGCCCTGGTCAAACCGGCGATCGCGCGGCCAATGGTGGATTTGCCGGACCCCGATTCACCCACCAGGCCGAAGACCTCGTTTTCGGACACCGTGAAGCTCACGTCGTCCACGGCCTTGAAACCGTAGCGGCCAAAACGGCCTGGGTATTCAATGGTGAGGTTCCTGGCTTCCACCAGCACTTTTCCGTCCTGGTGGAGGCGGGCCCGGGCACCTTCGGACGCCGAGTTGCGGCCCAAGTGGGGAACGGCGGCGAGCAACTTCCGGGTGTACTCCTCGCGGGGTTCAGCGAACAGCACCCGTGATGGGGCCTCCTCCACCACATCACCCTGGTACATCACCACCACACGGTCCGCCAGGTCCGCCACCACGCCCATGTTGTGGGTGATCAGCACGATCGACGTTCCGTAGTTGTCCCGCAACTCACGCAGGAGCTGGAGGATTTCGGCCTGTACCGTGACGTCCAAAGCGGTGGTGGGCTCGTCGGCCACAATGAGCCCCGGGTTTAATGCCAAGGCGGCGGCGATGACGACGCGTTGCTTCTGGCCGCCGGAAAACTGGTGCGGGTAGTAGTCCACCCGCGTTTCCGGATCCGGGATACCCACCTTCCGGAGGGCCTCGGTGGCGCGCGCCTTGGCTTCCTTGGCGGAAACGCGATGCCCGTCCTTGGCGTGGGCGCGGATGCCCTCGGCAATCTGCCATCCCACCGTGAAGACGGGATTCAGGGCCGTAGACGGTTCCTGGAAAACCATGGCAACGTCCCGGCCCCGGATCTTCCGCAGGGCCGGCTTCCCGAGACTGATCACGTTGTTGCCCTTGATCACCACGGCGCCGGAACTGATGGCGGTCTCCGGCAGCAGGCCAAGGATGATCTTCGCCGTGACGGTCTTGCCTGATCCGGACTCCCCCACGATGGCCACTACCTCGCCGGCCTTCACGTCGAGGCTGACATCCTTCACCGCGTGGACGTCCCCGGCATCGGTGGCGAAGGTGACTTGCAGTTGCTCGATCGCAAGGACCGGCTCCGTGGCGCCGCCCTGGTCCGTAATGTTTCCGAGGTTGGTGGTCATGGCTTACCTGCTTCTACCGGCGCCGGAGCGGTTCCCCCGGCGCGTTTGCGACCCCGGATCCGCGGATCGTTGAGGTCATTGATGCTCTCTCCAACCAAGGTCAGGCCGAGGACAGTGAGGACTATGGCTATGCCGGGGAAGACGCCGGTCCACCAGATTCCTGAGGATGTATCGGCCAGCGCCTTGTTCAAGTCGAACCCCCACTCGGCGGCGGACGTGGGCTCAATGCCGAACCCGAGGAAGCCCAGGCCGGCCAGCGTGAGGATCGCTTCGGAGGCGTTGAGGGTGAACATGAGCGGCAGCGTCCTGGTGGCGTTCTTGAAGATGTGGCGCCCAATGATGCGGATGCTGGAAGCACCCAGGACCTTGGCCGATTCCACAAAAGGCTCGGCCTTGAGGCGGATGGTTTCTGCGCGGATCACCCGGAAATATTGCGGTACGAACACCACCGTGATGGAAAACGCACACGAGAAGATGCCGCCCCAGAAGCTGGATTGCCCCCGGCTGATAACGATCGAGATGACGATGGCCAGCAGCAAGGTGGGGAAGGCATAAATGGCGTCGGCCACCACTACGAGGATTCGGTCAAGCCAGCCTCCGAAGTAGCCGCTGAGCAGGCCAAGGGCAACGCCAAGGAACAGGGACATGGCCACGGATACCACAATCACGGTCACGGCCGTCTGCGAGCCCCAAAGGACCCGCGAAAGGACGTCGTAGCCGCCTACGGTGGTGCCCAGGAGGTGCTTGGCGCTGGGTGCCTGCTGCGTGGGGAACGAACCCGAGGCATCGCTGAGTTGGGAGTACCCATAGGGTGCCAACAGCGGCGCAAAGATGCTCGTCAGCACGAACAGCCCACTCAGGAGCACCCCGGTGACGAGCATGCCCCGTTGGAGGCCCACGCTCTTCCTGAGGTGCGACACCACGGGAAGCCGGGAGAAAAGAGGCTGCTTGGGTGCAGCCAGTTCGGGAGTAGCCATGGTCAGTACCTCACTCGGGGGTCGATGAGCGCGGCAATGATGTCCACGATGAAGTTGGTGACCGCGACGATGACGGCCAGGAGAACCACGATGCCCTGGACGGCCACGAAGTCGCGCGCGTTCAAGTACTGCACCAGCTGGTACCCCAGCCCTTTCCATTCGAACGTCGTCTCCGTCAGGATGGCACCGCCCAGCATGAGGGCGATCTGGAGTCCCATGACAGTAATGATGGGGATGAGTGCGGGCTTGTAGGCGTGCTTGGTGACCAGCCGGAACTCGCTGACACCGCGGGAACGGCCCGCCTCGACGTAGTCCTTGCCCAGTGTGCCAATGACATTGGTCCGCACCAGTCGAAGAAAGACCCCCGCAGTGAGCAGGCCAAGGGCGACGGCAGGGAGCACAGCATGGGAGGCAACGTCACCAAAGGCCGTGAAGTTGCCGCTGCGCAGTGCGTCCAGCCAGTAAATTCCCGACGGCGCCGCCAGGTTGCTCATGGTCAATTCAGTGCGCGTGGACGCGCGCCCCGCTACGGGGAACCAACCGAGCCACACGGAAAAGGTCAGCTTCAACAGGAGTCCCGAGAAGAACACGGGTGTTGCATAACAGAGAATCGCAAAGAGCCTCAGGAAAGCATCGGAGGCCTTGTCACGATGCTGCGCGGCCACCATGCCCAGCGGGATGCCTACCGCAAGCGCCACGATCAGTGCGTTGATGCTCAGCTCCAGGGTTGCGGCTCCGAAGGTGAACAACACCTCCACCACCGGCCGGCGGTCCGTGATGGTGGTGCCGAAGTTGCCAGTGAGCAATTGGCCAAGGTATTCGAAGTACTGGACCAGGACTGGCCGGTCATAGCCGGCGTCGTGGATCCGCTGCGCCAGGACATCAGGCGGAAGGCGTCCGCCTTGGGCTGCGGTGATGGGGTCACCGATGACCCGCATCAGGAAGAAGACCAGGGTCACCAGGATGAAGACCGTGGGGATGATCAGGAAGAACCTGACCACGATGTATCTCCCAAGCCCTCCCCCGGACTTGGTCTTGCTTTTCGGAGCGACGATGCCGGGTTCGGCGTCGGGCACATCTATGAGAGTTGTCATGTGTTACCTGTGTTTCCTGCCCGTGGATTGCGCGGGACTGGCTCGTGCGTACTGACGACGATGAGTCAGCAAAGGAGGCGGGACACCTGATGGGTGTCCCGCCCTCTTTGGTCTTGGAGGAGTGGTTACTTGGAAATGGTTCCGAGACGGAACTTGAAGGAAGCATCCAGCGTCTTGTCGACGCCGTTCACGCCGCTTCCTGCGATGGCCACCTGCGCGCCCTGGAGCAGAGGCAGGGTGGAAATATCCTTGGCCAGGGCATTCTGGACATCCTGGATGTCCTTTTCACGCTTGGACTTGTCCGACTCGGTCAGCTGCTTGCTGATGAGCTCGTTGACGGTGGCGTTGTTGTAGTGGTTCTTGAGGAAGCCGCCCTCGGGGAAAAACGGGGTCAGGTAGTTGTCCGCGTCGCTGAAGTCCGGGAACCAGCCGAACTGGAACAGCGGGTATTCGTCGGCGCGGCTGGCCTTGCTGTAGGTGACCCACTCGGTGGACTGCAGGTTGACCGTGAAGAGACCGGACTTCTCAAGTTGCTCCTTGATCATGGCGTACTCGTCGCCGGAGGAGCTGCCGTAGTGGTCCGGGTTGTACTGCAGGTTCAACGCAACCTTGTCCATGATTCCCGCGTCGGTGAGGACCTTCTTGGCCTTGTCCAGGCTTGGCTTGCCGTTGTCGCCATAGGCGTCCTTGAACGACTCGTTGGCGCCGAGGAAGCCATTCGGAACGTTCGAGTACAACGGCAGGTATGTGCCCTTGTAGACCTGGTCCGCAATCGCCTGCCGGTCCACGAGGTTGGCGATGGCCTGGCGTACTGCCGTGGCCTTCGCGGGGTCAGCCCCGGCCGCCTTCGTTCCGAACGGCATTGTGTCGAAGTTGAAGGTGATGTAGCGGATCTCGCCGCCCGGGCCAGTGAGGACCTTGACCTTGGAATCCTTCTTGAGGTCGTCGACGTCGGTCGCGGTAAGGCTGCGGAAGGCGACGTCGATGTTGCCCTGCTGGATGTCCAGCTTCAGGTTGGTAGTGCTCGCGTAGTACTTGATGGTCGCTTCGTCATTGGCCGGCTTGCCAAGGACGCCCTGGTAGTCAGGGAACGCCTTGAAGCTGACCAGCTCGTTCTTCTTGTAGCTGTCAATGGTGTACTGGCCGTAGAACGCCTTGGCCTTGATGATGTCGTCGTCCGAAAGGAGCTTGTCCGCCGGGAAGACTTCGTCGTCAACGATCGGCGCAGCGGGGCTGCTGAGGATCTGGGAGAACGTCTGGTCGTTGGCCTGCTTGAGCTTGAACACGACGGTGGTGGCATCCGGCGCCGTCACGCTCTCGATGTTCGTCAGCAGCGATGCGGGACCTGCGGGATCGTTGATGGCCACTTGGCGATCGAAGGAGAACTTTACGTCCTTTGAGTCGAGGGTGTGCCCGTTGGCCCACTTCAGGTTTGGCTTGAGCTTGACGGTGTACTCGGTGGGTGCCGTGAACGACGACGATTCCGCCAGGTCCGGCACCGGCTCGGCCCCGCCCGGCTTGGAATTCAGCAGGAAGGAGTAGATCTGGTTCATCACCATGAATGAACCGTTGTCGTAGGACCCCGCGGGGTCAAGGGCAGTGACTTTGTCGGTGGTGCCGTAGGCGACGGGTCCGGCAGCAGCCGGCGCGGAGGAGCTCCCGCCGCCCGAGGGCCCGGTGCATGCCGTCAACGCCAGTGCGGAAACGCCCGCGAGCGCGATAACGCCGTGCAGGGCCTTCTTCTTCAGTGCCATCTGGTGAACCTTCTGTTCGATGGATTCGGCGCGCCGCCGTCGGATATTTGTGACGGCGCACACATTTGATTCCACGATTCAATCAGACTTCGACGGTGCGGAACCCCCGATACGGGGATTCGAGACACAAAATTTACCAACTAGTAGCTTCCGCCGATCGTTATAGCCCATTGCCCGCGCCCCTGCCCCGGAATATCTTTAGTGTCGAGTTGGCAAGCGCTGTGCCACGGCATGAATGGGCCACGTGGACAGTATCCGGGCGGTGGTTTGCGGGGCCGCCACGATGGGGAATGCAGCACCGAGTCCGAAGGACAGCCACATGAGCAAGTCAGCCCTTTGCGTAGGGATCAACAAATTCAAGTTCCTGCCTCAATCCAGCTGGCTCCAGGGCTGCGTCAACGACGCAGAAGACCTGTCCACGCTCCTGGCTGAGAAGTACGGTTTCGCAGCGTCTGACATCACCGTGCTCAGAGACGCCAAGGCCACCAAGAAGGCGGTCATGGCAGGACTCAGCAAACTTGTTGAGGCGGCCACGACCGGAGAGGCAGACCATTTGGTCTTCACCTTCTCCAGCCATGGAACCCAGATTCCGGACACCAACGGCGATGAGGCCGATCGGCTGGACGAGGCATTCGCCTGCTACGACATCAACAACACCGGGGACGCGTGGGATCCTGCCACCGTCATCGCCGATGACGAATTGGCGGACGTGTTCGCCAGCCTGCCCGACGGCATCCGCATGGATGTTGTCCTTGATACCTGCCACAGCGGCACCGGCCTGAAATCGCTGGACCTGGTTCCTGGACGCCGACCCCGATTCCTCCCGGCGCCCACGCCCCGGGCCGTCATTGCCACTGAGTTCAACGATTCGCGCACGTTGCGGGACATGGTCAAGTCAGCCAAGCTGTCCAAACCCGTGCTGATGGCGGCCTGCCGTTCGGACCAGACTGCCGCCGATGCCTTGATCGACGGGCGTTACAACGGCGCCTTCACCTACCACTTCGTCAAATCCCTGAGGAGCGACGCCACGCTTGGCCGCGCAGAGATCCTCAAGCTCGTCAGCAAGGGCCTCAAGGCCGGCAACTTCGATCAAGTCGCCCAGTTGGAAGGCACGACGGCGGCACGCAAGGCCGCGTGGGGCAGCTGACGGCGGCCCGTCCCGGCTCGGGGCTCAGTCCCCCGTGCCGTGGAACTTGTTCCGCACTCCCGACGATGCGGCTTCCTCGGCGTCCCGTTGCACATCGGATCGGAATTGGAGCGTTTGCCTGTCCCGATCCATCACAGGTTTGAGGGCGGCGTAAACGAGCCTCCCACCGGCGTCGAACCTCAAAAGGCCGCCACCACGGATGTCCACGTAATCCCGGCGCGTCTTCAACCCCAGGCGAACATAAGCCTCCCGCCGGCTCATCCGCACTGTCTGGATGAAGGAGGCACCGATCTCGGAGATGATGAAACCGTCCGGCGAAACCCGTTCGGAGGTCCGCACCCGCGTTGAGCTCAAAGGCGTCCGGCGTTCCAGCCGCGCGGCATCGAGCAGCCGCGGGTTCTCCCACACGAACCGCTGGACTTCCTGCGGATCAGAGCCAAGGGCCGACAGCCGGATCGGGTATCGCAGGCCCTGGTAGTTGTCCACTCCGCTGATGTTGTTCAGGGACACCCTTCGAACGCCGATCGCCGAGAACTCGGCCTGCAGCGTCTCCCGGTACCCGTGCGGATCTTCCGGGACCATGTCCAGGTCCGCGGCTATGATTCCGCGAAGGAGGTCGCGCCAGCCAACGTCCACAGGCGGCATGTACGACAGGCCACGGATCACCATGCGCAGGACCCGGGTTGCCACGATGGATCCCGATTCGGCTTTCTGCTGCAGGCTTTGGTTGTCGCCGAATCGGGCGTTCCGTTCGGACCAGAGCTTGTGGACAGCACGAAGGACCGCGCCCACCACCACGGCCCCGCGTGCGTGCGGCTCCTCCAACTCCTGCCAGTCCTCGGGAACCGCCCCCACGAAGGGTTCCCGCAACGGACCGCGGGCGAAGAGGTCCCGGGCGAAGTCGAACAGCGAGCGCTGCAGCACGGCGTCGTCCACCACCTGCCCTGCTTCAAACCCGCCGGCCGCTGCTTCCAGTTGCCGGTACACCACTTCCCAGGACGAAAACACCTGCAGTATGGCCACCAGATCCGCGAGTGCTTCGTGGAGGGCAAGTTGTTCGATGGTGGCGAGCTGGTCCGCCCAGGCCGGCCGGAATCCGTCCAGGATGGCGTGGGTGACTTCGTGGGCCACGATGTCCCGGAACAATGCCGTGGGAACCTTGTACCCCATGCGGTCCACTGATCCGAAGCGGATGATATTGGTGCCGCGCTCGTAGCCGGTGTCCGTCGCAGTCACCAGGTCCCTGGCCTCGGCGGCGGTTCGGAAACAAGCTGCCACGGATCGCCGTGGCTGGTCAGGGTCACTGGAGACACAGTGGTACCCCGCCACTTCCTAATGTGCACCGCATAACGGTGGCCGGTAGGGCCGCGCCGGAGCCGCTCCACCGGAATACGGACCTGCGCGGTCAACGGTGGCCCGCCGTCGGTCCCAAGGGGCCCTTCGGCCAGAACAGTCACCGAGACCATCTGCCCGGCCTTGATGTCTCCCGGGCTCTTCTTTGGAAATGCCACAGTCATCGCCGTCCCGAATGCGGACCCCACAACACCGCAGCGGTTCAGCTGCTTAGGCCAGTATGCGGGTCCCGCCATACGGAGGCAATGATCTAGAGGGCTGCCCTCTGCAGCGACCGGGCCGCGTCAATGGTCGCCTGGCCGAGCACCCTGCTGCCTTGGTACAGGACCACGGTCTGCCCGGGGGCGACGCCCCTGAGGGAATCCTCCAAGGTGACTACCAGCCCGGCCCGCTCCACGCCGTCCCCGTCCGCCACCTTCTCAACCCGGGCAGTGGCGGGAACGGGGTCGCCGTGTGCCCGCACCTGGGCGTAGCAATCGAAATCGACGCCCGTGGACACTTCCGCAATGGGCAGGCCCGCCCACGAAACCTTGATGCCGCGGATTTCGTCGATGGCGAGCAACGCCTCCGGACCCACCACCACCTTGTTTTCCTTGGGTCGGATTTCCAACACGAAGCGGGGCTTGCCATCGGCGGCGGGGCGCCCGAGCTTGAGCCCGCGACGCTGGCCAACCGTGAAGGCGTTCGCGCCGGGGTGTTCGCCTACCTTCGTGCCAGTCTCATCGACGATGTCGCCGGTGGTCATCTCGATCTTCTCGGCCAACCAGCCCCGGGTGTCGCCGTCGGAAATGAAGCAAATATCGTGGCTGTCCGGCTTGTTGGCAACCGACAGGCCGCGACGCTCCGCTTCCGCGCGGACTTCGGCCTTGGAGGGGGTGTCCGCCAGCGGGAACATGGAGTGCTTGAGCTGTTCGTGGGTCAGGACACCGAGGACATAGCTCTGGTCCTTGGCCCAGTCGGCGGCGCGGTGAAGTTCGCGGTTGCCGTCCGCGTCCTCGATCACCTTGGCGTAATGACCCGTGCAGACGGCGTCAAAGCCCAAGGCGATGGCCTTCTCCAGCAAAGCTGCAAACTTGATGCGCTCGTTGCAGCGCATGCAGGGATTGGGCGTTCGTCCGGCCGCGTACTCGTCAATGAAGTCCTGGACGACGTCTTCCTTGAAGCGCTCAGAGAAGTCCCACACGTAGTAAGGGATTCCGAGGACATCGCTGGCACGCCACGCATCCCGGGAGTCCTCAATGGTGCAGCAGCCACGGCTACCGGTTCGGAGCGTTCCTGGCATGCGGGACAGCGCCAGATGCACTCCGACGACGTCGTGTCCGGCCTCAACGGCCCGGGCGGCTGCCACGGCGGAGTCGACTCCGCCGCTCATTGCTGCAAGTACTCGCATGCTGGCTTTCTGTGTGTCATGGATTGCTCCAGGGTTTCCGCCGCCAGTCAGACGGCGCGCCCATCCATTCTAGCCGAACACGCCATGGTGCCCTTAAATTCCCTTGACTGTGGGCGCCGCCACTTCTAAAGTCAAGTTCATCAGTTTTAGAACGAGGCGATGCATATGGCAACGGAACGGATGGTCATAGTGGGCGGCGGGCTCGCCGGAGCCACTGCGGCCAAGACCCTGCGCACCGAAGGCTTCGAAGGTCCCGTCACTCTGGTGGCCGCTGAAGGCAGGATTCCCTACCTGCGCCCACCCCTGTCCAAGGAATTCCTCCTCGGGAAGGCGGAGGACGACGCCGTGGACGTGACACCTGGGGACTGGTACGCGGACAACGGTGTTGAGCTCCTCATGGACCACCCGGCAGCAGCGCTCGATGCAGCCGGGCACACAGTAACGCTCATGGACGGGAAAGACATCGAGTACGCCACGCTCCTGTTGGCCACGGGCGCCCAGCCCCGGCATATCCAGCTGCCGGGCAATGAACTTGAAGGCGTGATGACTTTCCGGACGTACCAGGACAGTGTCCGCTTGCGCTCATTGCTGCAAGGAGGCGGACAACGGGTGGTCATGGTTGGCTCCGGATGGATTGGCATGGAGTTGGCGGCCGCAGCGCGGAGTTATGGCAACGAAGTCTCCCTGCTTGGGCTCGAGGACGTGCCGCTCAGCGCTGCCATTGGCGCCCACTTGGGCGCACGGTTCCAAAAAGTCCACGAGGACCACGGTGTCGTATTCCACCTCCCGGCCAGCGCGGCCTCCATCGAGGGCCAGGACGGCCGCGTCTTATCCGTCCGCACCAACACAGGCATCTCCTTGCCCGCAGACATCGTCGTCATCGCCGTCGGCGTCGTTCCTGACACGGCACTCGCCGAGGCCGGAGGCCTTGAACTCCGGAATGGCATCCTGGTTGACGCCTCCCTTCGAAGCAGCGCGCCGGATGTCTTTGCGGCCGGAGACGTGGCGAATTCGCTGCACCCCTTCACTGGTGAGCACCACCGCAGCGAGCACTGGGCCAACGCCTTGAACGGTGGAAAGGTAGCAGCACGGTCCATGCTGGGGCAGGGCGCCGTCCTGGACGCTGTGCCCTATTTCTATACGGACCAGTTCAGCCTGAGCATGGAATATTCGGGGTTTCCCTCACTTGCCGCCGACGTGGACCCTGTGATCCGGGGCTCCCTTGAGGACGAAAGCTACATTGCTTTCTGGCTAAGGGACAGAGGGCAAGGAGCCCAGCAGGTGGTGGCCGGCATGAGCGTCAACCAGCGGCGGGTGCAGAAGCCCATCAAGGCCCTGATTTCCGGCAGGCATCGCGTCGATGTCCATCGTCTGACCGATCCGGGCATCCCTTTGGAGGAATTCCTGCCTGGCGCCTAGTTTGCGCAATTCAGCGACCCGGGTTGCGGGCTTCCGTAGCGGCCGTCTGGATTCTCGATTCGTGCCCCGCCATGCCCGCTTGGCGCGCCCTCGCACAGGCTTCGGGAAGCGCCTTCAGCAGGGCGTCAACATCCGCTTCGGTGGACGCGTGGCCCAGCGTGAAGCGCTGCGCACCCCGTGCCTCATCTTCCTCCAGGCCCATGGCCAGGAGGACGTGGGATGGCCGGGGCACTCCCGCCGTGCATGCGGAGCCCGTGGAGGATTCCACGCCGGCCAGGTCCAAAAGGAACAACAGGGAATCGCCCTCGCACCCCGGGAAGGTGAAATGGGCATTCCCGGGGAGCCTGCCCTCGCCTCGCGCACCGCGAAGGACGGCCTCCGGGACCACTTCTCCAACGCCTGCGATCAACCGGTCGCGAAGGCCGGACAGCCGCTCAGACTCCGCGGCAAGGTTCCGCACCGCGCCGGCGGCAGCGGCCGCGAAGGCAGCTATGGCAGGTGTGTCCAGCGTTCCGGACCGGACGTCCCGCTCCTGTCCCCCGCCGTGTTGGACCGGGGTCAACGTCACGGCGCGTCCAAGGAAGAGCGCGCCAACACCCACAGGGCCGCCGATCTTATGCCCTGACACGGACATTGCTGCCAGCCCGGACGCACGGAAATCCACTGGCAAGGAGCCGAAGGCCTGCACGGCATCGCTGTGCACCGGAACCCCATACGGCGCGGCCAACCCGACGATTTCCGCGACGGGCTGGACACTGCCTACTTCGTTGTTCGCCCACATGACAGTAATCAGGGCAACCGATTCCGGATCCCGGCTCAGCTCATGTTCCACGGCTTCCACATGGACGATGCCTTCACCGTCGACGGGCAGCCACACCACCTCGGCGCCTTCGTGGCGTTCGAGCCATTCCACGGTGTCCAGGACAGCATGGTGCTCGACGGCGGAACACAGGATCCGTCGGCGGCGCGGGTCCGCGTCATGCCGGGCCCAGTAGAGGCCCTTGACGGCAAGGTTGTCCGCCTCAGTGCCGCCCGAGGTGAAGATGACCTCGGATGGGTGGGCGCCCGCGGCCGCAGCCAGCGTTTCGCGGGCGTCCTCGACGGTTCGGCGTGCGCGCCGTCCCGCGCCGTGCAGCGAGGAGGGGTTGCCGGTCCGCGCCAATTCGCGGGTCATGACAGCAAGCGCTTCGGCCGACATGCTGGTGGTTGCGGCGTGGTCAAGGTATACGGGCACCCTGCAATTCTACCGACGCTGCGCCCTCAAGCCCGGGCAGGAGCCTCGGCATTGGCGATGCGGGCGCAGCAATGGCCCGGACCTTCATCCGGCACCACGCAGTCCGGGTCCTGTCCCGAGGCCGCAGCAGCACCCTTCAGGAAAGCCCCGTTCATGGTGCACACCACGTCCTGGTGGTTCCTCGAAAGCCGGTGGAACGGACAGTTCAGGAGACGGTACCCACCCTGATCCTCCGTGGGCTGGTATCCGATGTCTGTCAACGCGACAAGGAAATCACCCTGCCGGCCGGCCTCGCCACCTTTGCGTCGGGCAACCGCCAAGAGGGCTTCCTTGACTGGAGTCCCTTCGTTGACGGATTCCGAAACGGCAGAGGCCAGGACATCCCCGGCCAGGTCATAGTGACGTTCCGGGATCGATGCGCTGACTTCGTCCATGGCAGCGAGGTAGAACTTCCCGGGCCTGCCCGAGCCGGGCCCGGCTCTGCCCGGGGCCTTCCGGAACTCGACCTTCAGCACACCTTCCTCCACCAAGCGGTCCAGGTGGAAGGACGCCGTGCTGCGGGGAAGGGCCATGGCCTCAGCCGCCTCATCCCGCCCCACCGCACCGCCGGCATCCAGGACATAGGCATACAGTGCCCGGCGGTTGCCGTCATCCAGCGCCGCAATGGCGGCGATTCTCCTGCTCCACGAAGGACCCGTCGTGCCCACGGGAACAGGATATCTCTAAAAACAAATCTCATTGATTATTTGAAGGGCTGCTTTCAGCAGCCGTCAGGACGGCGGAACGATGACCACCTGGGCTTGGACGTCTGCCTTCGCCTTGGCCAGGGCGGACGCATCCGGGCAGGCAATCGAGACATACACAGAGGACGCGGTGCCGCTGAACAGCCTGGCCATCACCGAGGCAGGTTTTCCTCCGGCGGTCGACGCCGACTCCAAGGCCAGCAATTCCACGGAGCGCTGGGGTTTTTCTGAGTCCTGCCCCCAGCGCAGGGTGGCCGCCTTCAGCTTTTCCGGATCGATCCCGGCGTCGAGGTACTGGAACAGTACCTTGGTGGAGGCAACATCGTCTCCGGGAACCACCAATGGACCCTGGTTGACCGTGATCCTGGCCAGCGCAACGCAGCCATCGGCTTTCGCGTAACGGTTCTCACCCTGCAGCCCCGCGTGGACCACCGACCATCCCGGAACCTCCTCAAGCCTGCTGGCATACGTGACCGGTTCTCCCGGCACCAGTGTTCCGCCAGCGACGAGGGGAAGGTCCTTGGCCGCCACGGCGGCTGCATCGTGGCCAGGGGTGATGGTGGGCGTGGACAGGGTGGACCCAGCCGGTGAAGGCTTCGGAGCCGCAGGATCAGGTACGTTGACGCTGCATCCGGCCATCAGCAGACCGGTGGTTGCCACCGCCCCCAAGGCGAGCAGCCGCCGTCGAACGTTCTGTACCACCATTGCTCCTCACTCGCCGTCCCTGCCCGATCTGAGTCTACCGACGCGCTAGGCCAGGACACGCAATCCTCCCGGAACCACCTCAACCTCGACAGGCAGCTCCGCAATCCGCTCTCCATCGGCATAGGCGCTGACCCCGGTGGCCTCGAGCCGCACGCGCTTGGCACGTTGAATCTCTACCGCCGGATGTCCTGTGTGCCGGCCAGTAAAGACTTTGGGGAAGACCGCCAGGAAGGCCAATCGGGATAGCGGCTTGACCACGAAGAGGTCCAGTTCGCCGTCATCAGGAGCTGCGTCCGGAGTAATCCTCATGCCACCTCCGATCGATTGCCCGTTGGCAACGGACATCAACATGGCGCGCTGGTGCCACTGCCGGCCGTCCGCCGTGACCACATAGTCGATGGGCCGGAAGGAAGCCAGTTCCCGGATCATGGCCAGGTTGTACCGGTTCCTGCCGCGGGGCCAGCGCCAGGAGTTGGCCCGTTCGTTCACGGCGGCATCAAAGCCTGCGGAAAGCACCCCGGCAAAATACGCGACCCCGGAGGCAGACGTGGTCCGTGCCAGGTCAATCCGGCGACCACCCGCGCCCAACGCGTCAAGCACTACGCGACACGCCGCCGCGATGTCTTCGAGGGGCAGTCCCAGCGACCTGGCGACGTCGTTGCCGGTCCCAGCCGGGACGATGCCCAGGGGAACGTCGGTTCCGGCGAGCGCGTTCACGGCGAGATTGACCATGCCGTCCCCACCCACCACGACAAGGGCTTCGATGCCCGCATCGACCGCTTGGTTCACTCGCTTCCGCAGGGTTTCAAAGCTGACGTCCTGGAGCACGACGACGTCGGTACCGGCGGCGCGGAAAAAGGCGGCGGCCTGGTCCCCGGCGTTCGGGAGGCGGCCGAATGAAGCAGCCGGGTTGATGGCGAGGGCAAGCTTTCCGGGCCTGCGGCTGTTGGGCGGGGCCGGAGTGTTCACAGCAGGAATTATGCCAGCCGGGAACCACTGGGCCCCTTGCCAACGTTCATGGAGTGGCTGGATAAACTGGCACGTACCGCCCTCCCGGGGCGGACAACCGAACCTAGAGAAGGGCCCGTGCTTGGCCGAGGGCAGCAGTTCGCACTATCAAGTCCTTCGTGTGCCCGTCACTGCGACAGACAAAGAAATCAAGGTGGCCTACCGCAAGGCCGCGAGGAAGGCCCACCCCGATCACGGCGGCGAGGCTGAAGCGTTCCGTCGGGTGACCTTGGCCTACGAGACCCTGATCGATCCGAGGCGCCGGGCGGAATACGACCGCCGGTATGCAGCCGGGGCAACCGGAGGCTCCGTCCCCGGCCATGACGCAGGTCCCGGCGATCGCGGGCCGGCCACTGCCGCGGGTGTCAGGCGCCCCCAGCAGCAGCGCAACACCGCCGGCGACCCCGCCGTATACGTGCCACCGTTCGATGACCCCCATGACGTTCCCCTCATTTCCAAGGCGGAAGCCGCTTTGCAGGTCCATGGGATTCCCCGCAAACGCGGCATCTTTGGCGCGGAGGCCCGGATCCAGCGCGAACTGCGCACCGTGCAGCTCATTTCGCGGCAGGTCCTGTCGGCCATTCCGGCAGCACGCTTGGTGAACGGCCTGCGTTCCCCCTCGGATAACAGCCACATAGACCACGCCGTACTGTCCGGATACCGGCTTGCACTGGTCGGATCCATGCTGCTGCCCAAGGGTGCCTACGCCTGGAACGGCCATTCATTGCGCCATGGCGGCAGGACCATCGCGCCGCCGCAGCTTGGCCACATAGTCCGGCAGATGCAGGACATCTTTCCCGAATTGAACGTTACGGGGTGGGTTGTCCTGCACAGCCCTGACGGCAACCTGCACGAGCCAGTGATCGACCACTATGGGAAAGCCCCGGAGTCCGGCATTGAAGTGGTCAACGGCGCGGGCCTGGCCCGGGGCCTCAAGCAGTTCCTCAGTTCCGGTCCGGCGCCGAACACGGTGGTGGTACCTGTGCTGGCACGATTGTTGCGTGGCATGCATCAGTAACCCGCACCACCCGATTGCACGCCCCGGACTGGATAGGATGGACCAGTGTTCCGTATCCTCTTCCACACCCCAGAAATTCCAGGCAATACCGGCAATGCCATCCGCCTCGCGGCCATCACCGGCGCCGAACTGCACCTGGTGGAGCCACTCGGCTTCGACTTCTCCGATGCCAAGCTGCGCCGCGCAGGCTTGGACTACCACGACCTCGCTGTGGTCACGGTCCACAAGGATATCGACGCCGCCTGGGACGCCCTTCAGCCGGACCGGGTCTTTGCCTTCACATCGGACGGCGAAACGTCCTATACGGACATCGAGTACCGCGAAGGCGATGTGCTGATGTTCGGGCCTGAGTCCGTGGGCCTCCCGGCCTGGCTGAAGCAGGATCCGCATGTCACCGCACGGGTGCGGCTGCCGATGCTTCCTTCGCTTCGCTCGCTCAACCTTGCCAACGCAGCCTCCATCGCGGTCTTCGAGGCATGGCGCCAGAACGGCTTCGCCGGGGCCAAAATCTAACCCATCCATGCGGGCCGCCGCGCCGAATAACGGGTGCAGGAGAATTCCGGCCAAGGATTGCGGATGAGGAGCCCAAGTGAGTCTGTTGGAGAGACAGGTGGCTGTGGTGGTCAACCGCACGACTTTGCCCACCACGCCGGAGGGCCGTCCTGCCGCTTTCAAAGCCGACCACATATGCTGGACAGTAATGGACACCCCCAACACCCCCGGCCCCCCGGTCTTCGAGGCCGCTGGGCCCGCAACCGACCTGAACTCGCAGTTGTCAGGCCTCCTTGAGCTGATCGCTGCCGGAGACCAGCAAGCCTTCGCGGAGTTTTACCGGCTGACCTCCAGGCGGGTTTTCGGCATGGCGAGGCGGGTGCTGATCGATCCCGAACTGAGCGAAGACGCAACCCAGGAAGTCTTCATGCAGGTCTGGCAAGGCGCCGCGAAGTTCGACCGCGGCGCAGGAACACCGTTGGCTTGGTTGATGACCATTGCACACCGCCGGGCCATCGACCGCGTCCGTGCCGTGCAGGCAGCCACGGACAGGGAAGCGCGCTACGGCGCTTCCAGCCAGGATCCCGACCGCGACGTGGTAGCCGAAGAAGCCGGAACCAACCTCGAAGCCGAGGCCGTGGGCCGCTGCTTGGGAACGTTGACCGAAACCCAGCAGGAGTCTGTCCGACTGGCCTACTACGGCGGCCTCACCTACCGCGAGGTTGCCGAACGGCTCGGCGCAGCCGTGCCCACCATCAAGTCGCGGATCCGGGACGGCCTCCTGCGCCTCAAGACGTGCTTGGGGGTGGGCTGAGATGAGTGAAAACACCGGTGGAGGATTTATCCGCAAAATGTTCGCGAACGACATCGCAACCGACCTTGCCGAGGGCCGGGTCCTCGAACTTGCCGAAATTTACGCCTTGGACGCCTTGACCGAGGAAGAGCGTGTCCTGATCGACGATTACGTCAGGGACGCACCCGAGGGTCCGGAGTTCCGGGAGAGAGTTCGCCAGGCACACGAAACGCTGGCCGTCAGCTTTGCACCGGAGGAAGAGCCCCCCGCCGCCTTGTTCGATTCCATCATGGACAAGATCGCGCAGTCCTCAACCGCAGCGCCGTCCACTGCGGAGCCTGTTGCTCCGTCCGCCGGAGAGCCGTCCGGAGGTGCGGCCGTCGCCGATCTCGCCAGTGCGCGGCTCAAGCGTAAGGAACGCCGCGGGATGGCAGGAGCGCGGGCATGGATCGTCGGCGCTGCCGCCGCGGCCGCGATCGCGGTGGCAGGCGTCGGCGTCGGCGCCCATGTTTCTGCACAGAACGATCCCATCAACCAGGTCCTGCAGGCACAGGACGTCCAGAAGAAGACTGCGGACGTTCCCGGAGGCGGCACCGCCACGATCTCCGCTTCCTCGGCAAAGGACTCGTTCGTGGTGCTCATGAACGGTGTGTCTCCTGCCCCGAGTGGCAAGGTCTATCAGTTGTGGACCCTACCGAAGGATGGTTCCGCGCCGGTTTCGCAGGGCACCATGGATGCCGAAAGCCTTTCAAAGCCTGCCGTTGTGAAGGGATTGTCATCGGCCTCATCGGTAGCCATCACGGTTGAGCCCACGGGCGGATCCAAGGAGCCCACCTCCGCTCCTGTCGTGGTGGTTCCCTTGGGCGCCGCCTGAGTCCACCCGCGTTAAAGCCCGACGGCGGCCGTCCCACCCACGGGACGGCCGCCGTCGTACTCTGCGTTGCGAAGGGCGTCGCTACAAAACGAGCGACAACAGCATCACGAAGCCGAAACCCACAACAGAGATCAGGGTCTCCATCACGGACCAGGTCTTGAAGGTTTGACCAACCGTCAGGCCGAAGAGTTCCTTGACCAGCCAGAAGCCGGCGTCGTTCACGTGGGACAGGAACAGCGAGCCGGCACCGATCGCCAAAGCCAACAAGGCCGCATGCGTAGGACTAAGGCTGCCTGCAAGGGGCGCCACGATTCCGGCGGCGGTCACGGTGGCCACTGTTGCCGATCCTGTGGCGAGGCGGAGCGCCACTGCGACGATGAAGCCCAGGACCAACACGGACATATTGGCGCCTTCGGCCCATTTCTTGACGGCGTCCCCCACGCCCGCGCCGATCAGGGTCTGCTTGAAACCACCACCTGCACCCACGATCAGGAGGATGGCCGCGATCGGTCCCAGGCTGTCGCCAAGCTTGGCAGTGATCTTGCTGCCCGTGAAACCCACCGCGTACCCGAAGGTGACGATTGCCGCCAGCACGGCCAGCGTCATGGCAACAAGGGGCTGGCCCACGAAGTCGAAGAAGATCCTGATGGCCGGTGCAGTGGCAGCATCCGGCCAGATGATGCCGCCCAAGGCCTTCAACAGCATGAGGACCACAGGGAAGATGATGGTCAGCAGCGTCACAAGGAACGATGGCTGCCGTTTGACGTCACTGAGGTCGGCACTGTGCTGGGTGTCGATGCCGCCGGCGACAGCGGGCGCGTCCACAGGTACCCATCGGGCAGCCAACCGGGAGAACAACGGACCACAAATGATCACCGTGGGGATCGCCACCAGGATGCCCAGGGCCAGGGTGGTCCCCAATTCGGCCTTCACGGCACTGATCGCGATCAGGGGTCCCGGGTGCGGCGGCACGAGTCCATGCAGCACCGACAGGCCGGCCAGGGCGGGGATGGCGATGCGCATCAGCTTCATCTGTGAACGCTGCGTCACCAGCACGATCACCGGGAGGAGGAGCACCAGGCCGATCTCGAAGAACATGGGCAGGCCGATGATGACCGCAACCAAGGTGATCATCCAGACCAGCTTGTTGCCGCTCGCCTTGGCGATGAGCGTGTCCACCACGCGGTTCGCTCCCCCGGAGTCGGCCAGGAGCTTGCCGAGCATCGCGCCCAAGGCAATCAGGAGCCCCACTTCCTTGAGGACCCCGCCCACGCCGTCTTCGAAGTTGGTGATGACCTTTCCGAGCTCAACGCCGGAGGCAAGGCCAACGAAGGCCGAACCCAGCACCAAGGCCAGGAAGGGGTGCAGTTTCAGTTTCGCGATCAGGACGACGATGAGCGCAATTCCCAGGGCCGCCACCACCAGGAGCTGTGTGTCGTGGCCGGTCCATCCCTGGACCTCTGCGGGCACCAGCGTTGCCGTCTTCAGCCCAATCACAGGGCAGTCGATTCGGTGCCCTTGGCGGCGGGCAGAAGCCTCAGCCGTTCGATCACTTCCTCCGCTTCCTCAGCGGGCGACGCCGAGACACACAAGGAGATGTAGCTCTCCTCCTCGGTGGGCTCTTCGAGAGCCTCAAACTGGGATTCCAGGAGCGACGGCGGCATGAAATGGCCGTGGCGGGAGGCCAGGCGGTCCGAGATCTTGTCTTTGCTGCCTTGGAGGAACACAAACACGACGCCTTCTCCGCGAAGCACGTCGCGGTACTTCTTCTTCAGGGCCGAGCACGTAATGATCGCCGGCGTTCCGCTTTCCGTGCGCTTCCGGATCCATGCGGCAATGATCTCGAGCCAAGGCCAACGGTCCTCGTCCGTGAGTGCCTGTCCGGAGTGCATCTTGGCTACGTTTGCCTCGGGGTGGAGATCGTCACCTTCGGCAAGGTCCCATCCGAGCTTTCCCGCCAGGACGCCGGCAACGGTTGATTTTCCCGAGCCGGAAACTCCCATGATCACAAGGACCGGCTGCTGTGCAGTCTTCGCCATCAAAGTCTGCCTTCCTCAAATAAATATGATTTAACCGAGGTCAAGCATATGGCAGGGGTTACAGGAGGGCAATACTAGAAGCCTGCGATGGTGGTGGAACCGTTGATCGCCACCACGTGGAACCGCTCCGCGCTCCGTCCTTCCGGAAGCCCTGCACGTTGTCCGTTGGCCAGCAGGTTTCCACGGACCACGCGCTCCATCCCCTCGATGTCCGGGTGCTGGCTCGCATGGATCCTGATGGCGTCCAGCTTGGCGTCAACGTGTTCCGTGATGTCTACTGCGTGATTCTCGAGGGCCTCCGGGCTGGAGATGAACCACAGCCACGGCAGCTTGAAAGCCCCCAGTCCGGCCTCTGCGAGTTCGGGGTAGGCGAAGGGGTTTTCCACGGCCGGGTAGACGGCGCGGGTCACGGCCTCTCCCGCTGCAAGGTGGTCCGGGTGGCTCTTCTGGATCCGGTCCCAGTTCCTTTCCGGATGCATGGTCAGCACAATATCCGGACGGATCTCGCGGATCAGCTTGACCACTTGCTTGATGACCTCGTGGGTGGGTTCCAGGTAGCCGTCACGTTCGTGGAGGTAGTGGATGTCATGCACGCCCACCAGCGCGGCCGCACGCTGCTGTTCTTCGGCCCGGAGCTCGATGATTCTTTCCCGGTCCACCGGATCGAAGCCACCGGCGTCGCCGTCGGTCATGATGCAGTAGCTGACCTGGACTCCCGCGGCAGTCCACGCAGCGATAGTCCCTGCCGCTCCAAAATCGATGTCGTCAGGATGGGCAGTAAAACAAAGCACCCGCTCAACACGCTCCGTGGAGGTGTTGAACGGGCTCTGTGCTGACGAAACGCCAGAAGTCAAAGGATCAGCCTTTCCGCTTCTTGATCTCGGCCGTAGCCTGCGGCAAGACCTTGAAGAGGTCCCCGATAATGCCGAAGTCCGCTATTTCGAACACGGGAGACTCGGCATCCTTGTTGACGGCAACAATGACCTTGGACGTCTGCATGCCGGCCTTTTGCTGGATGGCACCGGAAATGCCAGCCGAAATGTAAAGCTGCGGCGAGACCGTCACACCGGTCTGGCCTACCTGCGCGTCGTGGCCGATCCAGCCCGCATCCGTCGCTGCGCGGGAAGCGCCGACTGCGGCGCCGAGCGCATCAGCCAACTCTTCGACAGGACCGAAGTCGCCGTCAACGCCTCGGCCGCCGGCCACCACGATGCGGGCTTCGCTCAATTCCGGGCGTCCGCTGACAGGCTTGTCCGACCGCGACGAGATCCGTGCAGAACCTGCCGCAGCGTCGCCAGGTACCTCCACCGTGGCCGTGGCGGGCGTTGCAGCAACGGCAGCCGGCTCGGGTTCAACCGTGTTCGCCTTCACCGAGTACACGGACACAGGCGTGGTCGCCTTCGCCGTGGTGGTGTAGGAGCCTGCGAGGACGGACTTGTGCGCCGTGCCGTCCGCTTCCACGTCCACGACGTCCGTGATGACGCCCGCGCTGAGCTTGATGCCGAGACGGCCGGCAATTTCCTTGGCCTCGGGCGAGTTCTCAAGCAGCACGGCGGTGGCACCGGAGGCTCCCACTGCCGCAGCCAGGTAGGCGGCCTTGGGTCCGGCAAGGTACTCGCCAAGATCGTCCGACGACGGCAGGAAGATCGTGGTGACGCCGTAGGCACCCAAGGCGCCGGCGACGTCGTCGGCCACGTCACCGTTGATGGCGACGGCGGTCTCCCCCAGTTTCCGGGCAAGGGTCAGGAGCTCCAGGCTGCTCTTCTTGAGTGCAGCTCCGGGGTTGTCAATGAATACAAGTGCGTTTGCCATGGTTTGGGGTCCCCTTTAGAGCAGCTTCTGTGCGGCCAGGAAGTCGACCAGCTTGATGCCGGCGTCGCCTTCGTCGGTGATGATGGTTCCGGCGCTCCGCGGCGGGCGTGCCTCAGCCGATTCCACCACCGTCCAGGAACCCGCGGCCCCCACCTGCGAGGCCTCGACGCCGATGTCCGCGAGCGACAGGGAAGCGATCTTCTTCTTCTTGGCGGCCAGGATGCCCTTGAAATTCGGGTACCGCGGCTCGTTGATCTGGTCCGTCACGGACACCACAGCGGGCAGCTGTGCCTCGATGGTCTCCGAGTGGAGCCCGGTATCGCGGCGGGCCACCACGGTGCGGCCGTTCACCTCCAGGCTGGAGGCGAACGTCACCTGGGGCAGGGACAAGCGCTCAGCGAGCTGCGCCGGAACCAGCGACGTCTCGCCGTCCGTGGAAGCCATGCCGGTGAGAACCAGGTCAACGGGCCGGCCGTCCGCGGACAGGTGGCGGATGGCGGCGGCAAGCGCCAGCGACGTGGCGGCCGCGTCTGAGCCCGCCAAGGCCTCGTCGCTCAGGTGGACGCCAGAGAAGGCACCGATTTGAAGCGACTTCTTCACGGCATTCACCGCTCCGGATGGGCCCATGCTCAAGGCAATGACCTCGTTGCCCGCCTTTGCGCCGCCGCGTTCTTCGGCCAGCTGCAGCGCTGCCTCCAGGGCGTACTCGTCAAGTTCGGACAAGATGCTCTCGTCACGATCGGTGGTGTTGCCTGGTCCGGTGATGTGCCGGTCGAACTGCGCGTCCGGGACGTGCTTGACCAGGACCACAATCTTCAATGTGTCTTCCACTGTCTTCGAAGCAGCCTTCCATGCTTGTGGACGGCCAACCTTCAAAGCGTGGCCGTGAAATTGCCCAACACGTGGGCTTCCCCTAGCTAAGCATATTGCCCGCAAAATTCCATGGCGGCGTTAACGCCTGTTTCGTCGCCTTGGGAAGCGCACTGGCCGGTAAAGCACGACGGCGGGCCGCACCTCTTGGGGTGCGGCCCGCCGTCGTTGGTTCGTTCGTGAGATGCGGCTGAATCCGCAGGTGCCCGTTACTGCTGGGCTGCATCCAGGGTGACGTCGACGTCCTGCGACTGTCCGTTCCGGACGATCGTGACCTTCACCTTTGCCCCCGCCGACTGTTCACGCACGGCGGCGGTCAACTGGTTGGGATCGCTGATGGCGTAGTCGCCGAACTTCGTGATCACATCGCCGACCTTGATGCCTGCCTTGGCTGCAGCGGAACCGCTGGTCACGGAAGCAACTTCGGCGCCAACCGAGAAGCCAGAGTCGCTTCCCGTCGAGGACTTGGCCCGGACGGAGACACCGAACTGGCCGTGGCTGGCCTTGCCCGAATCGATGATTTCCTGCGCCACCCTCTTGGCGTGGTTGATCGGGATGCTGAAGCCAACACCGATGTTGCCGCTGGACGACGTGGCTGAGCTGCTGCCAGCCGAAGCAATGGCCACATTGACGCCGATGATTTCACCCTTGCTGTTCACCAAGGCACCACCGGAGTTGCCCGGGTTGATCGCGGCATCGGTCTGGATGACGTTGATGGAAATCGACCCCTCGTTGCTGGTGCTCTGGCTCTGCCCGCCTCCCGGAGGAGCGAACTGGAAGCCCTGGTCACCGCCCTGGGAGTTGTCCGAACCGTCCTTGGGCGCTGCGGAAGACGCCACGCTGATGGTCCTGTTGAGGGTGGAAACGATGCCGTCAGTCACCGTTCCCGTCAGGCCGAGCGGCGCGCCGATGGCCACTGCGGTGTCCCCCACGTTGACCTTGGAAGAGTCGCCCAGAGTGGCAGGAACCAGTCCCGAGGCATCCGAAACCTTGATGACAGCGAGGTCGGACAGGGGGTCGGTGCCCACCACTGTCGCCTTGAGGACCTTGCCGTCGCTGGTACGGACCTCGATGGCTGCATTGGACGTAGCACCGTCCAGCGTGACCACGTGGGTGTTGGTCAGGATGTGGCCTTGGTCGTCAATGATGATGCCGGAGCCCGTGCCACCTTCGTTGCCGCTGGTGGCCTTGATGGTCACCACGCTGGGCGACGCTTTCGCAGCGGCCGCCGTAATGGCGTTGACGTCGTCCTTGTTATTGACGATGACCGTGCTGGACTGTCCGCTGCTCGAAGACGTGGTTGTTGGTTGATCCCACAGCATGTTGCTGCCGGCCACGACGCCGCCGCCCACCAGGCCTGCCGCAAGGATGCTGGCTACCAGGGTGCCCACGCCGAAGACGGGCTTGCGCTTGGTGGCTACCGCTGTGTGCTGGCCGGGAGCCTGGTGCATGCCCTGTCCCTGCTGGGCTCCGTATGGCCCGCCTGGGATGCTGTTGAAATGTGCTTGGCCCTGGGGCCCCGGAGCCTGGCCGCCCTGGGACTGCCCGGGCGTTCCTGGGTTCTGACCGGAACCGTAGAACGGATGGTGCTGTGGATAGTCCGGGCGCTGGCTGCCCCCTTGGTACATGTGACCTGCATAGGGCGGCTGTGGCTGACCCTGGTGCGCCGCGCTCGTATGGGGGTGGGACGCAGCTGGCTCCCCGGACGCCGCATTATGGTTACGATTGGCTTCCTGGCCGCCGTTGGGGTTCGGTTCCGGAGCCTCGGCCTTCGCAGCAGCCGGCGGCTGGAATGCCGGCATCGGCGTGGTGGGCTGGGACCCCGTTCGCTGATCGGAGTTCCAGCCGGGCTGCTGCTGTGTGGGAGTTGCATCCGAAGTGCTGGCGGCAGGATCGCGCGGCTCGTTCGGCTCGCGGTTTTCCGAAGCGGCGCCCTGTGCTGGGTTCTCCGTCATGGGACTTCCTTTCGTTCTCGTCTCCCCTAACTATGGCCCTATTTACTGGAACAATTTCGGACGTTCGCTGGGAGCTTCCTGAAAGCCTGAATGGGTTCGGCGGCGGGCGTCGCTGGGACCTGGATTCCTGCTTCAACGCGCGACCCTTCGGGCTTTCTCCTTCATTTCGCTGGTGGCATATTCACCCCGGTGGACGGGGTATCAGGTGCACCATAGAATCAAGAGGAATTGCCACAGCGACCTGCGGCTTTACACACCATGCGTGGGGGCGCTGAGCATTCTGTGACGATTGGTTCGCCCTGTTCCAGTCGCAGACGTGCTGAAGGGTTGCACATGCGGTCAATAGTGAAACGTGTACTCGCCGTGATTGGCGTGGCTGGAGTGCTGGCCCTCCCGGCCGGCGCGGCGTGGGCCGCTGATCCGGTCACCATACCATCGGGCCAAAACATCGTCGATGATGCCAACGTCCTCGGCAGCCGGAAGGGCGAAGTCCAGGACGCCATCCAGAAGACGCTGAAGGACCACAAGTACAACCTCTATGTGGTGACGGTGAACTCTTTCGAGAACCCGTCGGATCCTGCACAGTGGGGGCAGGCTGTCGCAACGAACAAGAAGATGGGCAAGGCTGACGTTCTCCTGGCTATCTCGACCGCCGGACAATATTACTTTGCGCCCAACTCCGCGAGTTCCATCTACTCCAAGCGGACGAACATCACCCAGAACGCCATCGCAGCGAACCTTGGCGCGGGCAAGAAGGACTATGCCCAGGCTGCCATCGACACCGCGGCCGCCATTGGTGACGCGGCCGGCGGTGGCAGCGGAACCGTGCCGAGCGGCAACGCAGGCGCAGGCGTCCTGGTGGGTGTCGGCGTCGTTGCGGCCGGTGGCGTGGGCACGTACCTGTACCTCCGCAACCGGCGTAAAAAATCCGGCCAGGCCTCCAGCGCCAGTTACGGACCCCAGGGCGAACAGCTCGATCCCCTGGCCGGCCTCAGCATCCCGGAACTCCGGCAGAAGAGCGGCTCTCTGCTCATCGAAGCGGACGATGCCATCAAGTCCAGCGAACAGGAGCTGGGCTTCGCGCAGGCGCAGTACGGCGACGCCGCGATCGGCAACTTCACCAAGGCCCTGCAGGAAGCCAAGGGCCACATGACTGAGTCCTTCAAGCTGCAGCAGCAGCTCGATGACCACATTCCGGACACCGAGGAACAGCAGCGGAGCTGGCTCGGCGAAATCATCCGCCGCTCCGAAGCTGCCCTGGCGTCGCTACGGGACCAGAAGTCCGATTTCGATTCGCTGCGCGAACTGGAAAAGAACGCGCCCCAGGCCCTGGCTGCGGTCACGGAGGGCGCACGTGAGGCAGATGCGAAAATTGCGACTGCGGAACAGTCGCTGGAGACGCTCCGGGCCAAGTATGCCGACTCGGCCGTCGCGCAGGTCTCGGACAACATCATGCAGGCCAAGGAACGCCTGGCCTTCGTGAACAACGCAGCCGCAACAGCGCAGGAGAAGCTTGGCTCGGGCGAGAACAGCCTGGCCGCCGTTGCGGTTCGCGCCGCAGAAGAGAGCCTGCACCAGACCAACGTGCTGATCGACGCCATTTCCAAGACCGCAGGAAGCCTGGACGAGGCCCGCACGTCCTTGGAGAGCGCCGTTGCCGAAACAAGCCAGGACCTGGCCCAGGCGCGGGCCATGATCCAGTCCGGCCAGCACCCGGAACTTGCCGGACCGGTAGCCGGCGTCGAAGCGGCCTTGGCGCAGGTCAAGACAGAAATCCAAGGCGGCCGGATCGATCCCTTGGCAACGCTCAACCGAGTGGAGACAGCACACCAGGCGTTGGACCAGTCCCTCTCCGGCATTCGGGACCAGGAAGAGCAGGCGCGTCGTGCCCAGGCATCCCTGCAGCAGACCATCATGGCAGCACAGGCACAGATCAGTGCCACATCGGACTACATCACTGCACGCCGCGGAGGGGTGGGGACCGAAGCCAGGACCCGTCTGGCAGAAGCCCAGCGGAACCTCGACTACGCTTTGTCGATCTCACGCAACGATCCTGTGACTGCCCTGACCTACGCCCAGCAGGCACACTCGCTTGCGGCGCAGGCGGCTCAACTGGCTCAGGCGGACGTTGACCACTTTGGCTATGCCGACCAAGGCTACGGCCGGGGCGGCATGTTCGGTGGAGGCGGCGGAGGCGGAGGCCTCGGCGGCGCCATCCTTGGCGGTATCCTCATCAACTCCATCCTTAACGGCGGCCACGGCGGCTGGGGCGGTGGCCACAGCGACGGCGGTGGAGGCGGCGGCTTCTTCGGCGGCGACTCAGGCGGCGGAGGCGACTGGGGCGGTGGCGGAGGAGACTTCGGCGGCGGCGACTCCGGCAGCTTCTAGGCACCACACTGGTTCCGGCCAGCACAAACTAGGTGGGGTTCCCGCCCCATGTAGAAGCGGTACAACAACTGATCACTGATTTCAGTGGGCTCCACTGAGCAGGACGAAAGGCAACACCATGGTTAAGCAGTCCATTTTCGGTCGGATCGCACAACTGGCCAAGGCAAACATCAACTCTTTGCTTGACCAGGCCGAGGACCCGCAGAAGATGCTGGACCAGATGGTCCGCGACTACACGAACAACATTGCCGAGGCCGAGTCAGCCGTTGCCCAGACCATCGGCAACCTGCGAATGCTGCAGGCCGATTACAACGAGGACGTCAAGAACGCCCAGGATTGGGGCAACAAGGCTCTCGCAGCCTCCCGAAAAGCCGATGAGTACCGCGCGGCCGGCGACGCCGCAGACGCACAGAAGTTCGACAACCTGGCGAAGGTTGCCATCCAGCGCCAGATGACGGCTGAATCCGAAGCCAAGGCGGCCGAACCGAGCATCGCTTCCCAGACCGAGGTTGTGGACAAGCTCAAGAGCGGCCTCGACCAAATGAAGAACAAGCTCAACCAACTCACCGCCAAGCGCAACGAGCTTGTGGCCCGCTCCAAGACCGCTGCTGCCCAGTCCCAGGTGCACGACGCCCTCAAGAGCATCGACATCATGGACCCCACCAGCGAGGTTGGCCGTTTCGAAGAAAAGATCCGCCGGGAAGAAGCCAAGGTCCTTGGACAGCAGGAGCTGGCGGCTTCAAGCCTCGACGCCCAGTTCAACCAGCTCGAAGACCTGGGTGAGCAGACGGAAATCGAGGCCCGCCTGGCAGCGCTCAAGTCCGGTGGCAGCAAGCCTGCCCTCGGTGCCGGGGCCCCTGCAGCCTCCGGTGCCACCATCGACGAGGCAGACTTCGACAAGCTCTGACTCCGCAAGTCCCATGCGTATGGCCGGGTTCTGTTGGACCCGGCCATTCGCCGTTTAAAAGGCCTGCGCTGGCCCTCCAACCGACCGCCGGGACTAGCTCGCGGGCACTCCTGCATTGTCCGCCCCGGGGCTTGCTTCCGTGGCAACTTCAGCCCGGATCTCAAACCCCTTGGGATGGAAGTACGTCACGGTACATTCCAGGACTTCGCCATCGGGTCCCAACGTGGTCCGCTCCAGGCGCGGCACCATGGGGAAGCCCCGCACGTTGAGGGCATCAGCAAGGTGCTCAGGGGGTGCATGCATGGTCACGGTGATTTCGGCCCGCTGGAGCGGCTTCAGGGTCCTGTCCTGGATCACCTGGTAGATGGAGTTCTTCTCCGCATCGGCGAGGCTGATGTGGCGGCCAATGTGGGATGGAATGAAGATCTCTGCAATCGCATAGGGCCATCCGGCGCTGGAGTACGATCGGCGAATAACCAGGACCAGGTTGTCGTCGGATACGAGCTTGGCTGGAACGGTCCGGTCCTTTTCCATCCACTTGTATTCGATCAAGCCCTTGACCGTCTTCATTCCGGCAGCCGTAAACGTCTCCATGAAGGGTGCCAGACGGTTCAGCATCCGCACGGGCCGCTGGGCCATGACAAAGGTTCCCTTGCCCTGGCGGCGGACCAACAGGCCCTTTGCCACCAAGGTTTCGATGGCCCTCCGTACGGTGGTCCTGCTGATCCCGTACTGGTCCATCAACGACTCTTCGGTAGGGATGCGCGATCCCGGCTCCAGCCGGCTCACTTGATCTGTCAAAACGTCCGCTACCTGCTGGTACACGGCCACTGGGCTGTCCCTCTGCAGAACCTGGGGTTCGGGTACGGCGTCGTAGTCTTCTTTGACCATGCGGACCTTCCTGGTGTGACATGCCCCGTTGCCGGCGGGAACATGATGCCGGCACCAAGACTGTGCGGATAAAACAAAGGCCCGGACCAGTTAATACTGATCCGGGCCTTTCCCAGTTGCGGGGACAGGATTTGAACCTGTGACCTCTGGGTTATGAGCCCAGCGAGCTACCGAACTGCTCCACCCCGCGTCGCTCAAACAACTTTACCCTATGGCGACTGCGGTTTTGACCACTTCGGCGCCATCGTGCCGCAGATCACGTTTACCATCATTCAGCCCGACGATGTTCGAGGAGCATTCTCCACGCAAACAAAAAGTCCGGATCAGCATGTGCTGATCCGGACTTTTTCTCCAGTTGCGGGGACAGGATTTGAACCTGTGACCTCTGGGTTATGAGCCCAGCGAGCTACCGAACTGCTCCACCCCGCGTCGCAAGAACAACATTACCGTCCGGTGAATGGGAGACCAAATCCTGGCTACGTGATGTGCATCTCCCCCACATGCAGCAGGTGCCCGCTCCTGAAAGGAACGGGCACCTGCCTCAGTGAATCGTTGCCGGGCTAGTTGCTCGGCGAGGGAGACGGCGTCGCGCTTGGAGTGGCGCTGGGGGTAGCCGTCGGCGCGGGCGTCACACCCAGCCGGGTTTCAGCGTCAAGGGCCTTCTTAAGGGCCGCGGACAGCTTGTTCTGCTGGTCTCCGTAGCCCGCAAAGTCACCCTTGGCGAGGGCAGCCTGGCCATCCACGATTGCCTTGTTGGCCTCATCGAGGGCTGCCTTGAGGTCTGCCTTGGCATCCGTGCTGCCTTCCGGCGGGGTGGTTGTCCCCGGCGGAGTGGCCGGGGTCTGGCCGTTGTTGTCCGAGTCGCCGGCTGTGGCACCGGAGTTGCCTCCAAACAACTGATCCAGGGCTTCATCCAATGTCGGCGCAAAGCCGATCTTGTCGCCGAACGCCACCAGGACGCGCTGCAGCGTTGGGTAGGAGGTCTCACCGGTCGACTTCAGGTAAACCGGCTGCACATACAGCAAGCCGCCGCCAACCGGCAGGGTCAGCAAGTTGCCGTTCAAGACATCCGAGGCACCCTGCCGCAGCAGGTTCAGGGCCTGCGAAACTGTGGGATCGGAGTTGAACTTGTTCTGCGCCTGGCCCGGACCCGGGACCTGCGTGTCGGTGGGCAGCTGGAGCAACCTCAACTGGCCATAACTGTCGGCCTTGACCCCCTTGACGTTACCGGCGTCGGAATCAGCGGCAAGGAATCCGTACAAGATGTTCCGTGCACTGCCGTTCACCGTCTGCGGGATGAAGGAGGACGTCAGCTGGAAAGCAGGCTTGTCCTGGTCCGGCATCTGCAGGGACATGTAGAACGGCGGCTGCTTCACTGCTTCGGACACCGTGGGATCGTTCGGAACGCTCCACGCATCGTTGTTCTGGTAGAAGCTGTCCGCATCCGTGACGTGGTAGCGTCCCAGCAGTTCACGCTGGACCTTGAAGAGGTCTTCCGGGTACCGGACGTGGCTCATAAGGTCACCGGACATCTCAGTGAACGGCTTCAACGTGGTGGGGAAGACTTTCTGCCAGGCCTTGAGGATGGGGTCCTGGTCGTCCCACGCATAGAGCGTCACCGAGCCGTCATAGGCATCCACCGTGGCCTTGACCGAGTTGCGGATGTAGTTGACCGAACTGTTGGGCAGGGCAACAGTGCGTCCGGCACTCGTCTGCGAGTCGGCAGTAGCGTTCTGGAGCTGCTGTGGCTGGGAGTACGGGAAGTACTGGCTGGTGGTGTAGCCATCAACGATCCACTTGACGCGTCCGTCAACTACGGCAGGATAGGCATTTCCATCCACGGTGAGGTACGGTGCCAGCTTCTCGACGCGGTCGCGCGGGTTGCGGTCGTAAAGGATCTGCGACTTCTCATTAACGCCGTCGGAAAGCAGCAGGTCCGAAGACTGGAACTTGATGGAGTACAGGATCCTGTTCAGCCAGTTTCCGACGTTCGGCCCGCCGTTGCCGGTGAAGGTGTACTGGGTTTCACCGCTGCCTTCCCTGCCGGCCGGACGGTCCTGCTCACGGTGCGGGGCACCTTCCGGAGCACCCACGATGGAGTATTCCGGCGAGTTTTCACCGAAGTAGATGCGCGGCTGGTAGCTGGAGTCGTTACCCAGGACACCGCTGGAAGGAATTCCCGATTGAAGGAAATCCGGCTTGCCGTCGGCGGTGAACTTGTTGCCCTTTGCGGCCACCACGCCGTAACCGTGCGTGTAGACAATGTGCCGGTTGACCCAGGTTTGCTGGTTGGCGCTCAGGCCATCCGGGTTCAGTTCGCGAACAGCGATGACAGTGTCCTGCACCTTCCCGTCGACCGTGTAGCGGTCTACGTTGAGCGTCTGCGGGAACTGGTAGTAAGGGCGGTACTGCTCAAGCTGGGAGAACGCCGACGAGATCAGGTTCGGGTCCAGGAGACGGATGTTGGCGGCCGTCTGCGCGTCCTTGGCCAAGGCACCGCTCGTTGCAGTGGTGGTGGCGTTATAGGCCGATACATCGATCTTGTCCAAGCCATAGGCAGCCCGGGTCATGTTGATGTTGCGGCCGATGAATTCCCGCTCCAGCGTGTTTTCGGACGGGCGTACCTGGAACTGCTGGATGACCCATGGATAAACGCCTCCGGCAAGGATGGCCGTGATGATCAGCATGGCCGTTCCGATAACCGGAAGGCGCCAGCGGCCGATGACCGCTGCCACGATGAACAGGATGGCTACGAGGCCGGCGGCCACTGCGAGAATCGCCTTGGTGGGAACCACGGCGTTCACATCGGTGTAGAGCGCACCAGCCCAACGTCCCGAAGCACTCTGGACCGTCGTGTAACGGTCCAGCCAGAAGTTGACGCCGAGCAGCAGCAGGAAGAACGCGCCCGTTACGGCAATGTGGATCTGCGCAGCCCGGCTGGTGAAGATTCCCCGCTCCATGAGGCGGATGCTGCCGTAGAGGTAGTGCGTCAGGATGCCCGCGATTCCGGCAACCACCGCGATACTGATGAGGAATCCGGTGATGAAGCCCAGGAAGGGCAGGGACATGAGGTAGAAACTGATGTCCATGTTGAACAGCGGGTCAGTTTGGCCAAACGGTTCCTGGTTGAAGAACAGGAGGACCTTCTGCCACTGGCTGGCTGCGGCGCTCCCGGCAAAAAGGCCGAAGAGGATGGGCAGGCCGATCATGACCACGCGGCGTACCGGCTCGAGCTGCGCCTGGTACCGGTTGAGGTTGTCGCGCGACTCCGCGTCAGGGGCATAGACCGGGCGTGAGCGGTACGCGATCCGGATGGCGAAGAAGACGGCCGCGAACATCATGGCGAAGCCAACCAGGAACGTCAGGATCCGGGCAAGGTTCTCGCGGATATAAACCTCGAAGAAGCCCAACTGCTGGTACCACAGGACATCTGTCCACACGTTGGCGAAGAATATGAAACCGACGACCGCCACGGCTACGACGATCAGCGTCGGAGTCAGGGCACCTCGTCTCAGCGGCGATCTTCCGGGCGGGCTGGAGCTGGCGGGACGGGACAAACTCTGTACCTCATTGGTGGTCGTCAGTTAAAAGTCGGTGTGCGTGTGCTTTGACAGCTTCACCGCTGGGTGCAGGCAGAGCCGTCATATATGCCACGAGTGGCGGTGGAGCTAAGTTCCACCGCCAGTCTAGTTGTTTGTGCAGGTGGGAAGGCTTGACGTGTCCTTGCCGCTGCCGAGCCGTTCCACGGCAGTGGTGGCATCAGCCAGTGTTTCCACCTTGACCACTTGGAGACCATCAGGCACATGACCAACCACGTCGGCGCAATTCGCTGCAGGGGCAAGGAACATGGTGGCCCCGTGGTCCCTGGCACCGATCATTTTCTGCGCGATCCCGCCAATGGCTCCCACGGCACCGTCCGCGGTAATGGTTCCCGTTCCGGCCACGTGTTTGCCGCCGGTCATGTCCCCCGGCGTCAGGCTGTCCACAATCCCCAGGGCAAACATCATCCCGGCACTCGGTCCGCCAACGTTGTCCAGCGAAATCTTCACATCGAACGGGAAGGTGAAATCACTGGAAAGAAGGACCCCCAGCACGTATCGGTCGTTGGAGTTCTTGGTTGGCGTCACGGTTTCCGTGACAACCGAACCGTTCCGTTCAACCACAACCGTTGCCGGAGCCCCGGCTCCCGCTGACAACTCCGTCTGGATGACGCTCATGGATGTGACCGGCTTGCCGTTGATGGAGACCAACCGGTCCCCGTCCTGGACTTTGCCGGCGGATGGTGAAGCATCCGAAAGACCCGCGACGGTAAGACGCTGCTCGAACGGAATGTCCAACTCCCGCAGGGCTGCAGCAACGGCGTTTTCCTGGGACGTCTCCATGGCGATCTCGCCTTGTTGGACGGTCTGCTCCGCAGTTGTCCCCTTGGGATAGATGAGCTCCTCCGGGTAGATGGCCTTGGATTTGTCCAACCAGGCACGGAAGACGTCAAAGATGGTTGCCGGGCTCTTCGGACCTCCCGTCATCACCACGGTGGTGAGGTCCAGATTGCCCTTCGCCGGGAAGGACTCGCGTCCCGAGATGGTGATGACCTGCTTGTCGCCGTCCTGGCCCAAGGTATTGAAGGTGGGGCCGGCAGATTCCACCACGTAGGGAACAGGCAACGCAGCGGCGCCTAGACCGAGCCCCAAGGCAAGGAGGCCGGACACGATCATGATCATGTAGCGGCTGCTGCCCGGCGGTGACGCTGGCGCAGAGGAGGGTTCGGCGTCGGGCGTTTGACGCGGGTCAACCGAGCCCTCGGGACTGGGCGAAGTAAGCATTGAGGCCTCTCTCAGCCGGCACTGCGTGACGGCAGTTTCGCTCCTGCCGCCGGCAGCGGCACAGGGAACATACCAAGCATCCACACTACGCGGTCCGGACCTTGCAAGGCTGCTTTGCCTACAGCGAACTACGCCGCCCGCAGGCAGACAGCCCCTCCCCTGCGCGGTACGGTGAAAGTGATCACCAGCCAGTTCGACGATCGGCGGCACCATGTCTACCAACCCCAACAACCCGTCAAACGACGATGACAACCCCAAGGACCCTCTGGCAGAAATGCTGCAGAACCTGATGGGCGGCCAGGGAATGGGCAACATCGATCCCGCCGAACTCGCCAAAGCGGCCGGACTGCCCAACGATCCGCAACTGTTGCAGCAGATGTTCGCCCAGGTGCAGGCCATGATGAGTTCCACCTCCGAAGGGCCCGTCAACTGGCAACTGGCCCACGAGAACGCCCGACGCGTCGCCGCCGCGGGCAGCGACCCCTCCGTGAACTCGACGCAAAAGCGCGAGATCGATGAAGCCCTCCGCCTGGCGGAACTCTGGCTCGATCCCGTGACGGACCTCCCCTCGACCGGCCTGATCGGCCGGGCCTGGTCCCGCGCCGAATGGGTCGAGGCAACCCTGGGCACCTGGAAGCGGCTGACCGAACCCGTAGCCAACAGCATCGCCAATGCCCTCTCCGGTGCACTCAGCCAGCAACTGCCCGAAGAAATGAAGTCCATGATGGGCGGCGCATCGTCCATGCTGCAAAACATGGGCGGAGCCATCTTCGGCATGCAACTGGGCCAGGCGATCGGCGCCTTGTCTGCGGAAGTGGTCAGCTCAACGGACATCGGGGTCCCGCTCGCCGACCTGGAAATGGCCTTGCTGCCTGCCAACGTTGCGAAGTTCGGCGAAGGACTCAGCCTGCCCGAGAACGATGTCCGGCTGTTCCTGGCCGTCCGCGAAGCCGCCCACGCCCGGTTGTTCGTCCAGGTTCCCTGGCTCCGCGGACATTTGCTGGGCGCCATCGAAGCCTACGCCCGCGGTATCCACATCGATATGTCCCGGATCGAAGACCTGGCCCGGGACCTGGATCCCAGCAACCCCGAGGGTATCCAGGAAGCCCTGTCCCAGGGTGTCTTCACGCCCGAACGCACCCCGGTCCAGACGGCCGCCCTCGAAAAGCTCGAAACGGCGCTGGCACTGGTGGAAGGCTGGGTTGACGAGCTCACCGCGGAAGCCACCGAAAAGTTGTTGCCGTCCGCCACTGCACTGCGCGAGATGGTGCGGCGCCGGCGCGCTACCGGCGGACCTGCGGAACACGCGTTCTCTTCCCTGGTAGGACTGGAACTGAGGCCCCGACGGCTCCGTGACGCTGCGACGCTGTGGGCCACGCTCAAGGAAGAACGCGGGATTGCCGGACGGGACGCCATTTGGCACCACCCGGACCTCCTGCCAACGGGCGAGGACCTGGACGACCCCAAGGGCTTCTCGGAACGCCGCCGCCTGGCGGAAGCGAGCGACAGTGAAGTGGACGATGCTCTGCAAAAGCTCCTGAGCGGTGGATACGACTCTTCGGATGAAGCGGGCAGTGACTCGCCGTCCGACGAACCTTCCGGCGGCGCCGGCCCTGATGAGGGAGAACCTGAAGCGCCCTCCAAATAGCGCCTGACAGTGGCCGCCCCGGGAAACCGGGCGGCCACTGCTGCTTAATCCTCGTCTGTGTCCACCGAGGCGGGGCCTTCGCCCAAGCCGCGGGAGGTGGCAAAGCTCACGCCTTCGAGGAACGCCTTCGCCCTTTCCGTTTCCGGGTAGGCCTCCAGCAGACGCCAAAACGCAGCGTTGTGCCCGGCCACCAGAAGATGCGCCAGTTCATGCAGCAGGACATAGTCGACAACCCACTGGGGCATGGGCTGCAGCTTGTGCGAGAGCCGGATGGTGCCCTCGGACGGGGTAGCCGAGCCCCAGCGTGAGTTCTGGTTGGTCACCCAGCGGACCGACGTCGGAACAGCGCGGCCACCGAGGTAGGTGCGGGACAACAGGGCAGCGTGCTGCGCCAAAGCAGAGTCCGACGACGGACGCCTTCTCCCGTCGCCGCTCCCCCGGCGTTCGCCCTTGGCCTTGAGCTTGGCCAACATCCGGCGAACCCATTCGCGTTCCTGCGCCTTGGTGAAACTGGCGGGGATGGCCACAACCGCATTGCCGTCCTCCCAAAAAGCTGCGACCGTGCGCCGACGGCGCGCGGAACGGCGCACTATGACGGGAGCGCCGTCATCGGTGCGAGGGGGAATCTCGTCCGCCATCAGGGCTCTGCGCTTTCAGTCAGTACCTCCAACACGGCCTCCCCATAGCGCTCCAGCTTCGACGGCCCCACTCCGGCGAGTCCCGCCAATTGCTCCAGGGTTTCCGGCCGCGCCTCCGCTATGGCCGTCAAAGTGGCGTCGGTGAAAACCACGTAAGCGGGCACGTCTGCCGATTGGGCCTCCTCGCGACGCCACTGGCGGAGCGCTTCGAAGGTCTGTTCCTGATAGCTGGGGGGACATTGGTTGCAGCGCCCCACTTTGCGTTCGGCTCCGGTGGCGAGCATGCTCCCGCAGACACGGCACGACGCCGGTGCAGCGGCTTTTCGACGCGGCGCACCCGCGCGACTCCTGGCGTTCGCCGATGCGACAGAATCAGGGCGAAGGCCGTCAAGGAACCGAGACGGCTTGCGGTTGGCCCGGCCACCCGGTGTCCGGGCTGCCGACCACGACAGATTGAGGTGTTCCCGCGCACGGGTGATTCCGACATACAGCAGCCGGCGTTCCTCATCCACGTCTTCGGGAGAATCCGCGAAGGATATGGGCATGAGTCCTTCGCTGAGCCCAACCAGGAAAACGGCATCCCATTCCAGGCCCTTCGCGGCATGCAAGGAGGCAAGAGTGACTCCCTGGACGGTGGGAGCATGCTGGGCAACGGAGCGTTCCTGCAGCTCATTGACGAACTCCGCCAAGCTGAAGGACTCCCCCCGGCTGACAGCAAGTTCGTCAGCCAAGGCCACCAAGGCAGCCAACGATTCCCAGCGCTCCCGGAGGGCCCCACCGCTATGCGGGGCTGTGTCCGTGTAACCAAGGGAGGCAATGATGTCCCTGACAAGCTGGCCCAGGGGTTCCGGGGTTCCTTCCTGGATGGCCCGGGTAGCGGCCCGCAACTGCAGGATGGCATCGCGGACCTCCTTTCGGGCGAAGAACCTCTCGCCGCCGCGGAGCTGGTACCCGATGCCGGCCGATGCCAAGGCCTGTTCATAGGCTTCTGACTGGCCGTTGGTACGGAAGAGAATGGCAATCTCGCTTGCCTTGACACCGGCATCCAGCAATTCCTGGATCTTGCCGGCAACCACTGCAGCTTCGGCTTCGTCGTCCGGGCATTCAAGGAAACGTGGCTCGGGTCCGGAAGGCCGCTGCGCGACAAGCTTGAGCGGCGGGGCCCACGCGGCATCTGCCACCGGCCCGCCGCTGCGCCTGGAACCGAGGAGGTCGTTTGCCAGTTTCACTACCTGGGGCGTTGAGCGGTAATCGCGGACGAGCTTGACCACTGTGGCGTGTGGATACTGCGCCTTGAATCCGAGGAGGTGCTTCGGGGAAGCTCCCGTGAATGAATAGATGGTCTGGCTGGCATCACCCACCACGCACAGCTCGTCACGGCCGCCCAGCCAAAGATCCAGGAGCCGCTGTTGGAGCGGTGAAACGTCCTGGTATTCATCCACGACGAAATGCCGGTATTGTTCCCGGACCGTGGCCGCCACCTTCGGATCCTCTTGCAGGATGCCCACGGTAATGAGCAGCACATCTTCAAAGTCGATGACGTTGCGGTCCGTCTTGATGTCCTCGTAAGCCTGGAACACCCGGGAGACGGCCGTCAGGTCGAAACCGCCGGGGGTGCCCCTGTCCTTTGCGTTCTCAAGGTAGTTCGCCGGGGTCAGCATGGAAACCTTGGCCCATTCAATCTCTGCGGCAAGATCCCGGATGGAAGCACGGTCCGTGCTGAGCCGGAGCCTCCGCGAGGCCTCGGCGATCATGGTGGCTTTGTGGTCCAACAGGTTAGGCAAGGTTCCGCCGATTGCCTGCGGCCAGAAAAACTGCAACTGCCGCAGCGCCGCAGCGTGGAAGGTCCGCGCCTGGACGTTGGGAACGCCGAGATCCCGTAGCCTGCTGCGCATCTCGGCCGCGGCCCGTGCCGTAAACGTAACGGCCAGCAGCCTTTGCGGGGAGTACACCCCCGAGTGCACCCCATAGGCGATCCGGTGGGTAATGGCCCGCGTCTTGCCCGTGCCCGCACCGGCAAGGACACAGAGGGGGCCCGTCAAGGTGCCGGCGACTTCCCGCTGTTCCTCGTCCAAACCACCGAGTATTCGTTCTTCCAGCGAACCGTCGGCGTCAACCATAGCTTGAGTCACGGCTGGAGGTCTTCGATGACGCCGCCGTACCAATGCTCAATCAGGGACCGTGCGATGGACAGCCTGGTGGAAATGGTGATTTCACCGCTCAGCACGGCCGCCTGCAGTTCCTCGCGGCTGAACCACCGCGCACGGGTGACCTCGACGCCGTCGGGCTTGGCGACGGAATCGCTGGTGGTGGCCGTAAAACCCAACATGAGCGAAGCCGGGAACGGCCAGGACTGCGAGCCCAGATACTGGCACGCGGTCACGCGGACACCGACTTCCTCCCCGATTTCCCGGACCACGGCCTGCTCCAGGGATTCGCCCGGCTCGACGAATCCGGCCAGGGTGGAGTAATTCTTCGCGTCCGTGGGACCGCCGCCGCCCAAGAGCAGACGGCCATCCGGGCCCACCACCGTGACAATAATGGCCGGGTCCGTCCGGGGGTAGTGCTCGGAGTTGTCCCTGGGGCAGCGCCTCACCCACCCGCCTGCTTCCAGGTCCGTAGGAGTACCGCACTGCGGGCAGTGTGTATGTGTTGCATGCCAGTTGCTGATGGCGCTGGCTTCGATGAACAAAGCAGTATCGCTGGCGTCGAGCCTTCCGGCGACTTCGCGGAAGCCCGCCCACTGAGCGTCAGCCGGTGTGAGCGAAGTGCCGGGCGCCGGGGGTTGAGCGACCGTGAACAGCAGCACTGCGCTGCCTTCCGGAAGGGAGGACGGACCCAAGGTGGCGCCCAGGTAGATTGCAGTCGCCGGGTTGTCTTCCGCCAGGTTCAGGGCCTCCCACAGGCGGAGCGCATCACCGAACCAGAGCCCCTGCTCCGTCACAAGGGCCTTGCGTTGCGAAATGACCATGGCCTGGGCGGTTCCCGAGGCGATCAGGTCCTCCACCATGCCAGGCTTGAGGCGGGCACCCGAGCCACGGTCCACCACGGCAGGACGCACTGGAAGGACAGTGTCCATGAGGTGATTGGCCGGCGCAGGAGACTCCGTGTAGCTCATGTATCTACCGTACTGACTCATGCCGACAAAGAACATTTGGCGGGCCCTTGATGTGGATACGGCCGGACAGTCGCTTCGAGGTGGCCTGAAGTCCTGTTTTGCTACGGATCTGGAGACTCGCCGCACTGCATCATGGCCATCGGCTCCGCTCAATCTACCGTTGGAGACGTGAGAAGAACACCGCTTGAACTGGCCGCTGTAGCAACTGCGGCGGTGCCTGGATTGGCGCCGACGGCTACGGCTCATTCTTCCGATGACGACGCCGACTTCGACTCGGCGCTGTTGCTTGACGCGGAAGGCAAGCGGTGGCGTGTCCGATCTCCCCGCCATCCCGAGGCAAGCACCCGGCTGGAATCTGAATTCATGATCCTCCGCGCGTTCGCCCCGGCCATCAGGGCTGAACTGCCGTTCCACGTGCCCACCATCGCCGGGACCGTGCGGCAAGGGGACCTGACGACGTTCGTCTATGCCCATTTGCAGGGTGCCACGCTCTCCATTGAGGAACTGTCCGCCGGCAACGCGGACCTCGCCCGGGACATCGGTTCTGCCCTGGCAGCGATCCATGACCTGCCGCTGGCGCTGGTCACAAGCTCCGATCTGCCCAGCTACTCGGCCAACGAGTTCCGCCAACGCAAGCTCAACGAGTTGGACCAGGCCGCAACCACCGGCAAGATCCCGGCGGCGCTGCTTCGGCGCTGGGAGCACGCCCTGGAGGACGTGGCGCTGTGGCGCTTCAATCCCTCGGTGGTCCATGGAGATCTGCACGAAGACAACCTGATGGTTCAGCACGACGCCGTGACCGCTGTCACCGGCTGGACGGATCTCCGGATCGGAGACCCCGCCGACGACTTCGCCTGGCTGGTGGCCTCCAACGAAGCGCCGTTCATCGACGCGGTCCTGGCACGGTACACCCAGGTCCGACGCGAGACGCCGGACGGCCATCTGCTGCGGCGGGCGGCCTTGCTCGCCGAGTTCGCCCTGGCCCAATACCTGGTCAAGGCCATGGCCGCCGGGCACGAGGAGATGACCGCGGAGGCTGAGTCAATGCTCCAGTCCCTTGCCGACGACATCGAAGAACAGGCAAGGCTGGACGAAACCGAACGCGCAGAGCGCGCGTCTGCCGAAGAGGCCATGCCCACGGGATCACCCGACGGCGTTCTGCCGGCGGTCAGCGTCGCAGCCATTCCCGATGACGGTTCCGCCCCGGTGTCCGTGGCTCCGGTCCCGGAAGGGGAACAGCCAGCCAAGGCCGACGCAACGTCCGGCCACTCAGCAGTCGGGGACCCGGATGACGCTGCTGGTCCGGAAGACACGTCCACGGCCGCCATCAGCGTAGTGAACGTGACCCCACTGAGGGGCTGAAACCCACGTCACTTGCCAACTGGTTCAGGAGGTCCCGGCAGAACTGCCCGGCCTCCGTCTAGTGGGCCTCCGCTACTGGGTCTGCCCTGCTGGATGACCCGGGCCATGATGGGTGAGTGCGCGCGCGATGATTCCTTCAAGGTCGGCTGCCTGCCCAAGGTCATGTGGACGTACCACGGCGTCTTCCGCGACGTAGTAGAAGGCTGCACTGACATCTTCCAGCGGCACGCCCTTGAGCCGTGACCAGGCCAGCCGGTAAACGGCCAACTGCACGGCCCGGGTAGCCAATTGCTTGCCGGCGGGCTGACGGCCGGTTTTCCAGTCAATCAGTTGCCACCGACCATCGGCGTCACGGAACACAGCGTCAATCCGTCCACGGACCACCACGTCACCGATTTTTGTCTCGACAGGTACTTCCACGAACGCCGGCGCCCGGTGGGCCCACTCGGACTGCTTGAAGGCTTCAACCATCTGATCAAGTCCGTAGGCTTCATCGATATGCGCGTCCGACCCGGGAGCCTCATCGAGATCAAGCATGCCGGTGGTGCCAAAATACTCCTCGACCCATGCATGGAAGGCAGTCCCCTTCCGGGCCGAGATGCCCGGTTCACGGGGAACCGGCCTGCGGAGCTGGGCGAGGACGGCGGCAGGGTCTGCTCCCAGATCGACAAAGAGCGAGGCTGAAATATGGCTCGGCAGATGAACGTCGCGATGGGTGCTGGATTGCCGTTGCCGGTCCATGAGGAGTTGCGCCTCATGGACCCAGCGGGCGGCCCTGCCGCCGGGGTCCACGGTGGGTGAGGCCGTTTCGGGTTGGTCCAGGTGGGCGCGGACAGCCGAGGCAGCGAGGTCCATGCCGGCACGCCGACCGGGAACCAACCGCAGCCTCTTCCCCGTACGCGGGTCCGACGGCCCCTCAAGGGGATCGTAGGGATAGAGCGCCACCTCAACCGTTGCAGTCAGCGGGCTCGAATCCGGCAGGGACTCCTCCGCAACGGACTCAGGGTGAATGCTGGCCGGGCCGTTCTCCCCGGCCAGCGGCCCGAGCTCGGATAGGAAGGCGGACATCTCCGCAATTCCTGCCCTGGAGCCGTTCCACGCGGCGCTCGAGACCCACAGGACGAACTTTGCACGGGTGTATGCCACATACGCCAGCCTGCGTTCCTCGGCCTCACCATGGTGCTGGACCTCCGATTTGAACACCTTTTCAGCGTCCAGCCAGCCCTTTTGGTCGGGCTGGTCCAGGTCCCACTGCGGAAGGTCGGCGTGGTCGCCCCTGAGCGGCCAGGGCAACGCGGCCGCCCCGCTGCTCCACCGCGAGTCCCTGTTGCTGGGGAAAGCCCCGGCGTTGAGGCCGGGAACAAACACCACGTCCCATTCCAGCCCTTTCGAAGCGTGGACCGTCAACAATTGGACAGCCTCCCGGTTGGCCTCCACGGGAGCGACATCCAGGCCCCCTTCCTCCGAGGCAGCGGCCTCCAGCCAGGACAGGAACGCCAGGAGGTCGATTCGCTGTGAGGTCTGCAGGAAACCGGCGGCCGCATCCTGGAAGGCGTCCAGGTTGCGGCGTGCCTGATGGATGCTGGTTCCGGGTTTGGCGGCGACCTCGATATCCAGGAGCATTGCACGTTCCACTTCGCCCAGGAGCGTGGTGAGGTCGTCACCGATGTAGCTGCGCAACGAGCGCAATTCGGCGGACAATTTTTGCAAGCGTTGCAAGGCCACGTCAGTCAGCGAGCGGCCGTGCCCCGACGTCCAACCTGGCCGCGGCAGGAAGTCCAAGGCTTCCACCAAACTGGCGGCGTCGGTAATGTCGCTCTCCACTACGACAGCAGTCGGGTCTTCGTCATCGTCCGGATAGGCCGTGTGGATGTCCGGGTTGGAGCGCCTGCGGGCAAGGTATTTGGACCAATCCCCCAGTGCCATGAGGTCAGCCGGGCCAATCCGCCAGCGGGCGCCGGCCAGCAGGCGCATCAAGGAGTCGGAGCGACCCGGATCCGCCAGGACTCTGAGTGTGGCCACCAGGTCCACGATTTCAGGGGTATCAAGGAGACCGCCCAGGCCCACAATCTGGTAGTCAATCCCCTGGAGTTCGAACTCACGGCGAAGGGGCTCCATTTGGGCACGCCGCCGGCACAGGACAGCCATGGTGGGCTTGACAGGGGTACCGTCCTTTTCCTCTTCGAACACGGTCCGCTGATAGCGTCGGATATCCCTCGCGATCGTTGCGGCCTCGTCCTCGTCGGTCCCAAAGCGGCCAACCACCACGCTGCCTTCGGCAGCGAGAGGGCTGGGGACCAGCGAAGGAACCCGAACGACGGCGGAGGTCTCCCGATCGCCCGCCGGACCTCCCGTAACCGCAGCCTTGTTCAACGGCGCGGCGATGGTGTTTGCTGCCTCCAGGATGGTGCGGCCATTGCGCCATGCCGTAGTCAGGAAGGACGTGGGAGCGACGGTAAATGACGCGGCACCGGACACGGGATCCGTGGTCCGCACCGGGAATTCCTGCACGAAGTGGAACAGCTGCCCGGCCGAGGCACCCCGGAAGCCATAAATTGACTGGTTGGGGTCTCCCACCGCGGTCACCGCGTGGCCCTTGCCGAAAAGGCGGGAAAACAGGACAAGCTGTGCGTGCGAGGTGTCCTGGAACTCGTCCAGCAACACCACCTTGTAGCGGGCCCGCTCCGTTGCGGCTGCCAGTGGAATGTCAGTAGCGATCCGCGCCGCCAGCGCAACGAGGTCGCCAAAGTCCAGGACGCCGCGTTGCCGTTTGGCCTGCTGGTAACGGACCACCATGTCGGCCACGCTCGCGCGGGTACGGAGCATCGACGAAAGGTCCCTGGCCCCCTGCGTTGAATTCTTAGCCGCGCCGGCAACATACGGAAGGTGCTCAAAACCGGACACGCGGTCCAAAATCCACTCGCGGACCACGCCGGGTTCCTGCAAGTGTTCGGCGCATTCCCCGGCCAACTGGATAACGGCGTTGACCAGCGTGGACTTGGCTGCCGTAAAGTGCTCAAAGTCGCCGTCGTAGGCTTCTACCACCTCGCTGGCCAACTGCCACGACTGTGCTCCGCCCAGCAGCACGACGTCGCGTTCGATCCCAAGTCGCAGGCCATGATCGGACACGATGCCACTGGCGTACGAGTGGTAAGTGGAGACCTTCGGCTCAAGATCGTCGGCCTCGGCGAGGCCGGGTGGAAAGCCGAGCCGGCCGTCGTCTGCCGCCGCAAAGCGCTGGAGTGTGGCGAGCTTGGCACGGATCCGGCTGGCCAACTCCCCGGCAGCCTTCCGGGTGAAGGTAACCCCAAGAACTTCCTCCGGGCGAACCCAGCCGTTGGCCACGAGCCACACTACGCGGTCGGCCATGGTGGCGGTTTTGCCGGAACCGGCGCCGGCAATCACCAATCGGGGGGCCAGCGGGGACTCGATGATGCCTGCTTGCTCCGCCGTAGGCCGGTTCTTTTCACCGAGGATTCCGGCGAGTTCGTCCGGCGAAAAAAGAACCGGAAGTTGTTCGCCGGGGTTATCGATACCGCCGGCCTTGGAAGGACCTGCTCCGTCCAGGAGGTCGAGCGTCATTCCGTTACCTGCTTTCCTCGGGCGCACAGTGGGCACACATCGGGCAATCGGCAGCCGTGTCCGCCATGTCCACTCTTGCCGGGATCGTGCCTGGCCTCGAACGTAGCCCCCGCCATCAGGTGCGCGGCACCGGTGACCATGGGCTCAGCCCAATTGTCCTCACTGTCCAACGCCTCCTGTTGCTGGACCACCGGCGTCTTTGTTTTGGTGCCGAGTTGTGCGAGTACTGCTCCGCCGGGTGCGTTCGACCTGTCAGCGGCCATTCCCTCCCGGTCTTGGAAGGCCCCCATCAGCACCGCAGCCTGATAGGCCCCGAGTTGCGGGTGACGGGCCACCTCTGCCTTGCCAGGCTGACGTTTGCCGGTCTTCAAATCGACGATGACCAGGCGGCCCTCGGCGTCAATCTCCAAGCGGTCCACCTGCCCCCGCAGGACGGCATGACGAACAGCCGGCTCCGCGGAATCTGTCTCCTCGACTGGCAGGGTGAGATCCGGAAGCCGAACTTCGAAGTCGTGCTCAACACCTGCCAAGGACCGGCCTTCGCTCCTCATGACCAGCACGTACTGCGCCAACTTCCGGACCATGAGTTCGGCTCTCTGGAAGTCGAGCTTTCCCTCCCAGTTGTCCTTCATGCCCAAGGTTGGCCACCGGCGGACAAGCTCAGCGACATATTCGGCACCCGATGCCTCCGGGAACTCCTGCGCGATGCCGTGGACCAGTGTTCCGAGGCTGCGTGCGAAGTCGGTGGCAGCTTCCCCGCCGGCAGCCTGGACAAACCAGTCGAGGGGCGACTTGTGGACAGCTTCGACCTTTGACGGCGAGACACTGACGGTCCCGCCGACCGGAACGATGGCCTCCTCCGAACTCAAGGGGGCGAGCCCCCACCAGGAATCCGGATGTGCCCCCGGAGCAGGCGGTTCGGCCGCCGCGAGTTGCGCCAGGACGCTCGCAGCGTCCCGTGCCAGGTAAGGTTCGCCCACGCCGGGTTCCACGGCCTGGGCATGCTGCCGGAGTTCGGCTACGAGTGCCCGAAGCGTCATGGGCCGGTCCACTGGCGTGTACTCCCGCTGGAAGTCGCCGGAGGGCAAAGGCGCGGCGTAGTCCAGGAAGGCGGACGGTTGCTCGTCTTCCGACGAGACAGCCGTGCAGATGAGGACTTCGCGGGCACGGGATACCGCAGTGGAGAAGGACCGGAGTTCGTCGTACCGGATATCGCGGAGCCTGCTCAAGGGCCCTCGTCCCAGGGCGTACTCCACGCCGTGCTCCACGGCATCCGCATAAAGTGTGCTGCCCAGCAGTTCGCCGCGGAGGCGCGTGTTGGGCCAGACACCCTCCTGGAGCCCGGCGACGATGACCACGGGCCATTCGCGACCGGCAGCGCTGGCCGGCGTCAACAACTCAACACATTCTTCAAGCTGGGCACGGGCAGCGAGTGTATCCATAGGCAGCTCCTGGTTCAGCAAGTACTCCAGGAATTGTTCGGGACCGGACCCAGGCAGCTGGTCAACGAACCGCTCCGCTGTATGGAACAAGGCCATCATGGCGTCGAGGTCCCGGTCTGCCCGGGCTCCGGCGTTGCCGCCCTCAAGCGCTGCTTCCGACCACCGCGACGCGAGGCCTGTGGCGTGCCACAACGCCCACAGGACGGATTCGGCATTCGCGCCAGGTTCTTTGACAGCAGCGGTTCCTGCTGCCAGCATCCGGGCCAGGCGACGGGCCGCGCTGGCCTCGACGCCCAAGGTTGCGAGCGAGCCCGGCTGCAGCAAGGCTTCCACCAAAAGGGCATCGCTGGAACGCCCCCCGCCACCCTGCAGCTCTTCGCGTCGCAGGGATTGGCGAAGCCGCCGCAGCTCGATGGCGGAGGCACCGCCAAGACGGGAGGTCAGGAGGGATACAGCAGACTCAGGGGTAAGCGTGGCCGGATCGAGGACCACCGCAAAGGCCTGCAGGAGTGGGCGCACCGCAACCTCGTCCCGCACGGCGGAATCAGCTACCGGCACCCGCACGGGAATCCCTTGGCCGCTCAGGTACCGCTGCAGTTGCGAAATCTGTCCGCCATTGCGGACGATCACCGCGATGTGGCTGAACTCCCTGCCGTCCCGCAACTGGGCTTCCAGGATGCGCTGGGCGACATACCGGAGTTCGTGGACGGCCGACGGGAGTATGTGGCCTTCCACTGTGCCGGTTCCTCCAGCGCCCGGACGGCCTCCTGCCATGGACGCGGTGGGTCCGGCGGTTGGGGGCTGGTCCAGGCGGCGCGCCAGCCGGCCGCCGGAGCGCTGCGAAATCCGCGAAGCGACACGGTTCCAAGCCTCCGCCACATGGACGGAATGCCGGTGGGTGATCCCGAGCGGGCGAACCCGGACACTTTCGAGGGGACCGCCCACAAGTGACGGAAGATCAGCCACGAGGTCCGGACGCGCCCCACGGAAACCCTGCACGACGGTATCCGGCGAGTACGTCACCACGATGTCCTTGTTTTCACCGATATCGGCGAGGAGTTCGAATACAGCCGGGTTGGACTCCTGGGCGTCGTCCACCAGGATCAGGTGGAGGCGGTCACGCTCGGCGGCGAGGAAGGCCGGCGAATCCTGGAAGATCTGGCGCGCGGTGGTGATGATTCCCGCGGGGTCGAAGGCCTCGGGCATGCGCAAATCCAGCACGTCCCTGTACTCGCGGTAGAGTTCGGCGGCGGCAATCCAGTCCGGCCGTCCGCAGTCGTAGGCAAGTGCCGCCAGGTCCTCCGCTGTTCTGCCGGACTCGATGATGCGATCGAACAACTGCCGGATCTCGTGCCGGAATCCCCGGGTGGGAAGGGCAGCCGACAAATCGTCCGGCCAGGGCAGCTCGAAGCCGGGCCGGAGGTGCCCTTCCAGCAACTCCTTGATAATGAGGTCCTGCTCCGGACCGGACAGCAGCTTTGGTTGCCGCGGCAGGGGCAGGATGCCCTCCGCCTTGGCGCGCCGGATGACATCGAACGCGTACGACGCCCAGGTGCGTGCCGGCGTCGTACTCAAACTGCGGGCGAGCCGTCCCGTGAAGGTGTCCCGCAGCGCCGCGGCAGCATGCCTTCCGGGAGCAAGGATGAGGATGTTTTCCGGATCCAGGCCATCCTCAATGACACGCCGCACCGCCGCCTCGACGAGCACGGTGGACTTGCCCGTCCCGGGCCCACCGGGCACCAGGACCGGGCCGCTTCCCCTGGCCAAGGACACGACAGCTTGCTGGTCCGCGGACAATGCCGGTGCCTCAAAGTGGACTTCGCGCGGCGGAAGCAGGCGCAGTGCGGACGGGTTCCCCCGGTTCTTGGAAGCTGTTGCGGTCACACAGTCATTTCATCATCGGGCACCGACAAAATATGGAGCTGACGCTCCAACTGGTCCGAGATCACATCCAGATGGTCGAAATCGGACTCCGTGGGCGACCACCTTGCAGAGGCGAGGTCTACCCGCCAGCGACCCTCACCGGTCCGCAGGAATTCCCCGTGCGCACCGTGCAGCGGAGTGGACTCCTCAAGGTAGTGCCGCAGCGCTTCCGACTCATGCCCGGGCGGAGCATCGCCGCTGGCCCGCAGGACCCGCCACCAGCAAACGGAGCTGCCGTAATGGCTCATCACGGCTCCAACCTGCCGCGGACCACCCGATCCGAGGAGCTCTGCGACGTCGCCGTAGGAAACCGCGGCACCCGGCGGAATGAGGTCCACCACGGCGAGAACCGCCGTCACGTACTCCATCCGCATGTGATCAGCCTAGCTGCAGGAGTGTCGTCCCCAATAGTGTCGGAGCCAGCCGGTAGCTTGAAACCATGAGTTCCTGGAATACCCTCCCCCGTGCAGCATTCGATCTTGAGACCACAGGGAAGAATTCCCGTTCCGCCCGCATTGTCACTGCATCCATCACCGTTGTTGACGAACATGGCGGGCTGGTCAAGGAACACGAATGGTTGGCCGATCCCGGCGTGGAAATCCCGGTGGAGGCCAGCGAAGTGCACGGGATCACCACTGCCAAAGCGCGCGCGGAGGGGCGCCCCGCAGCAGACGTCACCCGGGAAGTCGCCACCGTCCTCCAGGAACTTTTCGACGCCGGCACCCCGGTCATCGCCTTCAACGCCAGCTACGACTTCACGGTCCTCGCGGCGGAGTCGGCACGCCACGGCGTGCCCCAATTGAGCCGCTTCCCGGTGCTGGATCCGTACGTCATGAACAAGCAAGTGGACCGCTTCAGGAAAGGCAAGCGGACGCTGACTGCTCTGTGCGAGGAATATGGCATCGACCTGGACAACGCCCATACCTCTGCCGCGGATGCCCTGGCCACCCTCCGGGTCCTGGATGCCATGGCCGGGAAGTTCCCCAAGTTGCACATGCCTGCGTCGAAGCTGCACCATTTGCAAGTGGACTGGGCTGCGTCGCAAGCAGCGGACTTCCAGCAGTACCTTCGGCGGAGCAAGCCCACTGCGGTCATCGAAGGCGAGTGGCCGGTCCTGCCGCCGGAGGACGCCAGCCGCGGCGGGTTCTAAACCGGAGCCCAGCGGGCAGGTTAAGACTTGCGACGCAAGTCACATGATTTTCGGGAACTCCGGAACACGCAGCGAACCGGCGCCGATTTCCCAGACTGGCCAACAGCGTGAACACACCAGGGCCAACACTGCAATCATCGATGCTTATATTCGGCACAAGTGAATTGGAGCAATCACTTGTTCGATTCACGGCCTCCTAGCGGCGTGGTGACATAATTAAGTTTGGCGGGTTGAAGTCTGCTAGGGCAGCCAACATCCAGACGCTGCCACGTTCCCCGCCCACCGCGTAACGTCTCCGTGACCATCGATGAAAGTGATTTCTTCATGAAATTCAAAGCCCCCAAGTGGCTGGCTGCCGCCCCCGTCGCAGCAGCCCTGGTGATCTCCCTCGCAGCCTGTGGCGGAGGTTCTTCCCAGCCCAGCAGCTCAGCTACGGACGCCCTTGCGGGCAGCGACCAGCAGACGCTGGACAAGTACACCACTGCGGACGTTACCCCGATCGATAAGATCGACAAGTCCAAGCTCGGCCTCATCACCGACGGAACGCTCCGCGTGGGCACTCTCTCCGACGCTCCGCCGAACATCTTCATCGACCCGTCCGGTAAGTTCACCGGCTACGACAACGAGCTCCTGCGCGCCATCGGTGACAAGCTGGGCCTCAAGGTCGAGTTCGCGTCCACCGACTTCTCCGCGCTCCTCTCCCAGGTGGCAAACAAGCAGTTCGACGTCGGATCCTCCTCGATCTCCACCACCGACGCACGCCGTAAGACGGTTGGTTTCACCAACGGCTACGACTTCGGCTACATGGCAGTTGTCACCAAGAACGACGCGAAGGTCACCGGCTTCGCCGACCTCAAGGAAGGCCTTCGCATTGGTGTCGTCCAGGGCACGGTGCAGGATGACTACGTCACCAACACCCTGAAGATCGAGCCGGTCCGCTTCCCGGACTACAACACCGTTTACGGCAACGTGAAGAACGGCCAGATCGACGCCTGGGTTGCTCCCTCGCAGCAGGCCGACGGCCAGGTCAAGGAAGGCGACAACACCAAGATCGCCGAAAAGGTTGTCAACACCCAGAACTTCACCGCCTACGCAGTGAACAAGGACAACAAGGCCCTCATGGACGCGCTCAACGCCGGTCTGGACGCCGTGATCGCCGACGGCACCTGGACCAAGCTGACTGCTGAGTGGTACAAGGACCGTCCGACGGCCGCCGAGCAAACCCCGCAGGGCTGGAAGCCGGGCAGCAAGGCCGTCCAGCTCCCCGCCAAGTAAACCGGACGTTCCATGGATATCCTCAAGCAATTAGCTGACACCTTTTTCAACTGGCAGTTGATGGGCGAAGTCATCCCCAAGATGTTCGCCGTTGGCCTGCCCAACACGATCGTTTTGGCCGTCGTCTCCGGAATCATCGGGACAGCGATCGGGATGCTGCTTGCCCTCATGGGGATTTCCCGGAACGCTGCAGCCCGGTGGGTTGCCCGCATCTACACGGACATTCTCCGCGGGCTCCCGCCGGTACTGACCATCCTGGTGATCGGTTTTGGTTTCGGACCCATCATCCGGCAACTGACGGGCTCCACCAGTCCCTACCCCATGGCCATCGCCGCGTTGTCGCTGATGTCCGGCGCCTACATTGGCGAAATCTTCCGCTCCGGCATCCAGAGCGTGGACAAGGGACAGTTGGAAGCCTCCCGTGCCCTGGGATTCGGCTACGGCGCATCCATGCGCCTGGTGGTGGTCCCACAAGGGATCCGCAGGGTACTCCCGGCCCTGGTCAACCAATTCATCTCCCTGATCAAGGAATCGTCCCTGGTGTTCATGCTTGGCCTGCTGGCCAGCGAGCGGGAAATCTTCCAGATCGGCAAGGACCTGGCAGCCAACAGCGGCAACCTGTCCCCCTACGTGGCAGCAGCCATCTTCTACCTGGCCATGACCATTCCGCTCACGCACCTGGTGAACTGGATTGACGCCCGCCTGCGCTCAGGCCGGCCTGAGAAGAAAGAACCGGACGACGCAGCCGCCGTCGTCGGGAAGGGAGCCCACGCATGAGCGAGTTCACCTCGGGGTCACTGACCGCGAAGAACATCCACCTTTCCTTCGGCAGCAACCACGTCCTGCGGGGAATCGACCTCCACGTCGAAAAGGGCACCACGGCCTCGGTCATTGGACCATCCGGCTCCGGTAAGTCCACGCTGCTGCGGGTGATGAACCGACTGATCGAACCCGATCAGGGAGACATCCTGCTTGACGGGAAGTCCGTGCTGAAGGACAACCCTGACGAGCTGCGCCGCCGCATCGGCATGGTGTTCCAGCAGTTCAACCTTTTCCCGCACAAGACCGTCGCGGAGAACATCACGTTGGCCCTGCGCAAGCTCCGCGGCATGTCCAAGGACCAAGCCCGCGTGGAGGCCCTGAGCCAACTGGACCTTGTGGGTTTGAAGCATAAAGCCGACTCCCGTCCTGCCAACCTTTCAGGTGGGCAACAACAGCGCGTGGCCATAGCCCGTGCACTGGCCATGAAGCCCGAGGTCATGTTCTTCGACGAGGCCACGTCCGCCTTGGACCCGGAGCTCGTGAAGGGCGTCCTGGCCCTCATGACGGACCTGGCCCAGGGCGGCATGACCATGGTGGTGGTGACCCACGAGATGGGGTTCTCACGGAACGTCTCGGATGTGGTGACCTTCATGGATGCCGGCGTCGTTGTTGAGTCCGGTCCACCGGAACAGCTCTTCACTGATCCGCGGACGGAACGCCTGCAGGGCTTCCTCTCGGACGTGCTCTAAACGCAGCCGACGCACACAGCGAATCCCCGGCCTCCGCGGCGGTCCCCACGGACCAGCGGAGGCCGGGGATTCGCCGTTTAAGGCCTGGCCGTGGCCTTGACCTGCAGTACAGCCAGGGCTGCGGCATCCACCTTGGCCCGGAACGCGGGATCCGTCTGTGCCTTCCGAACTACGGCCTGGTGCATTTCTGGGATCCGTGCAGGGTCCGCGCAAACCATCATGGTGCCACCGGCGCCAAAGAAGTTGGTGGCCCGCTCTGCGCTGGTCCATGGTTCCAGCTGCGCGGCACTGCACATGTCATCGGAAAGGATGATTCCTTTGAACCCTGCGTCCGTCCGGAGCATCGTTTCCATCACCACCGGTGAAAACGGCGCAATATTGGCAGGGTCAATGCGGTCGTAGTAGGCGTTGGACAACATGACCCACTGGGCACCGCCACGGATGGCTTCATTGAAGGGCGCCAAGGCGGGGTCCGTACGGGTCGTTTCGGTATCGCGCACGTCCTTGCTGACGTCCGTGTTGGGAACCACCCGGCCCAGTCCAGGATAGTGCTTCACGACGGGGGCCACCCCGGCATCGGCCAAGCCTTGGGCAAAGGCGTTCCCTAGCACCGACACTTGGTCGGGCGTGTAGCCGTACTGGCGCTGGAAGCGGCCGATCGGACCGTTGGATGGTGCAAACTCCGCGCTCTTCACCGTGTCAAGGACAGGTGCCAGGTCCACGTTGACCCCGGCGCTTCGAAGTTCCCTCCCCCACAGGGCGGCGCTGGAACGCAGCTTGTCCGGCCCGAGTCCGGCCTGGGCCACGGCCGACGGTATGGCGGAGAACCCGGGACTGGAGAGAACCTGCACGTTTCCGCCCTCCTGGTCCGTGGCTACGAACAAGGGCAGGTTTCCGGTGGTGGTCGGCGAGACCGTGGCGTTCAAGGAAGCCACCACAGCGGCCGTCGCGGCTGCTCCGGCTTTGCTGCGTCCGCTGAGGTACACGTTGCCCACGTGGTACTTGGCCAATGCCTCCATGGTCGCAGGCTCGGGACCCGTGGCTTTGGCCGCGACCATGAACAGCTGCCCTACCCGCTGCTCGAGGCTCAGGGAAGAGAGCTGCCGGGTAGCTGCATCCTGGGTTCCCGGAGGCGATACGGCCGACGCGGAGGGGGTCGGCTGCGGGGACGGCGCCGTGCCGGACGGTGCAGCGGCTGAACCAGTGGGCGGGGTCGATGACGTCGATGAGGGACCAGGTGATTCCGATGGAGCGGGACTGCCCCCACTGACGGTGCATCCCGAGGCCATTACCGCGACCACTCCTGCCGCCGCAAGGATAGAGCTGAGCGATGCAATTGTCTTGGTGGTACGCATGGTAAACCGTTGATTCGTTGGGGTTGGGTTTCCCCTACGAGCCTACCCCGCCTACGCAAACGGCGCCTTCGAAAGCTGCTGCCTGCAACTTTCGAAGGCGCCGAAGTCCCAGCCTAGGCTTGGGCGGAGGCAGCAGCCTTGGCTGCAGCCGGAAGCGCGTCAAAAATACGGTTCATCGCAGCATCGTCGTGTGCCGCGGACAGGAACCAGGCCTCAAAGACGGACGGCGGCAGGTACACGCCGGATTCCAGCATGGAGTGGAAGAACGGCGCGTAGCGGAAGACTTCCTGGGCCTGCGCGTCCGCGTAATTGTGGACTCCGTTGGCGGAGGTGCCGAAGGAGACAGAGAACAGGTTCCCTGCCCGCTGGATGGAATGGTCCACTCCGGCGGCGTCCAACGCAGACGAAAGGGCCGCCGAGAGTTCCAGGGAGCGCGCATCAACGTGGGCATAGACCTCGGGTGTTGCGTGGGTCAACGTGGCGACCCCGGCTGCCATGGCAACAGGGTTCCCGGACAACGTTCCGGCTTGGTAAACGGGACCCAACGGTGCCAGGTAGTCCATGACATCCGCGCGGCCGCCAAGAGCCGCCGTCGGCATTCCGCCACCAATCACCTTGCCAAAGGTGAGCAGGTCCGGTGCCCAACCCTCCTGGCGACCGGTCAGGCCCCAGTAGCCGGCGTAGCCCGTGCGGAAGCCCGTCAGGACTTCGTCCAGGATCAGGAGGGCCCCGTGTTCCTTGGTAATCCGGGACAGTCCTGCGTTGAAGCCTTCGGCCGGAGTAACGACGCCCATGTTGGCCGGGGCCGCCTCGGTGATCACAGCGGCGATGTGGCTGCCGTGCGCTGCGAATGCCTCCTCAACTGCGGCGAGATCGTTGTAGGGCAGCACCAGGGTCTCCGCGGCGGCCGCGGCCGTGACGCCGGCAGAGCCGGGCAGGGCAAGAGTGGCCACCCCTGAACCGGCGGATGCCAGGAGGCCGTCCAAGTGGCCGTGGTAGCAGCCGGCGAACTTGATGATGAGGTTGCGGCCGGTGAAACCGCGGGCCAGGCGGACGGCCGTCATGGTCGCCTCGGTACCGGTGGAAACCATGCGGAGACGCTCGACGGCGGATACCCGTTCCTTGACGAGGGCCGCCAGGTTGGCCTCATCCGGAGTGGAAGCGCCGAATGAGAGGCCACGGTCCACGGCCGCGTGCACGGCATCCAGCACTGCCGGGTGCGCATGGCCGAGGAGGGCAGGACCCCACGAGCAGACCAGGTCCACGTATTCCTTGCCATCGGCGTCCGTAAGGTAGGCGCCCTTGGCCGAGACCATGAACTTCGGTGTTCCGCCCACGGAGCCAAAAGCACGGACCGGCGAGTTGACCCCGCCGGGCATCAGCGACTGGGCGCGGTCGAAGAGCTGGTCGGACACAGGGGTGTTTGAAGTCATGGTTCCTATTCTTTCAGTGATGGTGGAGCTGCCTGCTGGATCGGCGCCAGGCTTCAGCCCGCGTCTGCTTCCGCTTCGTCCAGGAGTTCGGCGACGCGGGGCGCAACTTCCGTCCCGTACAACTCGATGCAGCGGAGCATGGACTGGTGCGGCAGTGTTCCGTTGCTGTACTTGAGGTCGAACCGGTCCACGCCGAGGTTGCTCTTGAGCAAGGCGATCTTCCGGGCCACAGTTTCGGGGGAACCCACGTACAGTGCGCCTTCCGGGCCGCACATGGCGTCGAACTCCCCCCGGTTTCCCGGTCCCCAGCCTCGCTCGGCGCCGATCCGGTTGCGTTGTTCGAGCCAGTGCGGAAACAACTCCTCGCGGGCGGCTTCATCGGTGTCGGCGATGAAACCAGGCGAATGCGTCGCGATCTGCCGCATGGGGTGGCCGTATCTGGCCATGGCGTCCCGGTAGAGGTTCACCAGTGGCGCGAATCGCCGCGGCTCTCCGCCAATGATGGCAAAGATGATCGGGTAGCCGTATTCGGCGCACCGCACCACGGATTCGGGAGTCCCGCCCACCCCGATCCAGGCCGGCAACAGATGGTGCTGCAGGCGGGGATAAACCTGGAGTCCATTGACGTTGGGCCGGGTGCGACCTTCCCAGTGCACGGGCTTCTGCGCGCGGACTTTGTGGAACAAGTCCAGCTTTTCCTCGAACAGGACCTCGTAATCGGCCAGATCGAGCCCGAACAGGGGGAACGATTCGACGAACGATCCCCTGCCGAGCATCACTTCGGCGCGTCCGTTGGAAAGGGCATCAACCGTGGCAAAGCGCTGGAACACCCGGATGGGATCGTCGGAGCTCAGGACCGTCACGGCGGTTCCCAGCCGGATCCTCGACGTCACCGCGGCGGCCGCCGCCAGGAAGACTTCAGGTGCTGACACCGCGAAATCGCGGCGGTGGTGCTCCCCCACGCCAAACGCATGGATTCCGACGGCGTCCGCCAGCTTGGCTTCTTCCAGAAGCTCGCGCAGCACCTGGGCGTGTTCCTTGGGATTTCCCTCGGCATCAAGCCCGGCGTCGCCAAAAGTGTTCAGGCCCAGGAGGATGCGTCCAGCACCCACCGGCGCCGTGGGATCGGACGGTGTGAGGGTCATCAGGACTCCTTCAGCCAGCCTGCCAGTTCGGAGGCCCAGTAGGTCAGCACGGTATCGGCACCGGCCCGCTTGATGCCGAGCACGGATTCCGTGATGGCCCCACGCCGGTCGATCCAGCCGTTCGCGGCGGCCGCTTCGATCATGGCGTACTCGCCGGAGATTTGGTAGGCCGAGACAGGCACCGGGCTCATGGCCGCTACGTCGGCAAGGATGTCGAGGTAGCTCATGGCAGGCTTCACCATGACCATGTCGGCTCCTTCTTCGAGATCCAACTCCACTTCGAGAATCGCTTCGCGTCGGTTCGCGGCGTCCATCTGGTAGGTGCGGCGGTCGCCCTTAAGCTGGGAGTCGACAGCTTCCCGGAAGGGGCCGTAGAAGGCGGACGCGTACTTGGCGGCGTAGGCCAGGATGGCAGTGTTCTTGTGGCCGGATTCCTCGAGCGCCTGGCGGATCACGGCGATCTGGCCGTCCATCATTCCGGAAGGGCCCAGCACGTGCGCGCCGGCCTCCGCCTGCGCAACGGCCATCTGTCCGTAAATCTCCAACGTGGCATCGTTGTCCACGTAACCGTTGGCGTCCAGGACTCCGCAGTGGCCGTGATCGGTGAACTCGTCCAGGCACACATCGCCCATGATCACCAAAGCATCGCCCACCTCGGCTTTGACGTCCCGGATGGCCTTGTTCAGCACGCCTTCGGGATCCAGCGAAGCAGTTCCCCTGGCATCGCGCACGGCTGGGACTCCGAACAGCATGATGCCGCCAACGCCCAATTCCACGGCCTCTGCTGCCGCCCGCTTGAGGGTGTCGGTGGTGTGCTGGACGACCCCGGGCATCGAGGTGATGGGGCTGGGCTCTGTCAGGCCCTCCCGGATGAAGGCGGGCAGGATGAGGTCTGCAGGCGCCAGACGGTTCTCGGCGGTGAGGCGTCGCATGGCGGGGGTGGTGCGCAAGCGGCGGGGGCGGTGGTTTGGAAAACTCATTGGGGGTTCCCTTCGTTGGCGAAGATGGTTTCCAGGGCGGTCGCAATGCCCGCCGGCGTGGGTTCGTTGGCGGTTGCTGCCACCGGCAGGCCAACCCGGGCGGCCTCGGCGGCGGTGGGGCGGCCGATCGCAACCAGGCGGCAGGCCCCAAGCGGCAGCAGGGCTTGGGCGATCCGGCGCACCGCGCTCGGGGAGGCAACGACGATCGCGTCCAGTGCCCCGGCGCCGAGCCGCGCCTTCACGGCTTCAGCCGTCAGTTGCGGCGGCAGACCGTCACCGGAGAGTCCGACGGCGGCAGGCAGTTCCGCTGTCAGCCGCCGCGAATCATGGGCCGGGTACTCGACCGTGTGATAGGCAGTAACTGCGTCAACGGAGGCACCCTTGGTTGCCAGTCCCTCGCGCAAGCGTGGCGAGGCGATATCCGCTTGGGGCAGGAAGATCCGCGCATTTGGCGAGTCCCACACCTCGAGAAGGCCTTCGGCGGACTGTTCTCCGGTGGGGCAAAGGTCAACGGGAAGCCCAGCGGCTTCGAGTGCCCGCCGTGATGACAAACCAACGGTGGCCACTTTCGTGCCGGCAGGCACCAGTTGCGAAGCCGTAGTGCCGCGTTCGGCTGCCTTCCCGATCAGGACACGCAGCGTGGTGGTACTGCTGACTACCAGCCACTCGTAGCCGCCGTTGGCGAGCGTGTCCAAGGCAGAATCCAAGGAGGCCTGGTCGGTGGCCTGCTCAAAGTCGATCAGGGGAAGGACCAACGGTATGGCCCCTTTGCTCCTCAGCAGGGCAGCAAGCGTGCGGGCACGGTCGGCGCTCCTGGTGATCAGGACACGCCGACCCCGCAAGCCCGCGGCAGCCATGGGTTCAGGAGGCAGCAAGGTCCGCAATTTCAGCGGCACCGGCCGCGAGCAGTTGTTCGGCAACCTCGATGCCCAGCAACGTGGCGCCTACCTCGGTCAGGCCATCAGTGGCCTTCTTTTCCCGCACAGTACGGGTCCCGTCCACGGCGCAGACCACGGCTTCCAGGTGCAACATGCTGCCCTTGCGGTACGCATAGGCACCCACGGGGGCGGCACATCCGGCCTCGAGCCTGGCCAGTACGGCACGTTCGGCCGTGACCGCAAGCCGGGTGTCGTCGTCGTTCAACGCCGCCAGGGCCTGGGCCAGCACCACATTGCCGCCGTCCACGGAGCCGTCACGCTGTGGCGCGTCGGGCGTGCGGCACTCAATGGCAAGGGCACCCTGGCCTGGGGCAGGCAGCATCACGGAGGTATCGAAGAATTCGGACACCGTATCCAGCCGCCCCATGCGTTCGAGTCCGGCGGCGGCGAGGACTACTGCGTCAAGGTCGTTCGATTTGCCCTCCACCACCTCGTCCACGGCATTGCCGGGCAGCCCGGGTACCCGGTTGAGGCGGGTGTCCACGTTTCCGCGGATATCCAGCACCTCGATGTCCGGACGGGCGGCACGAAGCTGCGCTGCGCGCCGCGGCGATCCAGTGCCCACTTTGGCGCCACCGGGAAGTTCCGCCAGCGTCAATCCGTCCCGGGCGCACAGGACGTCCCGCACATCCACGCGCGGCGGCGTAGCGGCGATGCTCAATCCAACGGCTGCCCCGGTGGGGAGGTCCTTGAGTGAATGCACGGCTACGTCGCAGCTCTCGATGAGCAAGGCATCGCGCAACGCGGCAACGAAGACCCCGGTGCCACCCATCTGGGACAGCGATCCGGTCCTGACGTCGCCTTCGGTCCGGATGTGGACCAGCTCCACGGGGAAGCCCCCGACGGCGGCCAGCTGGTCCGCCGTCTGCTGGGTCTGCGTCAGGGCCAGCTTGCTGGCTCTGGTGCCGATGCGAACAGTCACTTGCTGGCCTCCGGGGCGGGGTAGGCCTCATGTCCGATCCCAATGCTGGAGCCGACCTCGGCGATGACCGGCTTGGCCCCGCGGAAGTTTTCGCAGCAGTTGGGACGGCACACGTCGTACCAGGGTCCGAGATCCGTCACGTGCGGACGGTCGGCGATGTTGTTCTCAAGGGTGCGTTCGCAGATCAGGTCCACCAGTCCTGACACAAAGGCTGCGTGCGTTCCCGGTGTGGGAACGCGGGTGGCTTCGATGCCCAGGTTCTTGCAGGTTTCCAAGGCTTCCGTGTCCAGGTCCCACGCAACTTCCATGTGGTCGCTGACAAAACCAAGGGGAACAATGACCACGCCGCGGACACCCTCGGGCGCGATTTCCTCAAGGTGGTCATTGATGTCCGGTTCGAGCCAAGGGATGTGGGGCGCTCCCGAACGCGACTGGTAAACGAGGTCCCAGGCGACGTTCGGAGCCACGGTGTCCATGATGGCCTTGGCGTTGGCCAGGTGCTGGGCGGCATAGGCGGAACCTTCCGCGAAGTCGCGGGGCTCGTCCTCGGAGCGGCCTGCGGCCTCCGCGTCCCTGGTAGGAATGGAGTGCGTGGCGAACAGGACACGGATGCCGGAGTCGGGATCGGCAACGCCTGCAGCGGAAAGCTTGGCACGGATTTCCTCGAGGCCGGCGGCCGTCCCCTCCAGGAATGGCTGCACCACTCCGGGGTGGTCGAAGTACTGGCGGATCTTGTCCACTTCCAGTTTTCCGTCCAGGCCTGTTTCCGTCAGGGCGATGCCGATATCTTCGCGGTACTGGCGGCAGCTGGAGTAACAGGAGTAGATGCTGGTAGTGAGCATCAGGATCCGGCGGTGGCCGGCGTCGTAGGCGTCCTGCAAAACCGGCGCGATGTACGGGTCCCAGTTGCGGTTGCCCCACAGTACCGGCAGCTCGATGCCGCGCTTGGCGAGTTCGGCTTCAATGGCTGCCTTCAACTCGCGGTTCTGCTGGTTGATGGGGCTGATGCCGCCGAAGGCCCGGTAGTGGTGCGACACCTCTTCCAGGCGCTCGTCGGGGATGCCGCGCCCGCGGGTGACGTTGCGCAGGAAGGGAATGACGTCTTCCTGGCCTTCGGGCCCACCGAAGGATGCGAGCAGGACGGCGTCGTAGTGCTTCGCTTCCTGGCGGCCGCGTTCGGTGACCTGGTTCAGTTCGGTGGAGACGGACAGCCCGCTCATGCGAGGACCTCGGCGATCTCGGCAGCCGTGACGCGGCGGCCGGTGTAGAAGGGAATCTCTTCGCGCACGTGGTTACGGGCGTCGGTGGCGCGCAGGTGGCGCATCAGGTCCACCAAGTCAACCAGTTCGGGCGCCTCCAAGCCGAGGATCCACTCCCAGTCCCCCAGCGCGAAAGAGGACACGGTGTTGGAGATGACCTGCGGGAATTCGCGGCCCAGGAGGCCGTGGTCGCGGAGCATCTTGCCCCGCTCTTCGGCGGGCAGGAGGTACCACTCGTAGGAGCGGACGAACGGGTAGACGCACAGCCAGGTGCTGGGCTCGACGCCACGGGCATAGGCAGGAACGTGGCTCTTGGCGAACTCGGCCTCGCGGTGCACGCCCATGGCCGACCACACGATCTCCGTTCCAGCGAACAGCTTGCTGCGCCGGATGGAGCGGACTGCAGCCTGGAGGTCTTCGGGCTTGGCACCGTGGAGCCACACCATGATGTCCGCATCCGAGCGCATGGCGGAAACGTCGTAGCTGCCCCGCAGGACCACGCCGTCCACCGCGAGCTTTTCGACCAGTGATTCGAATTCCTGCGCGGCATCGCCGCTGCGCAGGACGTCGGCTGAGCGCTTGAAGACGGTCCAGAGCGTGAAGAACTGTTCTTCGTTTTCAGAAGTTTTAGTGACAGATTCGGCAGAAGTGTGGCTCATGGTTCAAGTTTGCCCCGCGCGGGCCGCTAAGTCGAAATGGATTTGTTCTACACGGCGTAGAAGTGACATAAATCACGTAATAGTGGGATCCTCGGCCCGCAGCGGCGCCACCTGCGCGCGCGTGTCCGCGACCACCGCGGCGAGGCCGTTGCCAGCCAGCCAGCCGCCAACCACCGTCAATCCATCGACAGAGCCAACCACTTTGCGCACCTGGGCTACGCGCTGTTTATGACCGACGGCGGCAAACGGCAGCGCGCCCGCCCAGCGCACTACATCCCAATCGAGGATGTCCGTGCGGGACACCGGAACCGTGAGAAGCGCTGAGGCATCCTCCAGGGCCGCCGACAACAGGTTCTCGTCATCCAGCGCCGCCTCCGGCGCCCCGGAATCCTCCATCCGGCCGTAAGAGAGACGCACCACGTGGGTTCCAGGGCCGGCCTCCTCAGCCAGCCAATCCCATTTCGCCGTGGCATGGGTGAGGGCTTTCGCACGGATTCCCGCGGTCTGCGGTGCCACCAGGATTCCCGTGCCCCTTGGCCGTCCATCCAGTTCCGGGAGATCCACCACGAGCGTCACCAGGCTGACCAAAGGCCCGGGCCCAGGGCGCAGGGCGGTCAGGCCGGGCAATGAATCCTCCAGCAGCCCGACGGCGGCCGGACCACCGAGGGCGACCACCAGCCGATCGGCGTCGTACGCCTCCCCGCCCGCGGTGACCTGCCAACCGTGGGAGGTTTTTCGGGCGGAGGCCACGCGCTTGTCCGTAAGCAAGTCCACGCCACGGTCCCGGAGGTCCTTGACCAGCGCGGTCACCAACGTGTGCATCCCACCGGTCAGGCCTCCGACGGCGGAACCCGCCTTGGCGGGCACGGAACCGGTCCCACGGGCGGCTTGGCGCTGGCTGGCCACGGCGGCGGCCAACGAACCATGCTTCCGGAGTCCGGCGCGCAGGCCCGGGGCCACCATGTCCACGTCCAGCAGCGCGGGGTCTGCCGAGTGCACGCCACCCACCACCGGCGCTACCAGCCGTTCGAGGACCGTCTTGCCCATGCGGGCACGGACCAACTCCGAAACGCTGGTGACATCGGAAGAAGTTCCCACCGAGGCGGGCATCCACCGGTCCAGGGAGGCACGGAGCGCCCCTGTGAAACCAAGGGAACGCCTGACCTCGGGATCCCACGGATTCGCGGGAATTCCCAGCACACCGGTCTTGGGGAGTTCACGGGCACCCTCGGGCAGTTGCACCCAGGCTCCCCCGGGATGGGGAGCGACTATCCGCGATTCCAGGCCAAGCTCCCGCGCAAGATCCGCCACGGCCGTGGAGCGTGTGGCGAAGGACTCGGCTCCGCTGTCCAACGACAGGCCAGCCACCATGTGCCCACCAACGCAGCCACCCCACGACACAGTAGCTTCAAGGACGGTGACCGCAGTCCCCGCCATGGCGAGTTCCCTCGCGGCCACCAGCCCTGAGATTCCGCCGCCAACGACGACGGCGGACGGGCCCAGGGATTTAGCGTGTCCCCCGCGCATGGGGTGCTACTTGGCCGGGATGGAATGGATGAGTTCCACCAACCGCGTCAGAACGGTGGGGTCGGTTTCGGGCGGAACACCGTGGCCCAGGTTCAGCACATGGCCAGGCGCATGCGAGCCCGCCTCGATGACCTCGCGGACGTGGGCTTCCAGGATCTCCCACGGCGCGGAGAGAAGGGCGGGATCAATGTTGCCCTGCAAGGGAACCGTGCCACCGAGGCGGCGGTTGGCCTCGTCGAGCGGCAGGCGGTAGTCCACGCCAACCACGTCCACGCCAACGTCCCGCATGGCCACCAGGAGTTCCGATGTTCCCGTTCCGAAGTGCACCAGCGGCGCACCCAGTCCCCGGACGTGGTCCAGCGCCCGGGCGGATGCCGGAGCAACGAATTTGGAATAATCGGCCAAGCCCAAGGAGCCGGCCCAGGAATCGAACAGCTGTCCGGCGGAAGCGCCGGCTTCGAGCTGGGCCTGGAGGAACAGGCCCGAGGCGTCGGCGGCCCAATTCGCCAAGGCCTGCCAGGTCTCGGGGTCCGCGTGCATCATGGTCCGCGGGCCGAGGTGGTCGCGGGACGGGCGGCCTTCAACCATGTAGGCGGCAAGGGTGAACGGCGCGCCGGCAAAACCGATCAACGGGGTCTTGCCCAGTTCGGCGACGGTCAGGCGGACGGCTTCGCGGATGGGCTCCAGGGCTTCCCATGTCAGCTCCGGGAGGGCCGCGACATCCTCGGCTGTCCGGACCGGCTTGTCCAGGACCGGACCCACGCCGGGAACAATGTCCACGCCAACGCCGGCGAGCTTGAGCGGAATCACGATGTCCGAGAAGAAGATGCCGGCGTCCACGTCGTGGCGGCGGACGGGCTGCAGGGTGATCTCGGCGGCGAGTTCCGGCCGCAGGCACGAGTCCAGCATGGCCACGCCTTCGCGGACCTTCAGGTACTCGGGCAGCGATCGGCCGGCTTGGCGCATGAACCACACCGGCCTGCGGGACGGCGTGCCGCCGCGGTAGGCGGTGATGAGCGGCGAGTCTGAGGTACGGCCGTCATTCAACGGGTGCCCGGGGCCGAGGTTGCCCGCAGGAGCATTGAGGGCCGTATTGTTGGATGCTGCCGCGCTAGAAGTCATGCCTTCGATTGTGCCGAAAATCCGGGGCAAAAGATAACGACAGGCTGTCATGTCCCAAGCGTTGCGCCCCACAGTGGCGGGAGTCACCCCTGATGGTGTGGATCGCCACGGCGGTACATTGTTCTACCGGGCTACGAAAAAGCTATGATTGGGTTGCTGTGGTTCTTTTCTCATTGGTGGCTACACACGCCGACATCGATCTTGAGACCGTCGCTCAGTTGAGCAACGGTTCATCCGGTCTTGCCTCCGCTGCGCTCACCGGATCCCCCGTTGTGTCCGGCGCCGTAGTCCTGGCTACCTGCAACCGCTATGAGATTTACGGCGAAACCAGCCATGGTGCTGACGTCGAAGCCGCACGCTCGGCCCTCGTCTCGCAGATCAGCGAACTCAGTGGCCTCAACGAGCAACTCGTCTCCCGTTCTTTCAGCACCCATGCCGGCCCTGACGTCACGCGCCACCTGTTCGCGGTGAGCGCGGGCCTTGACTCGGCAGTAGTGGGCGAGCGCGAGATCGCCGGGCAGGTCCGCCGCGCCCTGATCACCGCCCAGCAGGAAGGCACCGCAAGTTCCGGCCTTGTCCGCCTGTTCCAGGCCGCCTCCAAGACCGCCAAGGACGTCGGAGCGCAGACTGCCCTTGGCTCGCGCGGGCTCTCGATCGTCTCCGTGGCCCTCGATCTCGCAACTGATCTCTCCGACACCGACGACTGGACAGCCAAGAAGGTGGTGGTCTTCGGTACCGGAGCCTACGCGGGCGCCACCATGTCCCTGCTTCGCGAACGTGGTTGTACCGACGTTTCGGTCTACTCATCCTCCGGCCGCGCCGAAGGCTTCGTGGCAACCCGGGGTGGAACAGCGCTCGACGCCGACACCCTCCCCGCTGCTGTCGCGGCGGCGGACGTCATGATCGGCTGCAGCGGCTCGGACACCCGAGTGGAGGCCGCCGACCTCGCCAGGGTCCGGGCCTCTTCCGGCAAAACCTTGATCGCCATCGACCTCGCCCTCACCCATGACTTCGATCCCGCTGTGGGTGAACTCGACGGCGTGGAACTCCTGACGCTTGAATCGGTCCGTCTCGCAGCACCCCAGGAACAGGCCGAATCCCTGACCCAGGCAAGTGCGATTGTCAGCGGAGCGGCCAAGGCTTTCGAAGCCGAACGTGAATCGCGTTCCATCGATTCGGCCATTGTCGCCCTCCGCCGCCACACCATGAACGTGCTCGACTCCGAGATGGAGAAAGTCCGTGCCCGGCACGGTTGCACAGCTGCAGCCGAGGAAGTGGAGTTCGCCCTCCGTCGGATGGTCAAGCAACTGCTGCACGTTCCCACGGTCCGCGCCCGCGAATTGGCAGCCAACGGCCAACAGGATGATTACGTGGCCGCACTGGAGGCCCTGTACGGCATCCAGGTGGAGCAGCCGCAGGCCGCCCCGGCCGCGGCCGAGTGCCCCGTGGATCACCAGCAACTGCGCTCCGAAAGCGCCTGAACGTTCCGAAAGCGCCTTAACAGGGCCCCGCCGCGCCCGGGTTCTCCGGAATCAGGCGAAGGCGTTGACTCCGGTCAACCCGGCCGACCTCTCCCACAGCGTCCGCGCAGCATCCCGGTCCACGGCATGCGCGTCAACACCTTGGTACCGGGCCAGCGGCGATTGGTGGTCGGTGGGCTCGGCCACATCGCAGTCCTCGCAGTACACGCCACCCTTCCCAGCCAGCAAGGGTGAGGTGGCTGCCCACACAGAGGTGGCGGCGCCTTGTTCAGGGGTCTTGAATCCCTCGCGCACGGTCCCCTCGGCGTCCATCCAGCCCGCCGCCACCATCTCTTCCTTGGGCAAGTGGCGCTGGAGTTCTGTCATGATCCCGCCCGGATGCACAGCGAACGCCCGCACCCCGGAGGCCTGGCCCAAGCGGTCCAGTTCCACGGCAAAGAGGGCGTTCGCGGTCTTCGCCTGGCCATACGCCTTCCATTTGTCATAGCCTCCGGCGAAGTCCATGTCATCGAAGCGGATAGGGGATAGCTTGTGGCCCGTTGAGGACAAGGAGACAACCCGCGCAGATCCTGCTGCCGCCAGAGCCGGCCATAGGAGGTTCACCAGGGTGTAGTGCCCCAAGTGGTTGGTGGCGAACTGCGCCTCCCACCCGGGTCCCACGCGCTGCTCCGGGCTGGCCATGATCGCGGCGTTGTTTATGAGGATGTCGAGAGTGTGGTGATCTGCCAGGTAGTGCTTGGCGAAGGCCTTGACGCTCTCTTGGTCAGCAAGGTCCAGAGGAGCAACGGATACGCCATCCAGGCCCGCCTCGGCGAGCACCGACCGGGCGTGTTCCACCCGGCGGGCAGGGACCGTGACCTGCGCGCCGGCCGAAACCAGGGCCCGTACGGTTTCCAGACCGAGTCCCGAGTATCCTCCCGTAACGATGGCGGACTTACCCGAGAGGTCGATCCCTGAAATCACCTCTGCCGCGGTGGAGTAGTGGCCGAAACCCGAGCCGAGGTGGTGTTGCTGCGTCTGCGTCGCTTCTTCGCCCATGCTTGAGCTTCCCAGACATGGGAGCGCTCCGGCAATGCTCAGTAGACGGGCTTCTCCGGCTCGACGTCCCGAACCCAGGCGAGGATACCGCCGTCGAGATGGCTGACGCGGTCGTACCCGGCCTTGCGGGCAGCCTCCAGGACTGTTGCGGAGCGTGTTCCTGCCTTGCAGTGGAACACGATGTCCCGGTTCTGCGGCAGGTCCACCCAGGCTTCGCCCGAAAGGATGCGGCCCTGCGGGATCAGTACGGCGCCGTCGATGTTGACGATGCTGTATTCGCCGGACTCCCGGACATCCACCAGATCGAAGTCCCGTTTACCTGCCTCGCGGTCGGCCAGCATCTGCGCCAATTCCGTGGCCGTCACCGTGTGCGCCTGGTCGGCGGGCGCCGGAGGGGTAACACCGCAGAAAGCCTCGTAGTCGGTCAGTTCGGTGATCGGCTCGGCTTCCGGGTCCTTGGACACTTTGATTTCGCGCCAGCTGCCACCCAGGGCGTCAAAGAGCGCCACGCGGCCCAGAAGGGAACGCCCGACGCCGGTGATCAGCTTGACTGCCTCGGTGACCATAAGGGAGCCAACGGCTGCACAGAGCATGCCGAAGACACCGCCTTCGCCGCAGGACGGCACGGAGCCCGCTGGCGGCGCTTCAGGGTACAGGTCGCGGTAGGTAGGGCCGTGCTCGCCCCAAAAGACGCTTACCTGTCCGTCGAACCGGAAAATGGAACCCCACACATAGGGCTTGCCCAGGATCGCGGCGGCGTCATTAACGAGGTACCTGGTTGCGAAATTGTCCGCGCCATCCAGGATGAGGTCGTATTGCGCAAAGAGGTCCAACGCATTCGAGGAATCAAGGCGGTCATTGTGCAGCACTACCTTGACCAGCGGATTGAGTTCGGCAATGGCGTTACGCGCCGATTCTATTTTGGGGATGCCAACGTCCTTGACTCCGTGGATCACCTGGCGTTGCAAATTGCTGAGGTCCACCACGTCGTCGTCGATAATTCCCAACGTACCGACGCCCGCTGCGGCCAAATACAGGAGGGCCGGCGAACCGAGCCCACCGGCGCCTATGACAAGAACTTTCGCATTCTTAAGCCTGCGTTGGCCCACGGCTCCAATTTCCGGAATGATGAGATGCCGGGAGTACCGTTCCACCTCGGCCGGCGACAGTCCGGCGGCAGGTTCAACGAGGGGCGGCAGGACCGCGGGCGCAGTGTGGGCGGCAAGAATTGAGGCCATACCCCAATGTATGCCTGCCGATGCCGCCCGGTCATATTACCCACCGGTACAGTGGTCATAACTGCAAAGGAAAGGCGGCAGACTGTGGCTGACGGCGCACGGGCAAACGATGGGGCACCAGCAAAGCAGGAACGGACTGGTTCACCGCGCTCAGCAAGGTTGCCGCGGGACGAACGCCGCGCGCAATTGCTCAACGCTGCCCTGGAAGTTTTCGTGTCCAACGGCTTCCACGGTGCCGCCATGGATGAGATCGCTGAGACCGCCCATGTGAGCAAGCCGGTGCTCTACCAGCACTTCCCCTCCAAGCGGGAGCTGTACATGGCGCTCCTGGACAGCCATCTCGCCGCGCTGACCGAACTGATGCTCACCGCCTTGAATTCCACCTCGGACAACAAGGAGCGCGTCAAGGCCGTCATGCGCGCCTACTACAAGTTCATTGCGGACGACGACCAAGCGCACCGGCTGGTTTTCGAGTCGGACCTGATCAACGATCCCGATGTCAGTTCCCGCCTGGAAACGTTCAACAAGACCTTTGCGGATGCCGTGGCCCATGTCATTGCCGAAGACACCAAGCTCCCCCCACTGGAAGCGCAACTGCTGGGCCGCGGCCTGGCCGGAATGGCCCAGGTCAGCGCACGGTACTGGCTCGAAACGGACGGAAACCTGGACCTCGATGTGGCCAGCGATCTGATCTATCGTTTAGCTTGGCGCGGAATCAGTCGATTCCCCAAAGAGTCCTAGGCTACAAATAAAGGACTGACCTAATTCTTGATTGGCTTGGAGGCCTTGCTGTGGAAGTAAAGATCGGCATTCAGAACGTCGGCCGTGAAATTGTGCTCGAATCCGCATTGGACGCTGACGCGGTCGCCAAGCTCGTTGCGGACGCCCTCTCCAAGGGTTCCGAGTTGCGGCTGACGGACGACAAGGGCCGCCAGGTGATCGTTCCCGGCAGCGTCCTGGGCTACGTCGAAATCGGCGCCGAAGAAGTCCGGCGCGTGGGCTTCGGCGCCCTCTGACACTTTGCCCTGACTACTGCCGCTAAGGAGTCCCCATGCTTTCACTCGTCGTTGTTGCGTTTGCGACTGTCGCCACCGGCTTCCTGGTGTGGGCAAATGACAAACGACACGGCAAGTACGGCATTGCCCTGCCGGCCGGAGTTTCGTTGGGCATCGGCGCACTGGCCTGGGTGGCTTTCATCGCGGCCGGCCTGGGCTACCAGCCTGGGCTGACGTGGATTCCCTATGTGCTGCCCATCGTGCTGGGCACAGCTGCCGCGGCAGGCGCTGTGGTCTACCTGGGCCGTACGCGCACCTCGCGGGATACTACGGCCCTGACCAAGGCCCTGCGCCTCTAGGCAGTCCCGGACGTTCCGGTCCCATAAAGTTCCGGTTCCTTAAACTCGTGTGGCCACCGCCGTTGGGCGGTGGCCACACGAGTTTCCACGTCAGAGGAACTCTGCGCGGCCCTCCATGGCAGAGGACGCCAGGGCATGCTCCCGCCGGGGAATCCGTCCAGCCTGACGGGCGAACCGGCCGGACAGGACGGCGTGTTTGAAAGCCTCACCCATCAGGGCCGGGTTCTGGGCCCGGGTCACGGCGGTGGCCAGGAGGACGGCGTCGCACCCCAACTCCATGGCAAGCGCCGCGTCGGAGGCCGTGCCGATGCCCGCGTCCAGGACTACCGGAACAGAAGCGCGGGAGACGATGACCTCAATGTTGTGCGGGTTGAGGATACCCAGGCCTGTTCCGATCGGCGCGCCAAGCGGCATGACGGCGGTGGCACCAAGGTTCTCCAGGCGCAGGGCCAGCACCGGATCGTCGTTGGTGTACGCGAAGACCTTGAAGCCCCGGTTCACCAACTGTTCCGTGGCCTCCACGAGTTCCACCGCGTCGGGAAGGAGCGTGTGTTCGTCCGCGATGACCTCAAGCTTGACCCAGTCGGTCTCCAATGCCTCGCGGGCCAGTTCGGCCGTCAGCACCGCGTCCTTGGCCGTAAAGCAGCCTGCAGTGTTGGGGAGCACCCGGATGTTGTTGTCCACCAGGAGCTGGAACAGCGACCCTGCCTCCGCTGGAGAGTAGCGCCGCATGGCCACGGTGGTCAGTTCCGTCCCGGATGCCAGGAGCGCGGCTCCGAGGCCTTCAAGGCTGGGGGCGCCTCCCGTTCCCATGATCAGACGGGACGAGAGCTCAACACCGTCAATGACCAACGGGTCAATCCGGGTTTCAGTGCTTGTTGTGGTCACGGTTCAGCCTCCTTGGACTGCGGTAACGAGTTCCAGTTCATCGCCTTCAGCGAGGTCCGTGGCGGCCCATTGGCTGCGCGGCACCACTTCCGAGTTGCGTGCGACGGCGACGCCCAGCTTGCCGCCGTCGGCCGCCTGTCCGCGGTGGTCCAGTGCGCGGCCGGTGACGGACGTCACGAGGGTGCTGACGGAGGCGCCGTCCACTACTGCGTGGTCTGCTCCGTTGAGTTTGATGTTCATGCTGATTCCTTGGTGAATGGTCCGGTATGAGGGGAGGTATGGATGGCGGGTGCACTTCCCTGCGGGGCAAAGCGGTCCGGCCTGAAGCGTGACCACCTGGGATCGGCCGGGCCGGTCATCAAACCGCCCACGATGGCCGCAGCCACGGGCGTCAGGAGAACTCCGTGCCGGAAGAAGCCCGTGGCGACAATCAGGCCCTGGACCTCCCCCCCGGCACCGGCCACCCGTCCCAGCAACGGTGCATTGTCCGGAGTTCCCGGCCTGGCGCGGGCTGTCGCTTCGAGGAGTTCCAGTTCTGCGACGGCGGGCACAAGGACCTGGGCATCGCGCAGGAGTTGGTAGACGCCGCCGGCCGAGACGGCGTTGGAACTGGCAGACAATCCGTCTTCGCGTTGGGTGGCCCCGACTACCACGGTCCCGTCCTCCCTGGGAACGATGTAGACGGGCACACCCCGCACCATTCCGCGGATGGTCGACGTGACAAGGGGCTGCAGGGATTCCGGGACACGGAGCCGGAGGATGTCCCCGTAGACCGGCCGCAACGGGAGATGGAGCTGCTCCGGGAGGCCGTTGACGGTTGCAGCGTCCAGGCCATTGGCAAGGACTGTTTCCTTGGCCGAGACCCGCCTGCCGCTGCTGGATTCAACGCCGGCTACGCGTCCTTCGTCCCAGAGCAGGCGGACGGCCGTTTCCCGGAGGTGGAAGCCGGAATCGGTCCCCTCGATCCAACTGGTATCGGCGGGACAGTGGGCAGCCAAACCGGCCAGAAGCCTCGCCGCCAGCTTGCGGGGATCCACTTGATGGTCCGCCGGTATGTGGAACGCGCAGGATACCTGCGGACTCAACAACGGCTCCCGCCCACGGGCATCCCTCAGCAGGAGTGGCTCCACCTGGAGTCCCGCAGCCACCTGGACTGCCCGGAGGTCCGCGAGCGCACGGCGGTCGGCGGCGTCGGCACCCACGGCGATGGTCGCCGTCGTGCGGTATCCGGCGGCTTCCCTCGACCCGGCGAGGCTGTCCACGAAGGCGGGCCAGCGCCGCGACGATTCCAGCATGAGTTCCAGGAGATCTTCCTCCTGGTAATGGAGCTCGCTGACGGGAGCCAGCATGCCGGCAGCGGCAAAGGTTGCTCCACTTGCCGGTGCCGGATCGATGAGGACCACCGAACGGCCCAGGCGTCGCGCCTCATGCGCGATTCCGAGTCCAATGACGCCGCCGCCGATGACGGCGACGTCTGCGTGAATGGCTTGTGCCATGGATTCCCTTCCCTACGCCGGTACTAGCCGGATCAGGTCAAGCGGTCGGCGCTGAAGCCCTCTCAGCCGGACAGTCATAAAGACGATCGTCGCGGCTCCCGCAGTACGTGCCCAGTTTAGAGGAACTACTCTGGTTTGCATGACCCAGCCTGATCTCCTTTCCCCTGCCCGCCTGTATTTGTGCACCGACGCCCGCCGGCGGCAGGACGACTTCGAAGACTTTGTGGACGCCGCGTTCGAGGGCGGAGTGGACATTATCCAGCTCCGCGACAAGACGCTCGAGGCTGCCGAAGAACTGGAACTGCTGGAGGTCCTGAACAAGGTTGCCAGCCGCCACGGACGCCTTTGGGCCGTCAACGACCGCGCCGATGTTGCCCGTATTTCCGGGGCTCCGGTGTTCCACATCGGCCAAAAGGACATCCCTCTGGGGGCGGCCCGGGAGCTGCTCCCGGTCGAGGAAACAATCGGCCTCTCCACCCACTCGCCCGAGCAGGTGGACGCGGCTGTGGCCGCTTCCCAGGGACCTGGTGGCCTGGACTACTTCTGCGTAGGCCCGCTCTGGGCGACACCCACCAAACCGGGCCGCGCTGCTGTGGGGCTGGACTTGGTCACATATGCCGCGGAGGCCGTAAAACAAGCCGGGGTGGACCTGCCCTGGTTCGCCATTGGTGGGGTTGACCTTGGAAATGTGGAGCAAGTAGTTGCCGCCGGTGCCAGCCGCATCGTGGTGGTCCGCGCCATCACCGAGGCGGAGGACCCGACGGCGGCCGCGCGGGCGCTGCTTTCGGCGCTCGACGCGGCCTAGGCCGTCAGCCCAAGCCCCGTCATGCGGCGCCCGTGCCGTTCGGCCAGCTCTGCGGTGAGCTGATGGACTGCGGCACGGGATCCGTGTCCATCGCGCAACAGTGGTCCCAGGTCCGGGTGCTCCAAGCCCACCCGCTGGGCCTGGGTGAGGGCCTCCCCCACAATCCGGCGGCCCCAGAGCGAGAGCCGCGAAGCCAGCCGGGGGTCATCCCGCAGGGCCCGGCGCAGCAGGATCCGCAGGGCTTCGGTAGCTTGATCGGCCGAGCAAACCTGCTGGACGAAATGCTGGATCCCGGAATCGAGGAACCCGGCGACCGTTCGGTAAAAGTCCGCCGATACGGTGTCGATGACATAAGCCTTCGTCACCGACTCGAACCAGTCTCCCGGCGGGGTCCGCTCGTGGAAATGGTCGAACGAACCCTGGAACGGGAGCATGGCGTCCTCAGGGTCGTTCCCCATTTCGGTGAGCCTGCCACTGATCACGGCATAGTTTCCGAAGGCGCCAACAGCGATCTTCGCCAGCATGGCCCGTTCGCGAAGCGTCGGTGCCAACCGGGAGTCGGAGGACAACCGGCCAAAGGCGGACAACTCCCCGTAGGCCATGGCACCCAGCAGCCCGGCGGCGAGCTGTCCCGGGGAGTCGTTGCGGCCTGTGGAGGTGCCCATGTTCCAAGACTATCCGTCGAATTCGGGCTAGTCTGACTTTCGTGTCACATCATCGGATAGCGCCCAACGTCGACGATTCTTCCGACCAGCTCGCGGAGTCCCTGGCTGCGCTCAGGACCGAGCTGGAACTGCCCGGCGAGTACCCCGGCGATGCGTTGGCTGAGGCTCGCGCGGCCGTTGAACACCATCAACTCCCCGCCCGGGATTTGCTCGACGTTCCTTTCGTCACCATTGATCCCGCCACTTCCACCGACTTGGACCAGGCCCTTTTCATCGACCATTCAGGCGAAGGCTACAAAGTCCTTTACGCCATTGCGGACGTCCCCTCTTTTGTTGTGCCCGATGGAGCCTTGGACGCGGAAACCAGGCAGCGCGGCCAGACCTACTACGCTCCCGACGGCCGGATTCCCCTCCACCCGGAGGTGATCAGCGAGCATGCCGGCAGCCTGCTGGCCGGGCAGGATTGCGGGGCGTTCGTGTGGGACTTCGACCTTGATGCAAAAGCGGACGTCGTGTCCGTCTCCGTCGCGCGCGCCAAGGTCCGGAGCCGCGCGAAGCTGAGCTACAAGGGTGCCCAGGAGCAGATAGATTCCGGCTCGGCCCTTCCTGTCCTCCAACTGCTGAAGGAGGTCGGACTGAAACGAGTGGAGCTGGAACGCAAGCGTGGTGGTGCCAGCCTCAACATGCCTGAGCAGGAGATCGTCCAGGCGACTGGTGGCGGCGGGTACCGGATTGTGGCTGCCCCTTCGCTTCCCGTGGAGGATTGGAACGCCCAGATCTCCCTCATGACGGGCATGGCCGCGGCCCGCATGATGCTCGACGGCAAGGTAGGGATCCTGCGCACCATGCCCGCGCCGGACGAGCGCTCCTTGCTTCATTTCAAGCGGCAAACCCAGGCCTTGGGCAAACCGTGGGACGGCGACATCACCTATGGCGAGTACCTGCGTACCCTTGATGCTTCCGATCCCAAGCAACTGGCCATCCTGCACTCCGCAGGCACGCTGTTCCGGGGCGCCGGGTACACGCCATTCGATGGCGAGGTCCCGGAGGATGTCATCCAATCGGCCATCGGGGCGCCGTATGCACACACCACCGCTCCGCTTCGCCGCCTGATCGACCGCTTTGTCCTGGTGATCTGCGAAGCGCTGAGCGGCGGACACGACATCCCTCAATGGGCCCGCGAAGCACTTCCTACGCTCCCGGAGATCATGGCGTCCTCGGACCAACTGGCCGGGAAGCTGGAACGCCTGGCCCTGGACACGGTGGAGGCTGCCCTGGTGGCCAACCACATCGGTGAAGAATTCGATGCCGTGGTGATCTCCGGATCCAAACCATCCAACGGAAACGGCAACGGGAACGGCAACGGACCGTACGGCACCATCCAGATCCAGGAACCGGCCATCACGGCCCGGTGCGACGGTGAGCTTGAGTCCGGCACCCAGGTCAGGGTGAGGCTGGTGAAGGCCGATATTGCCAGCAGGGAAATCCGTTTCGCCCTGGTCGCGTGAAGCCGCCACGGTGCCGATCCGGGGTTTGGGACGGCCAGAGGATAGACTTGGCCTGTAGTAATGGATGCCCGGTCGTTGATTCAGTTAATTTTTGAACTCAACAAGCCCGCCCCTACGCGATCTTGAGATGTGCCCGCTGGTCACCAGTGCCAGTACTTAGATAGCCCGCGATCGGCTTCCACTGGAATTGCTTGCGCGCCCGTTCGTGCTCCGGTACGGCTTCGCCGCCGCCGTTGAGCATGCAGCGCCAATGCCCAAATGAATAAGGAAACTCCCTGTGAGTGAATTGCACACCCATGAAGTCCTGACGGACTCCACCGGAACCGAATCAATCGAACCCGAGGAAACGATCACCTCGGATGAGACGCCCCACGAGATCGAAGAAAAATCGTTCGCCGACTTCAATGTGCGTGCGGACATTGTGGAGTCCCTCTCCGATGCCGGGATTACCCACCCCTTCCCCATCCAGGCCATGACGCTGCCTGTGGCGCTGGGGGGCCACGACATCATCGGCCAGGCAAAGACCGGTACGGGCAAGACCCTCGGCTTCGGCATCCCGGTCCTGCAGCGGATCGAAGGCAAGGAAGATCCCGGATACGCCAAGCTGGCAGTTCCGGGCGCACCCCAGGCCCTGGTGATCGTGCCGACGCGTGAACTCGCGGTCCAGGTGGCCAACGATCTCCAGACGGCTTCCCGGAAGCGCAACGCCCGCATCGCCACCATCTATGGCGGCCGTGCCTATGAGCCCCAGATCGAAGCCTTGCAGAAGGGCGTCGAGGTCGTCGTTGGTACCCCCGGCCGCCTGATCGACCTCTACAAGCAGCGCCACCTCAGCCTGAAGAACGTCAAGATGGTGGTCCTGGACGAGGCCGACGAGATGCTGGACCTCGGCTTCCTGCCGGACGTTGAAACGATCATCGCCGGCACTCCGGCAGTACGCCAGACCCTGCTGTTCTCCGCAACGATGCCCGGCCCCGTCATCGCCATGGCCCGCCGCTACATGACGCAGCCGACGCACATCCGGGCAGCGGACCCCAACGATGAGGGCCTGACCAAGCGGGACATCCGCCAACTGATCTACCGTGCGCACAGCATGGACAAGACCGAGGTGGTAGCCCGCATCCTCCAGGCCAAGGGGCGCGGCCGAACGGTCATCTTCACCAAGACCAAGCGCACCGCCGCGAAGGTTGCCGAGGAACTCGTCGACCGTGGTTTCGCCGCCGCCGCCATCCACGGTGACCTCGGACAGGGCGCCCGCGAACAGGCTCTGCGAGCCTTCCGCAACAACAAAGTGGACGTCCTCGTGGCAACGGACGTTGCCGCCCGTGGCATCGACGTGGAAGACGTCACCCACGTGATCAACTACCAGTGCGTTGAAGACGAGAAGATCTACCTCCACCGCGTTGGCCGCACCGGCCGCGCAGGCAACAAGGGCACCGCTGTGACCTTCGTGGACTGGGATGACGTACCCCGCTGGGCATTGATCAACAAGGCACTGGGACTGAACGTTCCCGAGCCGGTGGAAACTTACTCCTCCTCGCCGCACCTGTACACGGACCTGGACATTCCCGAGGGCACCAAGGGCCGCTTGCCCCGCGCCAAGCGGACGCTGGCCGGCGTCGACGCTGAAGTCCTGGAGGACCTCGGCGAGACCGGCAAGAAGAACTCCCGTTCCCGCGGCCAAGGCCGCGAAGGTGGCCGGGACCGCAGCCGCTCCGGCAAGTCCGGCGAAGGCAAGTCCGGCGATGCCGCGTCGGCCGAAACCAAGGGCGAGGGCGGACGCAACCGCACCCGCCGCCGTCGTACCTCAAACGGCGACACGTCCACCAGCGCACCGGCAGGCAACGAAGCAGACAGCACCTCGGAGAAGCCCGCACGGACGCGCCGTACGCGCACGCGCCGCCGCAACGGCGAAGTGGTGTCCGGCGACGCGTCCGGCACCACGCCCGCCAACACCGAGGCCTGACACGGCAGATGGCTGGAACTGTTTGGGCGCCGGACGGCAGCAACCTGGTGGTGCACGCGGATAACGCGGACTTCCTCCCCACGCTGCCGGACGGCGCCTTCACACTGATCTATGTGGACCCGCCGTTCAACACCGGCAGGGTCCAGCGCCGCCAGGAAACCCGCATGGTGCGCAACGCCGACGGCGACGGCGACCGGGTGGGCTTCAAGGGCCGCTCCTACGACACCATCAAGGGTGCCCTGCACAGCTACGACGACGCCTTCAGCGACTACTGGTCCTTCCTGGAACCCAAGCTCGTGGAGGCGTGGCGGCTCCTTGCCGATGACGGCACGCTGTACCTCCACCTGGACTACCGCGAGGTGCACTACGCCAAGGTGATGCTGGATGCAATCTTCGGCCGCGAATGCTTCCTGAACGAAATCATTTGGGCCTACGACTACGGCGCACGGGCCAAGAACCGCTGGCCCACCAAGCACGACAACATCCTGGTGTACGTCAAGAACCCCACGAAGTACCACTTCGACAACGAAGAAGTGGACCGTGAACCTTACATGGCTCCCGGGCTGGTCACCCCGGCCAAGCGCGAGCGCGGCAAGCTTCCCACGGACGTCTGGTGGCACACCATCGTTTCCCCCACCGGCCGCGAAAAGACCGGTTACCCCACCCAGAAGCCGGAGGGCCTGGTCCGCCGCGTGGTTGCCGCTTCCAGCCGCAAGGGTGACTGGTGCCTGGATTTCTTTGCCGGCTCCGGAACCCTTGGCGCCGTAGCCGCCAAGATGGGGCGCAAGTTCGTGTGCGTGGACCAGAACGAGCAGGCGATCGAGGTCATGCGCAAGCGACTGGGCAGCAAGGCGCTGTTTCCGGAGGGTTCAGGCGGCTCCCTTGGCGAAGGCCTGCACAGCGTCGGCGATCATCTGCACGGCAAGGGCTGACAGCAGCAGGCTCGCAGTCCCGTCCCCACCACGGACGCGAGCAACCAAAGGTCCGTCAGCGGACCACCGCGCAGCCCGTGGCCAGTTCCTCGATCCGTGCCAGAACGCCCGGGTCCGTGACATTCTCGCCCAACAGGTTTGGTTTGCCCGTGCCGTGGTAGTCGGAGGAACCCGTGATGAGCAGGTCATGCCGTGCCGCCAGCCGGCGGAGGAAGGCCCGTCCCTCCTCCGGGTTGTCCCGGTGGTCGATCTCGAGGCCCAGCAGCCCGGCGTCGATCATTTCCCGGTATGTCTGCTCCCCCACGATGCGGCCGCGTGCCGCCGCTACGGGATGCGCAAAGACAGGAACGCCTCCTGCCGCCCTGACAAGTTCGACGGCGATGGCCGGGTCGGGTGCGTAGTGCTGGACGAAGTAGCGCGAATGCGAGGTGAGGATGGAAGCGAAGGCTTCCGATCGGTCCGCCACCACGCCGGCGGCCACCAGGGCGTCGGCGATGTGCGGACGGCCCACAGTGGCTCCCGGTGCCACGTGGTGGATCACGTCGTCCCACGTGAGCGGATAGTCCTCGGACAACAACGTCACCATGCGCTCGGCACGGGTGAGCCTGGCATCCCGGGACTTGGTGATCTCCTCCAGGAGACCGGGATGTGCGGGATCGTGCAAGTAGCTCAGCAAGTGCACGCTGATGCCCAGTTCAGTCCGGCACGAGATCTCCATGCCGGGAACGAACGCCACACCTTGCGCCCGGGCCGCGGCCGCCGCCTGCGCCCAGCCATCGGTGGAGTCGTGGTCCGTCAACGCCACCGCGTCGAGGCCCGCCTCCGCGGCCGATTCCATGACCCCGGCCGGAGTCTCTGTTCCATCTGAAACATTCGAGTGCGCATGCAGGTCTATCCTCACTTTCCCAGCCTATGGGATGCGGGCTTGCTTGGCCGGTTGCGGCGTTGGCCTCCTCACGGAACTGGTGGGACGATGTAACGGTGAACGATGCCGAAAACACCCAGAACTCTGTGTCCCAGCCGTTGCAGGAGCGCGTCAACAACCGCTCCCAGCGGCCCACTTCCGATGCCTTCAAGGCGTTCATGGCCAGCAACTGGGCGCCCGCCCCGCAGGTGACCCCTGCGCGCGACGCCGTTGCCGACCACGCCGCGCGCCGCCGTCGTGCCATTTCCGAACTGTTCAAGGGCGAACGGCTCGTAGTTCCGGCCGGACCGTTGAAGGTCCGCTCCAACGACTGCGATTACCGCTTCCGCCCGCACTCCGGATTCGCGCACCTGACCGGCCTTGGCCTGGACCACGAGCCGGACGCTGTCCTGATCCTTGAGCCAGTGGCCGAAGGCAAGGGCGACGACGGCGGACACCACACAGCCACGCTCTACTTCCGTCCGCTCGCCGGCCGGGACACGGAACAGTTCTACGCCGACTCACGCGCAGGCGAGTTCTGGATTGGGGCACGTCCCACCCTCGCCGAGTTCCAGGCGCGTCTCGGCCTGCCCACGGCCCACATCTCCGAACTGGAAATGGCCATCACCAAGAACGTCGGCGCACCCGAAATCGGCGGCATCTCCATCCGGCTGGTCCGCAAGGTGGATGAGAACATCGACGCCCTGGTGGACACCGCACGCTACAACACTGCCAAGGATCCGGAGAACCTGGACCTGGGCGAACTCGATGCCCTGGACGAGAAGCTCAGTGAAGCCCTCTCCGAACTCCGCCTGGTCAAGGACGAGTGGGAGATCGAGCAGATGCGGATCGCTGTGGCCGCCACGGTTGAGGGCTTTGCCGACGTTGTCCGGGCCCTCCCCCGCGCATTGACCCACAAGCGCGGCGAACGCGTGGTGGAAGGTGCCTTCTTTGCCCGCGCCCGCGAAGAGGGCAACGAACTCGGCTACGACACCATCGCCGCGTCAGGCAACAACGCAACAGTGCTGCACTGGAACCGCAATACCGGAACGGTCGACGCCGGGGACCTCCTCCTGCTCGACGCCGGTGTTGAAGCCGATTCGCTCTACACCGCCGATGTCACGCGTACTTTGCCGGCCAACGGCACATTCTCCGACATCCAGCGCAAGGTCTATGAAGCCGTGCTCGACGCCGCCGATGCCGGGTTCGCAGCGGCCCGGCCGGGTGTGAAGTTCCGTGAGATCCACACGGCGGCCACCACGGTACTGGCCGAGCGGCTTGCTGAGTGGGGCCTGCTGCCCGTATCGGTCGAAGAGGCCATCAGCCCGGAGGGCCAGCAGCACCGCCGGTGGATGCCGCACGGCACCAGCCACCACCTCGGCCTGGATGTCCACGACTGCGCCCAGGCAAAGCGGGAACTCTACCTGGACGGCGTGCTGGCCGAAGGCATGGTGTTCACAATCGAGCCCGGCCTGTACTTCAAGGAAGAGGACCTGGCCATCCCTGCCGAGTACCGCGGCATCGGCGTTCGGATCGAGGACGACATCCTCATGACCGCAGATGGGCCCGTGAACCTGAGCGCCGCGCTGCCCCGCAAGGCCGACGACGTCGAGTCCTGGATGGCCGGTATCTACCAGGAGACCGAAAGCTAGGAACTCCGCTGCACACAAGAAAAGGCCACCGGAGAACCGGTGGCCTTTTCTTGTGTATTTGGCTGCTACTGCTTGGCGGAATCGCCGTCGCCGTTCTGCTGCGCTCCCTGTTCCGGCGCGTTCTGCCCCTCCGTGACCCGTACGCCGTACTGCGGACGGCCGTCGGGAAGGTCCGGGTAGCGCATGGGTGAAGGCGCAGGGTTCTGCGCGGGTTGCGCAGGACGCGGTTCCTGTTCGCCCGGCTGCGGCGCACGCTGGCCATAGGGGTCGTTCCAGGTGGACGGACGCTCGGGCTCCTGCCCGGGCTGCTGGAACGGTGTGTTCTGGGGGTTGTAGTTGCGGGCCTGTCCGGTGGCTGCCTGGGACGGGTTCATGGGCAGCTGCTGGAGGAGGCGCCGTGCCTCGTGGGCCGCTTCGAAGGCGACGATCACGTCATAGTTGGTGGCCACCACCTGGCTGGTCGAGGTGAAGTCGCGCTTTCCACGTTGCGTGGCGTAGGTGACGATGCCGAACAGCATGAAGAAAGCCGCACCCATCAGCACCGAGGTGATGATGGAGAACGGACCGCCCCCAGGCGTGAAAAAAGAGAGCATGACACCAACGAACAAGCCAAACCACATGCCGCTCAAAGCACCCGAAAGGGCAACCCTTGGATAGCTCAGGCGGCCGGTGACCCGCTCCACCATCTTGAGGTCGTTGCCAACAATGGACACCAGCTGCACAGGGAACTGCTGGTCGGCCAGATAGTCCACCGCCTTCTGGGCATCCAGGTAGGAGGTGTATGAGCCCACGGTGTCTCCTTGGGGGACGCTCCGGGATTCCTCAACGGCTTTTGGACCACCAAAAATGTTTGACATAGCTTCATTGTGTCGCATGGACATGTGCGGAGGCTGGAATTCAGCTAAAAGAGAGCAGACTCGGTAGCCTGTAAACATGAGCACACATCCCTCACGCGTCTTTGTCGCGCGCCTGCTCGGTTTGGACGTCTTCGACCCCTTGGGCGACCGTCTGGGCCGATTGCGTGATGTGGTGGTGCTCGCGAGGGGAACACGCGGAGCACCCCATGTGGTGGGCATCGTGGTTGAAGTTCCGGGCAAGAAGCGCGTTTTCGTACCCATGACCCGCATTACCTCGATCGACCAGACCCAGATCATCTGCACGGGCCTGGTGAACCTTCGGCGTTTCGAGCAACGCGGCGCCGAAACCTTGGTGGTGGCGGAAATGTTCGACCGCCGCGTGACTTTGGCCGATGGCAGCGGCGACGCCACCATCGAGGACATCGCCATGGACCAGCACCGTTCCAAGGACTGGTTCGTCAGCAAGCTCTTCGTCCGCCGCGGGCACTCGCTGTCCCCGTTGAGCAGGTTGCGCCGCAACGAAACCCTCATCATCGACTGGGCCGACGCGCAGACGGGTGCCCGCAACGAACCCCAGGCCGCAACCCAGTTCGTTGCCACCCACGAGGACCTCAAGCCGGCCGACTTCGCGGAAGCGCTGCAGGAAATGAGCGACAAGCGCCGCTTCGAGGTGGCCAGCGAACTGCAGGACGAACGCCTTGCCGACGTCCTCCAGGAACTCCCGGAAGACGATCAGGTGGAGATCCTTTCCGCCCTGGACGTTGAGCGTGCCGCCGATGTCCTGGAAGAAATGGACCCGGACGACGCCGCCGACCTCCTGGCCGAGCTTCCCTCCGCGCAGGCCGAGGAACTGCTTCAGCTCATGGAGCCCCAAGAAGCCGAGGACGTCCGCCGTCTCCTGGAATACGACGAGGACACCGCCGGTGGCCTGATGACGCCCGTTCCGGTCATCCTTCCACCTGAGGCAACGGTGGCCGAAGCCTTGGCGCACGTCCGCCGGGAGGAACTCTCTCCCGCCCTGGCGTCCTCCATCTTCATTGCCCGTCCGCCATTGGAGACGCCCACCGGCCGTTTCCTGGGCGTCGTGCACATCCAGCAACTCCTGCGTTTCCCTCCCCCGGAGCCCCTGGGCAACCTGGTGGACAAGAACCTGGAACCACTCTCGGACCAGGCCCACATCAGCGAAGTAGCCCGGACCCTGGCCACGTACAACCTCAACTCGCTTCCCGTCGTCGACGACGACGGCCGTCTTGTGGGGGCGGTGACTGTTGATGACGTGCTGGATCACCTGTTGCCGGATGACTGGCGCGCCCACGAGGACGACGCCCCTATAAGGAAACTCGGAGGCCGCATTGGCTGATAACAACGCCACCCGTTCAACCAAGTCATCGGGACGTTCGGAAAGCAGCCTGGACACACCCCTGAGCGGCCGTCAGCGGATCCTGCCCAAGTTCTCTCCCAATCCGGATGCGTTCGGCAACGCCACAGAGGGTTTCGCCCGTTTCATGGGAACGCCGCAATTCCTGGTCTACATGACCATCTTCTGTGTGTTTTGGCTGGCCTGGAACACGTTCGCACCCACGGACTGGCAGTTCGACCGCATGGAGTTGGGCTTCACGCTGCTGACGCTCATGCTTTCCCTGCAGGCGTCCTACGCAGCTCCCCTCTTGCTCCTCGCCCAGAACCGGCAGGATGACCGGGACCGCGTCTCGCTGCAGCAGGACCGCCAGCGGGCAGAACGGAACCTGTCCGACACCGAGTACCTCACCCGCGAACTCGCTTCGCTGCGCATCGCGCTGCGCGAGGTAGCCACGCGCGACTATGTCCGCGCCGAGCTCCGCAGCCTCCTCGAGGACATCATCGATGCCCAGGAGGAACTGAGGGAAGGCGAAGCGGCCGCGGAGGACGGCGAGTCGCCACGCGAACGGGTGAAGGAGAAGCTGAAGGAAAAACGTGACAAGTCGCGCGGACCCCGGACCCAGCAAATCCCCAAGGTCCGCCCACAACGGAGCGGCCCGCAGCACTCCAGCAGCAAATCAGCACCTGAACACCCCGAGAGCCGAGCCTGACCCCATGAGTACCGCATCCACCGAGTCGCTTCATGCTGCCCTGGCGACTGTCATCGACCCCGAACTCCGGCGCCCCATCACCGAGTTGGGCATGGTCGAGTCCGTCTCCGCCGGCAGCGACGGCGTGGTCCACGTGGTGGTCCTGCTGACGATCGCCGGCTGCCCGCTGCGCGAAACCATCACCGGCGATGCCACTGCGGCCCTCTCCAGCGTGGAGGGAGTCACCGGCGTCGAGGTGGAACTCAAGGTCATGACGCCGGAACAGCGGGATGCCCTCAAGGAACAGCTCCGCGGTCCCGGTGGGCAGCGCGGCATCCCTTTCACCAAACCGGAGTCCCTCACCAAGGTCTACGCCGTGGCCAGCGGCAAGGGCGGCGTGGGCAAGTCCTCCGTCACGGTCAACCTGGCCAGCGCGCTGGCCGCGCAAGGCCTCCGCGTGGGCATCGTGGACGCGGACGTCCATGGCTTCTCCGTGCCGGCTCTAATGGGCATCACCCAGAAGCCAACGCAGGTTGACGACATGATCCTTCCCCCGGTGGCTTTCGGTGTGAAGGTCATCTCGATCGGCATGTTCGTGGCGGGAAACCAGCCCGTCGCCTGGCGGGGGCCGATGCTGCACCGCGCCCTGGAACAATTCCTCACGGATGTCTACTTTGGCGACCTCGACGCCTTGTTCCTGGATTTGCCTCCGGGAACCGGTGATATCGCGATCTCCGTGGCGCAACTCCTGCCGAACGCGGAAATCCTCGTGGTCACCACACCGCAGGCAGCCGCGGCGGACGTCGCTGAACGGGCCGGCACCATCGCCACCCAGACGGGGCAGAAAGTGGCCGGCGTCATCGAGAACATGTCCTTCCTGGACATGCCCGACGGCGGCCGCATGGAACTGTTCGGAAGCGGCGGTGGCGCTGCACTCGCTGAGCGGCTGAGTTCTGCCGTCGGCGCCGACGTTCCCCTGCTTGGCCAGATACCCTTGGACATCCGGCTCCGGGAAGGCGGCGACGAGGGCAAGCCGGTAGTCCTCGCTGAAGCGCAGACCACTGCTGCCAAAGCCTTGCAGGACATTGCCGGCAAGCTCGCAGCCCGTCCACGTGGACTCTCGGGGATGTCGCTCGGGATCCAGCCCCGCTGACGCTCTACGGGTCAGGTGGCCTCGGTGTCGAACGGGGCGGCCTCGCCCTCGGCCAGGCGCTCGATGACGCGGGCCGGCGCTTGGGGCCTTGTTTCAGCAGTTGCGGCCGCTACCGCGGCAGTGGCGGCGGGAGCACCTGCGCTCAAGGGCTTGGAATCCTCTTCGAAGAGCGCGTCCTTGATGATCCTGCGGGGATCGTACTGGCGGGGGTCGTATTTCTTCCAGTCGACTTCATCGATGTCGATGCCGACTTCTTCCTTGATTTGCTCCCTGGCCCCGGAGGCCATCCGGCGCACTTCCTTCACCAGGTTGGCGAGCTTCTGAGTGTATTCGGGCAAACGGCTGGGACCGATGACGAGTACGCCGATAATGAGGAGGACTATGAACTCCGGACCGTTGATTCCAAACACGCTACGAAGATTACCTTGTCTGTGAAGCCGCTCATAAACCAGCAGGGCGCAGCAAGGTCCTGAGGCCGCGCAGCAGCCTGTCGGACCACGTCTCTGCGGCTGGCACTTCCGAACTGGCCGCCATGGCATCGGCGGCACGGACCAGTTCGGGGACGGCGTCATCGGCCTTCTCCGCGGGCAGGTCCGAGGAATAGCTGAGGATCCCCGAGGGAGTCCGGTACACGGCACCCCAGGGACTTCCCTGGGTCAGGGTGAGCTGCGCCGTTGTTGGCTGGGATGCCGTGGGCAAGTGCTCTTCCAGGACGGTGGCGTGATGTCCGTTGCTTTCCAGCTTGAGCTCCACCGCTGGGTGCCCGTTGTGGAGCGTCGCCTCCGCGGATATCACGTGGAAGCCCATCGCGGACAACTCCGGGCAAGCCCATCCTTGTTCACGAAGCGAGGCGAGCTGCTCCGGCCCGAGGCTGACGGCCCGGACCGTCTTGGTCCCTTGCTCGACCATGAGTTCCGCGGGACCACCCGTCACGGCCCCTGCCACCGAAGCGACGCTGCCGCTGGCCGCAGCGCGTGCCTCCGGAATGGGATCCCCGGCCACCGCGTAGGCGGACATTGCCAACGCACCAGCGCTCACGGCCAGCGTGCCGGCCGCGACACCGGCAAGGCGCAGACCCCTCCAGCTGGCGGAGGCCGGCCGCAGGTCATCGAAAGGTGAATCGGACTCGCCGGCCAAGTGCTGCGTCCGCTGCAGGAGCCGCTGCGTCAGGTCCTCACTGGCCTGGGGCACAGCCGAGTCCCGCAGGCGCTCCAGATACTGTTGCTCACGCCTGAGGGCCAGGCGGCAATCCGTGCATTGGTCCAGGTGCCCGGGGTTCCGGGAATGGCGAAGGTCAGCGATTTTGCGCCGGGGCGGAGGCCCCGGTACCGAGTGGCGTTCCGGCATCGACTGCCTAGAGGATGCCGGCGATGCGGGGCATCTTCAAGCGCGGCTTGCGCGCCCCTGCCGACCTCGGGTCGCGGTGGGCGAGCTTCTCGCGGAGCATGGTACGGCCGCGGTGGATCCGAGACCTGACGGTGCCCAGCTTCACGCCCAGCGCCTCGGCCACCTCGTCGTAGGACAGACCCTCAAGATCGCAAAGAACGACGGCGGCGCGGAAGTCCGGCGGCAATTCCTCCAGGGCGCGCTGGACATCCAGGTCCAGGTTGTTGTGCTCGAAGCTCTGCTCCGGTCCCGGCTCGCGGCCGGGAAGCCGTGACTCAGCGTCTTCGGCAAGGGCATCAAAGCGGATGCGGCTCTTGCGGCGGGCCTGGTCGAGGAACAGGTTGGTGGTGATGCGGTGCAGCCAACCGTCCAGGGTTCCGGGCTTGAAGTTCTCCAGCGAGCGGAACACCCTGACGAAGACTTCCTGGGTGAGGTCTTCGGCGTCGAACTTATTGCCGGTCAGGCGATAGGCGAGGCGGTACACCTTGGCGGAGTGGTTCGTGACCACTTCCTCCCAGCTGGGCATAACCCATTCAGCAGCGGCCTCGTGGCTTTCCGATGTTTGGACTGGCGCAGCATGCGATGCCGGCATCGTCCACTCCCCTCAAACTGTGGTTCACCGGAGTCCGGTGCCGCTCAACGCGTGGGTGAACGGATAAATATCATGTCAGGGTTGTCTGGGAATTTCCTGATCGGGCTGCACATTCCCCGCACAGCGCAATCCGGGGCCCGGCCTCCTGCGCGGACACAGCCTCCGCCGGACCACGACCGCCCGGTTTGCAGGCCGGAACACAGTAGTCTGGTAGGGAAAACCCCCTCCACGCGGAAAGCGGATCCCTTCATGAGTGCCGACAAGTCAACCAGCTGGTCCTATGCAGAAAACCTGCCTGCTGAGGACGAGGTCTTGCTGCGTGCCCGCGAACGGTCCTTTGAACTGGGCGTCAGCCCGGTCAGTCCGGGCGTGGGCGCCGTCCTCACGGTCCTGGCCGCGGCATCAAAAGCGCAGACAGTGGTGGAAGTTGGCTCGGGCGCCGGCGTTTCCGGTGTTTGCCTCCTGCGCGGGCTGGGGCCGCAAGCTGTGCTGACCACCATCGACGTCGACGTCGAACACCTCAAGGCCGCCCGTGAGGCCTTCCTGGAGTCCGGATCCCCCGCAAACCGGATCCGCACCATCTCCGGCCGGGCCGCCGATGTCCTCCCCCGACTGACCGACAACGCCTATGACCTGGTCTTCATCGATGCCGACAAGCCGAATTTTCCGCGCTACGTGGACCAAGCCGTGCGGCTCCTCAAGTCGCGGGGCACCCTGGTGATCAACGATGCCCTGGACAAGGACAGGGTCTCCAATCCCGCTGCGCGGGAGGCCACCACGGCAGTCCTGCGACAGGTTGGGAAGACCATTCGCGATGACGACCGCCTGGTCTCGTCAATGCTTCCCACCGGCGACGGCCTTCTGGTAGCGGTCAAGAAATAGCAATTCGGCTTTCCGGGCGTTGATTACCGCCCGGCAAAAACAAACTGACCATGCTTAAACAAAAACAAGGCCCGGCATGCGCCGGGCCATGTTTTTGTGCATCTATTCGGTAACGCCCACCAGGCATTCCTTGAGGTTCTCCGCTTCTGCGGCATTGAGCTCGACGACAAGCCGCCCACCGCCTTCGAGCGGCACACGCATAATCAGGCTGCGTCCCTCTTTGGTCACTTCCATAGGGCCGTCGCCAGTACGTGGTTTCATAGCCGCCATTAGGAAAATCCCCTCCATTTGTCCCAAGTCACGCCCAACCCGGCCGGGCTGGATCCGCGTCGCAATTGCAGCCGGCGGCAACGCTTGGGAGGCCGCCTTGGCCGGGCACTTTTCGGTGCTTTTGTCCTTGCTCGTATTTCATTATCCCGTACTTACCCGCCCGTAGCGAATCAATGGACTAATTCACGGCGGGTAGTCCCCGCCTCCGGGCAATTGCGCCCAGGCCCAAAGCCACACCACCCAGACGATCTGGAGGAGCAGGAACATGACCACCACGGCGCCGCGGTATGCCTTTGATTTCGAAAGCAGTGCGGCACCCAGGGCCAACGGAAAAAGGGGCAGCAGCATCCGGAACGTACTGGTCTGCGGATGCAGGAATACCAACAGGTAGCCCATGTAGCACGCGCACCAAAGCCGCAGCTCCATTCCCAAGGCCCGGACGGGCTTGGACACCATGGCCAACACAAAGAGGCCGGCAAAGACGAACGGGGCGAGGACTCCCAGGACAGGGCCGAAGAGCATGCGTCCCGTATCAAACCACGGCTTGAAGGGGACCAGCTCATCGCCCCGCCAGGCGGTCTCAGTACGCGTATAAGCCGCGGGATCACCCGTCACGGCCCAGGCAATCACCGGCCAGGCCAGCGCGGCAGCTCCGGTGATGCACACCAGGACAGCCAGGGACCACAGCGACCCCTTCGACGTGGCCGCGTCGCTTTGCCGTGCCGGGCCGAACCGCCGCCATAGCCGCCACAGCAGGAGCAGCCCAAGCATTGCAGCAAAGGGAACACCCGTTGGCCGCGAAAAGCACATGAGGACTACCACCGGGATGGCCGCAACGTAGCGGCGCCGCACCACCAACAAAAGCGAAGCTGCCAACAAGAGCAGGTTCAACGACTCCGCGTAGGGGACCTGGAGGATCGGAGAGATGGGAAACGTGGAAACGAAAACCACACCCCACATGGCGGCACGCCGGCCCGTCACTTCCCGGAACAGCTTAAAAATCACCAAAGCGGCGAACAACCCCGCAACCATTGCGATCGCCGTCAGGGACTGCAGTGTGCCAAGTCCGGTGATGGCGCCAACACCCCGCGCCAGGAAAGGGAACAGTGCGTAGAACGCCCAGGCGTTTTCCTTGACCACGCCGTTCTGGTCAACGGGCAGCTCCGAGGGGTAGCCGTTGTCGGCGGCCTGCTGGTACCAGCGACCATCCCAGATGGTGATGAATTTCCAGTAATCCGGCGCCGGCGGGAACCACGGATTGGTCCCTTGATGAATGGCGGCGGCCGCAAAGATCGCTGCGCTGACTAGCCTTGCGGCCAGATACACCAAGGCCACCTGGACCCACCACGGCCAGCCGGCAACCAGGTTGCCGGCCCGCAACACGACCTTGCCGAGACGGGCTGTGACACCCTCCGCGGCGGGCGCAGGCGGAAGGGGAACACTCATTGCGCTGCCCGCACAGATCCATCGCCGTCCGGATCCGTGGGCAGGAGGCCTTTGAGCCGCTCAATCTCACGGTCCTTGGCGAGCAACTGGTCACGGAGCTCGTCGAGTACCTGGTCCACTTGGTCCATGCGGTATCCCCGCAGCCCAAGGGCAAAACGCAGGTCGTCAACGTCGGTGGCGTCGGCCTGCCCCGGAAGGAGGACCGGGGGCAGATTGGGCGTGGGATCGTCCAGGCCCGCTCCCAAGGAACGGCCGCGGACAATCCCTGCGCCAAAGAACAACGCCGCCCCGACGAGGACGATTGCGAGAAACACGAGGAAAAAGCTCACAGGGACCATCGTGCCAGAAAGGAATCCCTACTCCGGGCGTTGTTCCCCTGTGGGCGTCGGCAAAGGCGTTCCGTGGAGCACCCGATGCACGGCGTCCGCAGGATCGTCCACGAGCTGGATGAGATCCAGGTCCTTCTCAGACACCATGCCTTCGGCAACCAGCGTGTCCCGGATCCATTCGATCATCGGACCCCAGAAGCGGACCCCCAGGAGCACGATCGGGAACGACGTGACCTTTCGCGTCTGGACCAAGACCATGGCCTCGAAGAGCTCGTCGAGGGTGCCGAGTCCGCCGGGGAGAACCACGAAGCCTTGCGCGTACTTCACGAACATCGTCTTCCGGGCGAAGAAGTAACGGAAGTTGATACCCAGGTCCACCCATTGGTTGAGTCCCTGTTCGAAGGGCAGCTCAATGCCGAGGCCCACTGAGACGCCATTGCCTTCGACGGCGCCCTTGTTGGCCGCTTCCATGGAGCCCGGTCCGCCACCGGTGATGACAGCCACCCCGGCTTCGGCCAATTTCCGGCCTACATCCACGGCCATTTCGTAGTACTCGGTTCCGGGGCGTGTCCGGGCAGAGCCAAAAACGCTCACCGCGGGACCAATGTCTGCCAACGCACCGAAGCCCTCGACGAATTCGCTTTGAATGCGCAACACGCGCCACGGGTCCGTATGAATGAACTGTCCGGCGCCGCTGGTGTCCAGCAAATGCTGGTCGGACATACCGGTGTCAGCCTGTTTCCGTCGCAGTTCCAGTGGGCCTTTGTGTTTAGCTGGCGCAACCGGTGATGGAAGTGGCGCGCTGCTCCCCACGCGACCGTTCGCGTCGGGGCTGGGAACTGGGTGCTGGCTGATACTCATTGCCCAAGGCTAGCGCTATTGCAGGGGTGCACTGCCCGTTGACCCGTGTGTTTGCATTGCAGTCTGATATATCGCTGGAAAGCAGGTTTCTGTTCAGTCACGATCTGAAAGAACTTGCCGTGACCGTGGTCATATTTACTTACTTGTTCGCTAGATTCGAGCTATGACTACTCAAGTGTCCGGCGATGCGCTCGTCTCCCTGAACAGCGTCAACAAACACTACGGTCAATTGCACGTCCTCAAAGACATCAACCTTCAGGTCAAGAAGGGTGAGGTTGTAGTGGTCATCGGACCCTCCGGTTCCGGTAAGTCCACTTTGTGCCGTGCCATCAACCGTTTGGAAACGATCGACGACGGCGACATCTCGATCGACGGAAAGAAGCTTCCCGAAGAAGGCAAGGAACTCGCCCACCTGCGAGCCGACGTCGGAATGGTCTTTCAGTCCTTCAACCTGTTCGCCCACAAGACGATCCTGGAGAACGTCACCCTGGGCCCCATCAAGGTCAAGGGCGTAGCCAAAGGCACCGCGGAGCGCGAGGCCATGGCGCTCCTGGAGCGTGTAGGCGTTGGGCATCAGGCACCGAAGCTTCCCGCGCAGCTCTCAGGCGGCCAGCAGCAACGTGTCGCAATCGCCCGCGCGCTGGCCATGAAGCCCAAGGTGATGCTTTTCGACGAACCCACCTCGGCCTTGGACCCCGAAATGATCAACGAGGTCCTGGACGTCATGATCCAGCTCGCCAAGGAAGGCATGACCATGATCGTGGTCACCCACGAGATGGGATTTGCCCGGAAAGCGGCTGACCGCGTGGTGTTCATGGCAGACGGCCAAATCGTCGAGGACGCGGCGCCCGAGGAATTCTTCACGAATCCGAAGAGCAGCCGCGCCAAGGACTTCCTGTCCAAACTCCTGACCCACTAGCTCCCTGCCGGCCCGCACCCAGGCCGCAAGGAAACGCACCCGGCCGTAAAGCGGCCTATCAATGAAAGGAACGTCATGAAGTCTCTGTTCACCCGGAGGAAGTCCCTCCTGGTCGCCGCATCAGCTGCGCTGGCCCTCTCGCTCAGCGCCTGCGGTGGTGGCGGGAGCTCCACCACTCCCCCGGTTGCCTCGGCGAGCTTTGAAGCCGGCACCACCATGGAGAAGCTCAACAAGGCCCAGAAGATCACCATCGGCACCAAGTTCGACCAGCCGCTCTTCGGCCAGAAGGGCCTGGACGGCAAGCCTGTTGGTTTCGACGTTGAAATCGGCAAGGCCATTGCAGCCAAGCTGGGCATCCCCGCGGACAAGATCGAATGGGTCGAGACCGTTTCGCAGAACCGCGAATCGTTCATCGAGCAGGGCCGTGTGGATCTGGTCATCGCCACGTACACCATCAACGACGCCCGCAAGGAAAAGGTCTCCTTCGCCGGACCGTACTACGAGGCAGGCCAGGCGCTGCTGGTGAACAAGGATGACAACTCCATCACCAAGCCGGAGGACGTCAAGGGCAAGAAGGTATGCTCCGTGACCGGCTCCACCCCTGCCAAGACCATCGCCGAAAAGTACGGTGCTGAAGTTGTTCCGGCCGCTACTTACACCGCATGCCTGGAGCCGCTGCGCAACAAGCAGGTTGTCGCAGTGACCACGGACAACGTGATCCTGGCCGGTTACGTGGACAAGGAACCGGACGCCTTCAAGCTCGCCTCGGACGAGACCTTCACCAAGGAGCCCTACGGCATCGGCCTGAAGAAGGACGACACCACCTTCCGCAACTGGATCAACGACCAGCTGGAAGCCCTCCAGAAGGATGGCGACTACAAGAAGGCCTGGGAAGCAACGGCAGGCAAGGTCATCAAGACCACACCTGAACTTCCTGCCATCAACCGCTACTAGTCGGTGTCCGGTAACTGCCGCCGCTCCTCACAGGGCGGCGGCAGTTACTGAAACCAAGGACCCTGTTCCGTGATTAGCTGCAGCCAAAGGAAGCCATGGACGCCGTCATAGCAAGCCTCCCCCAATACTGGGACGGATTTCTCCGCACCCTCTATCTCTCCGTCATTTCCGGAGTCATCGCCCTCATCGTGGGCACCATCCTCGCCGCCATGAGGGTTTCGCCTGTTGCTGCATTGCGCGGCTTCAGCATGTTCTACGTGGAAGTCGCCCGAAACACTCCGCTGACGATCATCTTCTTCTTCTCCGCCATTGTCCTTCCCCGGCTTGGCATCAAATTCGACCAGTTCGAGGTCGCGGCCATCATTGCCCTGAGCTCGTACACCGCAGCGTTCGTCGCCGAAGCCGTCCGCTCCGGTGTGAACAGCGTTCCCGTGGGCCAGGCCGAAGCGGCACGAAGCATCGGAATGACCTTCACCCAGGTCCTGGGTTTCATCGTCCTCCCGCAGGCCCTCAGGACGGTGGTTCCGCCGTTGATCAACATTGTGATCGCCCTGGTGAAGAACTCATCGGTAGCCGGCGCCTTCTTTGTCCTTGAACTCTTCGGCTACGGCCGCAAGCTCTCCAATGACTACGGCGACCAGGTCCTGTGGATCCTGCTCGGCGTCGCGTTCTTCTACCTGCTGATCACCGTGCCACTTGGTCTCCTTGCGCACTTCGTCGAACGAAAGGTGGCGATTGCCCGATGACATCGGTCCTGTACGACGTCCCCGGCCCCAAGGCCCGCCTCTATTCGCTGCTCGGATCCGCTGCCGGCATCCTGATCATCCTGGGCGTCCTTGCCCTGGCGGTCACGACTCTTGCGCAGCAGGGAATTTTCGACGCCGACCGTTGGGAAATCTTCTACGGCCCCATGGCTCCGGACGTCTGGAACCTGATCGGCCAGGGCATCGTGTCCACGCTGGTGGCAGCCGCAGTGGCCGCCGTCATCGCGTTCCCCCTCGGGATTGCCCTCTGCCTGCTCCGGATTTCGCTCATTTCCTGGATCCGGGTTCCAACGCAGGTTGTCCTGGAGTTCCTCCGCGGCATGCCCGTGGTCCTCATGATGTTGTTCGTGCTGCTGGTTTTCGCCACCGGCCAGTTCGTCGCAGTCGTCGCGGGCCTGGTCCTTTACAACGCGGCCATCTTCGCGGAGATCCTCCGGGCCGGTATCCAGTCGCTTCCCAAGGGACAGCGTGAGGCCGGTTTGGCGATCGGCCTGCGGAGCTTCCAGTCGCGGATGATCATCGAGTTCCCGCAGGCTACCCGGCGGATGCTTCCGTCCCTGGTGGCCCAGCTCGTGGTGCTCCTCAAGGACACCTCACTGGGCTACATCGTCGGCTACGAGGAACTGCTCCGCAAGATCCAGATCATGGCCGACTTCCTTGGCCCCGATTTCCTGTTCCCCGCGTTCTTCGTGGGTGCCGCCATCTACATCCTGATCAACCTCACGGTGTCCCGGATTGCCATCTGGATTGAACGCCGCGGGTCCAGGAAAGCGGCGGGAGGGGTTGCCCCAGCAACAATCCGCACAGGCCTTGAAGGCACCGGCAACGATCCCGATGCCCAGAATGTGGTTCCGGCGCCGGAGCACAAAGATACTTCAGGCCCAAGCAAGTAGCAGCCACCCGGGCAATCAGGAGGGGTCCCCAGCCGCATGGCTGGGGACCCCTCCTCGTCTTTCAGCCGTTCGGTGTCTACTGTCCCAGCCACGTCCGCAGCGCGCGGAGGCACTCACGGATGGCGTCGGCGTCGACGTGTTCGTTGTCTTTGTGCGCCAGCAGCGGATCGCCCGGTCCGAAATTCACCGCCGGAATGCCCAACTCGCTGAAACGCGCGACGTCGGTCCAGCCGTATTTGGGCTTGGGCTCGGCTCCCACTGCGGCAACGAAGGACGCCGCGGCAGGGTGGTTCAGTCCAGGGCGCGCTCCGGCTGCGGCGTCGGTGCGGACGACGTCGAAGCCCTCCAGGAGTTCGCGGACGTGCGCCTCGGCCTGGTCCGGTGTCTTGTCCGGTGCGAAGCGGTAATTGATCTCCACCACGCAGCGGTCAGGGATCACATTGCCGGCAGTACCGCCGTTAATCTTCACGGCGTTAAGGCTTTCGCGGTATTCCAGGCCGTCAACATTGATGGTCCGTGGCTCATAGGCAGCCAGCCGGGCAAGGATGGGCGCCGCCGCGTGGATCGCATTGCTGCCCATCCAGGCGCGGGCAGAGTGTGCCGTCTCGCCCACCGTGGTGGCCTCGAAACGGCTGGTTCCGTTGCAGCCTCCCTCCACGGTTCCGTGCGTCGGTTCCAGGAGGATTGCGAAATCGCCGTCCAGCAGGTCCCCATGGTTGCGGACCAAGCGGCCCAAACCGCTCTTCACCGCTTCCACTTCCTCGTGGTCATAAAAGACAAAGGTGACATCCTTGTCCGGCTGCCGACCGCCGTCGAACAGTGTCGCCGCCAGCGCAAGCTGGACCGCGACGCCGCCCTTCATGTCCGTGGTCCCGCGGCCGTAGAGCACACCCTCGCCCGGGACGCCCGACTCCCAGGTGGCTGGAACGGTCCCCAGCGAGCCCGGTACGGTGGGCAGCGGAACCGTGTCCAGATGGCCAGCCAGGATGACCCGCTCAGAGCGGCCCAGTTCAGTCCGGGCAATGATCGCGTCGCCGTCGCGCACCACGGTGTACTGGGGAATCGCACGCAGGGCGGATTCCACGGCGTCGGCGAGCTCGGTTTCGTTCCCGGAGACGCTGTTCACGTCGATGAGCGCGGCCGTCAGCAAAGCGACATCCTGGCGCAGGTCAAGGAGGGCAGGTGCAGGGTTCGGGGTCACCCTTCCACCTTAACGCCATGGCGTTCACCCCTTCGACGGGAAATGCGACCTCCCAGTCCGTGGAACGGGTTTCAGCCGCGCTGCACGTGATCGATACACTTGGCCCCATGACTGAAACTGCTTCTTCTGCTGTGCCCGCAAGCGCGCCCGTTAACGACCGATCGGCCTACGGATTCGGCCTCGCCACGATCGCTACCTCGGCCTCCGGGGAAGCCACCGTTCTGGACGTCTGGTACCCGGCCCCGTCGCTGGGCGTAGCCGCCGAAACCCTTCGCGACGTTGAAAACGCCGACCCCTCCCTTACCGCCCTTGCCGAAGAAGGCAAGGATGCCGACCGGGGCACGGAGCAGAAGGTTGTCTTTGCTCAGATCGATCTGGACGCCGCCCCGGCAGACACCGCCGACGCCTACCTCCGCCTGCACCTGCTCTCGCACCGCCTGGTCAAGCCGAACAGCATCAACCTGGACGGCGTCTTCGGCAAGCTGCCCAACGTCGTGTGGACCAACTTCGGCCCTGCAGCCGTGGAAGGCTTCGAACTGACGCGCGCCCGCCTGCGCAAGCGCGGCAATGTGGTTGTCTACGGCGTGGACAAGTTCCCGCGCATGGTGGACTATGTGGTTCCCACCGGCGTTCGTATTGCCGACGCAGACCGCGTCCGCTTGGGTGCACACCTGGCCGAGGGCACCACCGTGATGCACGAGGGCTTTGTGAACTTCAACGCCGGCACCTTGGGCACGTCCATGGTTGAAGGCCGTATCTCCGCGGGTGTTGTGGCAGGGGACGGCACGGACGTTGGCGGTGGCGCGTCCATCATGGGCACGCTCTCCGGTGGCGGCAAGGAAAAGATTGCCCTCGGTGAGCGGGTACTGCTCGGCGCCAACTCCGGCGTTGGCATCAGCATCGGCGACGATTCCGTGGTCGAAGCCGGACTGTACGTCACGGCTGGCACCCGCGTCCGTGTTCCGGGCCCGAAGGACGAGAACGGCGAGGACACCAGCAAGATCATCAAGGCCGTCGAACTCTCCGGCGTTCCAAACCTCCTGTTCCGCCGTAACTCCACCACCGGTGGCGTTGAGGTCCTGCCGCGGGCAGGCCAGACCGTGGAACTGAACGAGGCTCTGCACGCCAACTAGGGGGAGAGAAACCATGCGCCGCTTGCGCCGCGCCATCGTGGCGGTGTTGGCCTTGGCCCTCGTGGCAGGCGCCATCTACGCAATAGTCGCAGTGCTGCAGCGCTCCGAGACCCTTGTCTCGGAGCGCTGCGTCGCTGTGGTGGGGTCTGAGAGTTACGAACTCGCTACCGACCAATCCGCCAACGCATCCCTTATCGCGGCCATCTCCGTCCGCCGCGGCATGCCTCCTCGTGCTGCGAGCATCGCCCTCGCCACGGCCATGCAGGAATCCCGGTTGCGCAACATCAACTACGGTGACGAGGCGGGCCCTGATTCCCGAGGGCTCTTCCAACAACGGCCATCGCAGGGCTGGGGCACCGAGGCGCAGGTCATGGACCCTGTGTATGCGGCCAACGCCTTCTACGACGGACTGGCAAAGATCCCGGGCTACGAGAGCATGGAAGTAACCCAAGCTGCCCAGGCCGTCCAGCGATCCGCGTTCCCCCGCGCCTACGCGCAGCATGAGCCCATGGGCCGCGCCTTTGCCTCTGCACTGACGGGCCATTCCGAGTCCGCTTTGAGTTGCGAACTCCGGATGCCCGACGCGGCAGGTGACCCTGCCGCCGTCGTCAATGAACTCACGACGGCGTTCGGCGCCCAGGCGAGCAGCGTCGAGGGACGCTCGGTGCATGTGGACGTGACGGGGACCCAGGCCTGGGCGATCGGGCACTGGGCCGTGGCGAATGCCAAGGAACTGTCCATCACACAAGTGGACGTAGCCGGGCACACCTGGAATCGGGAGAAGCGCAACGGCTGGACCGACGCGGCAGCGCCGTCGGATACGCTGACCATCACGGTTTCGGCCCCCACCACCTAACGTCTGGTCAGGCGAGCAGCTCAACCACCGGTTGGACGTAGCTCCGGAACACGTCGGGCTGCGACAGCAGCCGGTGGCTCATGATCATGGTGCTGGGTTCGAGGTACCAGGCGCGCGGCTCGTTGAGGGGCAGCTCGATGATGGTTAGATCGAAATCGCGCGACCTCCGGCCGACTTCCAGCAACCGGTCCTCCACCATCTCGTTGAGGACGCTCGTGATCCCGTTCGCTTCGCGGGCAGCCTCCATGTCCGCGTATTCATCGATCCTGTCGGTGGCCCAACCCAGGGCCGAACCGAAATGGGCTTGCAGGACGCGCTGGAGGGCAGGGGAATTTCCGAAGGCCTTGAAGCTCGGGGGCGCCAACTCCAGTGCGGGTTTGGGATAAGACTTCACGAGCTTCTCCCACCAGGCCTCCCACTCTGTCTTCAACGCACTGATGCCGCCAACGTCCGAGGTGAGGTGGCTGTGGTCGGCGTGGCGGACCTTGGGAGAAGCATGGGAGAGCATCGGTTTTCCGGCACCGTCGAGTCCGGCCACATCACGCAAGTACAACGCGATGAGCATCGGCCCGGACGTGTCCATGGTGATGCGCCATCCCGGGCCGCCTGACTCATGCATCCGAATTCCTCCCTTGGGCAGGTTCCCGACATGTCCCAGTCTATTCCCGAAGCGCCGCCACGTTAACGGCGGAGGCGCAACCGCTTTGGCCTAGCCGGCGGCAGGAACAGCGTCAAAGACTGCCAGGTGGGCCGTCAACACGTCACTGCACATTTCCGCCGTCATCCACTCCGGCTGCAGCAACGCGTGCATGCACAGTCCGTCCAGGGTGGCGAGCAGCCGTTCGGCCTCGGTCACCAGGTTTTGCGGCGCTCCGGCCTCCCCCGGGCTCAGGAGGACAATGAGTTGACCCACGACGGCGGCGACGGACCGGTGGCTGCGTTCCGCCTCGGCGGCAAACACAGGGTTGATGCGGGCGGCATGCCGGAACGCCATCCAGACGCAGGCGTCGACGGCGGATTCCTCGTCCAGGGGAAGGAACTGGCCCAAGAGATTGAGTACGGAGGCATGGCGTTCCGGGCTGCCTGCGGCGTGATCCCGGACAGTATCCAGCGCGGCCTCGAGGCGGGCCGTGATGCGGTCGATAACGGTTCCAAAAGAGAACACCAAGAGTTCGTCGCTGCTGGAAAAGTAGTGCCGTACGGAGCCCACGGCCAGCCCTGCCTCGTCGGCCACTTCCCGGAGGGATGCCCTTTCCAAGCCGTCGCTGGCTATGATGCGGAATACTGCTTGGACGACTTCCTGGCGCCGGGCTTCGGCATCAACAATTTTGGGCACCAGTATTTTCTAGCACGAACGTGCTTCAACACCGCTCAACACTGAGCGGCGTGCCTCTACTTTCGGATAGCGTAGACACCATGAAAATTCTTGTCACGGGTGGCACCGGCTACATCGGTTCGCACACCGTTTTGTCCCTCCAGGAAGCCGGCCACGACGTCGTCGTCCTCGACAACCTCGTGAACTCCAGCGAAGAGTCGCTGCGCCGGGTCTCCGAGTTGACCGGCAAGACCGCCGCCTTCCACGAGGTGGACCTGGTGGACGAACCCGCCGTCGAGGCCGTGTTCGACCAGCACCAGATCGACGCCGTGATCCACTTCGCCGGCCTCAAGGCCGTCGGTGAGTCCGTCCAGGAACCGCTCGCCTACTACTACAACAACATTGTGGGCACCCTGAACCTGCTCCGCGCCATGGACAAGCACAACGTCCGTTCCATCGTCTTCAGTTCCTCGGCCACCGTCTACGGCGAGCACAACCCGATCCCCTACATCGAAAAAATGGAGATCGGCGCCAACAACCCCTACGGCCGCACCAAGGAACAGATCGAAGACATCCTCTCCGACCTTGGCAACGCGGACGACCGCTGGCACATAGCACTGCTGCGCTACTTCAACCCGGTTGGCGCGCACCCCTCCGGCCGGATCGGCGAAGACCCCCAGGGCATCCCGAACAACCTTGTGCCGTTCATCGCCCAGGTAGCCGTGGGTCGCCGCGAGAAACTCATGGTCTTCGGCGGCGACTACGACACCCCGGATGGCACCGCCCAGCGCGACTACATCCACGTGGTGGACCTCGCGGATGGACACGTCGCAGCGCTGAACCACATCGCCACCCGCGCCGGTGTGCGCCGCTGGAACCTCGGTTCGGGCAAGGGTTCCTCCGTACTGGAAGTCCTGCGCTCCTTCGAGAAGGCCGTTGGGCAGCCGATCCCCTACGAGATCACCGGGCGCCGGGCAGGCGACCTCCCTGCCTTCTGGGCCGACGCTTCCTCGGCACTGGCCGACCTCGGATGGTCCACCACCAAGACCGTGGACCAGATGTGCGAGGACCACTGGCGTTGGCAGAAGAACAACCCCTACGGGTACAACGCGTCCTAAGCCAACGCGGGGTCACTTAGAGCCCATGACGGGCCGCCTGATGGCGCTAAGTGACCTCGCGATGCTTGTCCTGCGCCTTTTGCCCCGCGGCGATTAACGACGTGGGGGGGCCCCCCCCCCCCCCCCGGGGGGGGGGGGGGGGGGGGGGGGGGGGGGGCGGGGGGGGGGGGGGGGGGGGGGGGGCGGGGGGGGGGGGGG